>JAYTKJ010000269.1:0-13397 GCA_043730365.1 Acidobacteriota bacterium | reverse complement strand
GTCAAAGCCGCGCGGCAGTCAGACCGGACACGGACACCGTTGCGTGACATCGAAATCGGGTTGTTGAATCACGCGGCGGCGCCAAAACTGGCGGAGCCGCTTGAGTGGCGCGGATTGACTGAAGGGTGCGCGCGTGGGCTTGCCAGGCGCGGCCCGATCTGGATCAAGGCGCCATTTGAACTGCCGGCCAGCGTTGGCGAAGTTGACACGCGTCCGGTCAGCCCCGAGCAGCTTTCTATTGCCATTCCGCGGGCCCCGCTGCGGCCCCTTGCGCTGCCGCCGGCCGTGTTGCCTGTGCTGGAGTTGGCTCCTGAGCAGGAATGGAATCAGGCTTGGTTGCAGCCCATCGAGGGCGCCGGCGGGCAACGGCCGGTTGAGGCTCTGCACCTTTTGGTCCAATCCAAAGCTTTGGTGCCAGAACATCGGGTTCCGGCGGCGCCAACCGGCCGGGCCGGTCAACTGCAGCCCACGGTACCGTTACCGGAACCGTGGATTGAGCCCGCTATTGTGGCCGCCGAGTTGTCCGGCCGGTTGGCCGAACCGGAACAGGCGCCACCTGCCCGGCCTCGCATTCCGGAGCGCCCGGCCGACCCTGCATCCACTTCGGACCGGTACTTGGAACTGGGTGGCCTCGAACGGCCCGGCACCAAATGGGTCTTGCTACGTGGCAGTGAAGAAGCCGCCACGTTCCGGCTGTCGCTGGACCATTTGCGGGCGCAGGAACCTGGGCCGCCACGCGCCGCCGAATGGGGGCCGGTGGCCGCGCGCCGCCCCGCCGCCGGATCGGCTGGCCTGGCGCCTTCGCGCGGCTTTGTTCACCGTGATTTGGATCTACAGTGTGAGGCCGCCGAGCCGATGCTCGAACCGGTCATGTGCCAGTTCGGTTCGGCACGAGGAGGAGTATGGGGCTAGCAAACGTTGTGGCGGCAGGAAAACCGGCGGCGCGTCCGGAAGAGTCAGGCTTCGATCTCGATTCCGCGCTTGACGAAATTCTGGCCGGGCTTGGTCCGGGCGAGACCGATGCGGACGGAGCCGAACTGGACGACGACGGCAACGCCGAGGGGCTGGAGCGTGAGGTGGCCCTGCTGGCCGAGGTGCCGCAGGATGCGTTGGTTTGTGAAGGCATGGCCGCCGCAGCCATGGCGCTGGAGGACTATCCGTCGGCGATCCGGCATTGCCGTCAGTTGATCGCGATGAAGCCGGATCACTACGAGGCATGGTTTAACCTGGCCGTCGCACATCACCGCCGCAAGAATTTCGACGAAGCCGAGCCGGCTTATGAGCAGGCATTCCGGCTGCGGCCGGACGATGCGCGGGCCCTGCTCAACCTCGGTCTGGTGCGCGAGTTGCGCGCCGACAACTATGGCGCCCGCGAGGCCTATCAGGGCGCGTTGGCGCTGGATCCGGTCAATGACCGCGCGCTGTGGAATCTGGGGCTGCTCTCCGAGCGCCTGGAAGCTTGGGACGATGCCGAAGCGCTCTTTCAGCGCCTCGTCGAAACCGGCTTTGACAACGAAGATGTCTGGTTCCGTCTGGGCACGGCGCGCTATCAACGGGAAGACTGGCCGGGCGCGGCGCAGGCCTTTGAACGCAGCCTGGAATTGCGGCCGGACTGGAAAGAGGCCGAACTCAATCGGGGCCTGGCGATGCTGCGTCTTGGGCGGCTTCTTGAAGCCGGCGAAGCCTTCCAGAGAATCTATAGCCGGGAGCCGGATTGCCGCGAGGCGATCGTTGGTCTCACCACCGTCGCCCTCGAAACCGGAGCGTGGGAAAAGGCGCTGGTATTGCGGCGCAAACTGGCCGCCGCCGGTGAATCGCTCCCCGACGTCACCTACAACCTCGGCGTGGTGCTGGAGCGCCAGGGCCGGATGGAAGACGCGTTGCGCTTTTACTGTGAAGCGCTCAAAGAACGGCCGCGTTTTCCGGAAGCTCTCCTCAATCTGGGACATGTGCTGGACCGGATGGGCCGCCGCAAGGAAGCCACCGAATGCTGGAAGCGCGCGCTCGGACTCGATGCCACACTGGCTGGCACGTATTTTGGAGGAGGATCCAAATGACATTGCCCGGGCTAAGGCCAAGAGGCAAACGCCGTCGCGGCAACGCGCTGCTCGAGATGGCGATCGTCGCGGTGCCGCTCTTTGGACTACTGTTTTCGATCATCGATTTCGGGCTGGCCATCTTTATCCGTTCGACGTTGCAACATTCGGTGCGCGAGGGGGTCCGGTATGCGGTCACCTACGGCACGTCGGGCAGTAAGTGCCAGGACGCCTCGATCACCGAGAGGGTCCAGCAGTCGGCCATGGGCTTTCTAGCGGGCTCAGAGGGAGCAGCTAAGGTGAAGGTTCGCTACTTCCTGATCGACGAGAACAACCCCGGCCAGTTCACTGAATTCGGCCCGGGCGTCGGCAACGCGCCAGGGAACATTGTCGAGGTGGCGGTCGAAGGATATGAGTACAAATGGCTGGCTCCCATCTACTGGAGCTCGGCGCCGTTGAACATCAACGTGCGCAGTGCGGACCGGATGGAGGGGTTGGGAGCGGGAGGAACACCCCCATGCAGATGAACTTAAGCAGACTCCGGCGCCGCAGCCGCCGCGGAAATACGATTATCGAGTTCGGGCTGGTGGCCATCTTTCTGGTGCCCTTGTTTTTGGGCACCATCAATCTGGGCTTGAGCCTTGGCTACAACCTGCAGGTAGCGCAGATTGCGCGCGACGCCGGCCACATGTATGTCCGGCAATTGGACTTTTCGCTCGACGCCAGCAAGGAAGTCGTCGTCCGCATGGCATTGGGCATGGGCATGACGAAGACGGGCGGCAACGGCATCGTGATTCTCACCAAGGTGATGTACCTGGGTGACGATCAGTGCTTGGCCGGCGGCTTGGCTCAGGGCAGTTGTCCTAACTGGGGCCGGGCGGTGATCGTGCAGCGTCACACCATCGGGGATTCTTCGCTCAAGACCAGCACGATCGGCACGCCGCCGGCGGGCTTGGTTCTCACCGGGCCCGACGTCGCGTCGGGCCTCAAGATGGGCGACATTCTTCCGGCCAATTATCTGACTCAGGGCAGCCTGATCACGGCCGCCACCGAAACGTTGCTGCCAGGGATGCTGGCCGGTGAGACGGCTTATATTGTCGAATCGTATTTCAAAACCCCGGACTGGAGCTTGAAACAAGGCTACACGCAGACGGCCGAGGGTGTCTACGCCAGAGCGGTGTTCTAAAGGGCATCGCCTCCTTTGCTGTTGTTCCGGATGGGGACGGGAATTGGAAAACCGCGGGTATCCGCCAGGAGAGGGAGATTCCCATATGTTGAATAGAAATCGGCTGCACCGTGGCCAACGCCGCGGCTTTGCCGTCATATTGAGCGCGCTGATGCTGGTTTGGATCATTCCCTTGGTCGGACTGGTGATCGACGTGGGCGTGATGTATTCGATCAAGGCTCGCCTGACGGCGGCCTGCGACGCCGCAGCGTTGTCAGCAGCCCGGAGCCTGTCCACCGGGACGGCCCTGGCAGACCAGGAGGCCGCCGCGCGCAACCGCGCCGAAACCTTTTTCAAGGCCAATTTCCCGCTGGGTACGTTGGAATCCGCGGACCGTACGGTTAACGTCACGCTGATGGAGACCGAGGCCAAGGTGCGCACGATCCGTGTGGAAGGTTCGGCGGCCGCGCCGGTCTATTTCATGCAGATGCTCGGTTCCAATCGCACGATTGTCGGCGCCGTGGGCGAGGCCTCGCGACGCGACGTCAACGTGATGATGGTGATTGACCGGTCCGGTTCGCTCGAGACCGCCGGAGCTTGCGATGACCTGGAAGAGGCGGCCTCGGTCTTCGTGAACATGTTTGCCAACGGCCGGGATCGCGTAGGGTTTCTCACCTTCGGCGGTAACTATCGGGTAGACTACCCGCTCACCAAGTATTTCAAACAATCACCGGCGGCCTCCGAAGAATTGGACAAGCTGTTTCCCGGGGGCTGCACCGGCACCACCGGATCTGCGCAGGGGCTCTGGCAGGGCTACAAGGAGCTTGAGAAAATAGCCGAACCGGGCGCACTCAACATCATCGTCTTCTTTACGGACGGCCAGCCCAACGCGATCACGGCGGATTGGAAGGTACGCATCGATCCCACCGGCCCAGGCTCGCGCAGCCGGTGTTGGGACTGGCAGAACAATGTTCCCGAGTCCAACGCGGCGTGGAATCCGGTGAATCAGAGCTATCGCGGTTGGGTCTTCCAGAACGGTGACGGCATCCGCTCTCATTTGGCCCCGCCGATGCCTGCGACCGCCCAGCCAGCCCGGGTGGATATTCCAAACGGCTACGCCGGCCCGGCCAAGCCGGTGGGCCAGGATTGCTTCTACCTCTCCAGTGGCAACGCCGCCCAGGATATCGCTTACTACCCGACGACGGACCTCTATGGAAGCCGGACCAACACCGGCTACAAGCCGGTGGATCTGATCAGCGGTGGCGCCTATGACGGATTCCTGCGCCCGGATCTGGACCAGACTCGCGTGAATGCGGCCATCAATGCCGTAGACAATGCGGCGGCCCGCATCCGGAACAAGGAACTGAATCCTGCGTTGCCGGTTCAGTTGTACGTGATCGGCCTCGGCGGCGCCGGCGCGGCCGAACATGAACTGCTCAAACGGATCGCCAATACCACCGATAGTACGAGTTTCAACTCCAATGCGCCGACGGGCACCTACGTGTTTGCCCCCAATGCGGGTCAACTCACCAGCGCCTTTCAGAAGATCGGCGGCGAGGTGCTGCGCCTGTCCAAGTAGATAGGCTCGCCGGGCTGCGAAAGATTTTCTATTGGGATTGCTCTTCGGGTCGAAGAGCAATCTGTGGAAGACCACGGTTCGCTTTCGCGCATCCAGAATGGCCGTCGACGCCAACGTGGATTCGCCTTGATTCTGACCGCCTTGATGCTGACGATCATCTTGCCTATGGTGGGCCTGGTCATCGACGTCGGCATCATGTACGCGGTGCGGGCGCGGTTGACAATGGCCTGTGACGCGGCGGCGCTGGCAGCCGCGCGGAGTTTAGCGGTCGGCGTGACACTGGCAGACCAGGAGGCAACCGCTTCGGCCCGGGCCCAGGCGTTCTACAACGCCAACTTTCCGGTTGGAACCTTGGAGACCAATGACGGTCACTTGACGGTGACGGTTGACGAATCGGTGAGCCAGGTGCGAACGGTAACGGTGACCGGCTCAGCCGCCGCTCCTGTCTACTTCATGCAGATGCTGGGGGTCCCTCGCACCCACGTGACGGCCACCGGGGCTGCCTCACGGCGGGACGTCAACGTGATGATGGTGCTGGATAGATCCGGCTCGCTCCAAGCGGCCGGAGCCTGCGATGATCTGGAGGGGGCGGCGACGGCCTTCACCGGCCTCTTTGCCAATCAGCGTGACCGGATGGGCATGATCACTTTCGGCGGGGCCTATCGCCTGGACTACGCACCCACGAAGAACTTCAAGCAGTCTCCGAAATTGACGGAGCAGATCGACAAACTGTATCCGGGTGGCTGTAGTGGTTGGACCGGTTCGGCGCAGGCGCTTTGGCAGGGGTATACCCAACTGGTAAACATCAATGAGCCCGGGGCTTTCAATGTAATCGTATTCTTTACCGATGGCCAGCCCAACACGGTGACGGCGGAGTTCAACGTGAAGACCCAATCGACGCCGGAGTCCTCCGCATTCAGCCGCTGCTATGACTGGGAGCACAACGTCCCATACACCTCCAGTTCCTGGAACCCAACCACGCAGAAGTATCTGGGTACGATCGCCGGCGGGACGTGGATCGACGGACTCTACAAACCCGACGCGGCAGCCATGCCGGTCAGCGAAGAGCGGAGCGCGGTGACCAATCCGGTGGGCTACTCAGGCGCGGCCAAGAGCACTTCCGACGATTGCCGCTATCGGGGATACTCGCCCTACACGGTCTACGACATCGCTTACTACCCGGATAACGATGTCTACGGAAATTCCATGTCCGGTTACAAGACTGTCGACAAATATCCGTCCGGGCATCCCTATGCCGGCAAAGTGAAGATAACCGCCTCCAACATTGAAAACGCGGCGGTGAACACCGTCGACAACGCTGCCAAGCGTATCCGCGACAAAGTGCTGCACCCCACTATGCCCATCACCACCTACGTCGTCGGCCTCGGCGGCGCAGGCGCGGCCGAACATGAGCTCCTCAAGCGCATCGCCAACACCAAAGACAGCAACGCCTTTGACGCCTCGGCTCCCGAAGGGTTGTACTTGTACGCCCCCAGTTCGGCGCAGCTCAGCATGGCGTTCTCCAAGATCGGGAGCGAGATTCTGCGTCTGTCAAAATAGGCGGCCTCAGTGGGCGCGGCCAAGGAATCGCGCCACACTTTCGGCTGACCGCTTCAAGGCCCGGCCCGTCTTCTCCATACTCATAGCCAATGCTGCGCCGGTTTCGTTATCGGCCAAACGCAGAGCCGCACCCACTTCGCCGCCCGCCATCAGCACCGATTGCGCGGGTCGCAGCGCCGGCCACAGTAGCATTACGCCCCGGGACTTATCCAGGTCAGCCAGTAAGGACAAGGTGAAATCGCTACCGAGCTTCGTTCCCAGATTCCAGCGGCGAGACTCCACCCAAGTGGCAGCGTTCAAAGGCGCTCCGCGTTCACCAAGGTTGATGATGCGGCTGGGCCGCCAACGGCGTCCGTTGACCGCGCACCGGTCCGCGCCGCAGCCCCATGAGCACCACGCCTCATCAAGGTAAGAGGCATGCTTACCCGCCGAAACCCACACCCTCGGCCCGCGGTCCACGGACTGCAGGGCATCCGCGCGCGCACCATGGCTGCGGTCGCAAACCGTACCTTCGTGACCGGCCGCATACCAGTAGCGGGCCTTCCAGTGTTTGGCCGGAGCATCGGGTCGATCGGCCTCGATCAGCGCCGACACATGCTCGGCATCGAGCGCATGACCCACCCGGCCGCAATCGCGCCCCCACAGATGAAAATAGTGCAGCTCAATAAAGCGCCCGCGCTGGCGGAAAGCCTGCCCATAGAGGACGCCGTTACGCGCCAGCACTACGGGATCGCGCGTTCCAGCCGTCAATTCAGCCGGCAGGCCGTCGCATTCCTCGCCGCTTAAGACCAGCTCCGGCGCGAAGCGTTCCAGCAGCGCCTGCTCCAGCTTGTCCGGAACACCGTCGCGGTCCAGGTCTTGCCGGTTACCCGCCAGCAAGAGACCGCCCAGCAAAAACAGTCCACCCCAAATACGCATCTCGCTTGATCTTACCCTGCCGGACGCGTACGCTGGAGAGATGAAGTTTCTTACACTTGCTGTTCTCTCCATCGGTTTGAGCATCGCCGCCAGCGCGGCCGAGATGCCCAAGAGCGTGCTACACATCATTACCCTGCATTTCAAGCCGGGGACCACGGACGCCGACAAGGCCAAAGTGGTGGATGCCACCAAGAAAATGGCGACCGATTTCCCGGGCATCACCCGGCTTTGGTTCAAGAAGATCAAAGTGCAGGTTCCGGAAATGACCGACATCATCGTCATGGAATTCAAGGACGACAAGGCCTTCGCCGCCTATACCGACCACCCGGCCCACAAGGCTTGGGAAGCAGTGTACATGCCCTTGCGCGGCGAAAGCAACACGCAGGACGTGACCAACTAGTCTGAATGACTGCGCGCCCGATCATCCACATTCCCGATGATACGCCGGCGGTGATGGCGGCCAGCGCTGCCTTCACCGCTCTTTCGCAGCGCTCGGACGTGCGGTACTGGGGCACGCTGCCGGGCGCCGCATTGATCGAACGAATTCACGACGCCGGGATCGTGATCAACATCCGCTCTTCCTCGCGCTTCACCGCCGAGGTTTTCGCCGCCTGCCCGCGCCTGAAGCTGCTGTCGCTCTGGGGCACGGGTACCGACAACGTGGACTTGGCCGCAGCCGCCCGGCATGGCGTCACCGTGACTAACACGCCAGGGGTTGCCGCCATCTCGATCGCCGAACACTGCCTCATGCTGATGCTCTCGGTGGCGCGGCGCATTGTGACTGTCGACGCCAGCGTGCGGCGCGGAGAGTGGCCGCGTGCTCAGGGCTCGCAGATGCA
Organism: Acidobacteriota bacterium; assembly: GCA_043730365.1. Taxonomy (GTDB): domain Bacteria; phylum Acidobacteriota; class Terriglobia; order Bryobacterales; family Bryobacteraceae; genus VFZP01. The sequence goes on along the minus strand of JAYTKJ010000269.1, from coordinate 5,300 downwards.
TGGCAAGACGCTGGGCGTGATCGGGCTTGGCGCCATCGGCCGGCAGTTTGCCAAACTGGGCCAGGCGATCGGCATGAACGTCATTACCTGGACCATGCACCGGAAGCCGGAACTGGGCTTTGCGCACGTCGAGCTTGACGAACTCTATCGGCGCAGCGATGTGGTCAGCCTGCACGTACGGCTCTCGGACCAGACAACAGGCATGATCGGCGCCGCGCAATTCGAGGCGATGAAGCCGGCGGCGATCCTGCTCAACACGGCGCGCGGCGCGGTGGTGGACGAGCGAGCGCTGCTGGCCGCCCTGGTCACCGGCCGCATTGCCGGGGCTGGTCTCGATGTATTCCCGGTCGAGCCACTGCCTGCCGATTCCCCACTCAAAGGGCTCCCCAACGTGGTGCTGACGCCGCACTCGGCCGGTGTGACGCCAGAGACGATCGAGGCCGGCCTCCAACTTTCAATCGACAACGTTTGGAATTGGCTGGCCGGTAAGCCGACCTACGTGGTTGGGTGAGTTGCCGCCACAAAACCGGATTCACTTCCCACCAGCCAGCCGCGAAAATGCCGGTACAGCCACAGCCGCCACCAGCAGGACAATCTTTCGAATTGGCTGGCCGGCAAGCCGGCTCACGTAGTTCGGTGAGTCGCCGCTGCTACGTCCTCTCCTCCTCAGCCGCCGCCACAAACCCGCACGCCAGGATAGCCAGAAAACAGCCCAGCACTTCACTGTCGCCCAGGTTCACCTCCCACCAGCCAGCCACCAGAATTCCCGGCGCCGCCGCCGCCGCCACCAGCAGTACAAAGCGGCGATCGTCCCTCCCGGCACCCACCCGCCGCAGGGCGCGCAGCATATGGCCCCAAGCCATCAACACAAATCCCACCAGCGCCAACATGGCCGGGACGCCGCGCTCCGCCGCGAAGTGAATGTAGATGTTGTGGAGGTGTTTGGAATACCATTCGCTGGGCACCGGGTGCGGTGCGTCTGGCGGATAGTATTCCTCGAAGCGGGCACCCACGCGCTCTGGGCCCACGCCAAGAAGAGGATGGGCGGCTACCATGGCCAGGCCGGTTCGCCGCAGCACGGCGCGGTGCTCGTTGGAGTCCAGCCGCGCGTTCGGTTTCCAGGCCGATTCGATTCGGCTATGGAGCGGTTCTGGCGCCAGCGTCACCACGGCGCCGGCGAGCACCGGCAGAATCAGTACCGCCAGCGGACGCCAGTGCCAGAGCAGGACTAGCACTCCCGCTGCCGTCGCCGGCCAGATGCTACGCGTGAATCCCAGCAGCAATGCCAGGCCCAGCAGGCAGAGCGAACCAAGCCCCGCCGCCAGCCACAACCTCCGCTGGCGCCACTCCCGCACCACCATGAGACCTGTGAGCACGATGAAGAACGCGAGCATCATATCTCCGGCAAACGTCTGCCAGTGACTGGTGAAGCCGGTGATGCGCGCCCCCACGTAGGAATCATAGAAGGGCTGACCCAGTTCCGCCGCCCGCCGGTACTTGCGGGCGAACTGCACGATGCTCCAGGCAGCCGATGCCGTTCCCCCCGCCGCCATGCCAAACAGCACCCATCGCGCCTGCCACGCCGTGCGAAGGCTACTATACACCACCACCAGAATCGCCCAGACATAGAATTTGCGGATTTGCGGAAGGCCTTCGCGAAAATGGCCGTTGGCCGCCGCCGACAAGACGGTGGCCGCCATGAACACCAAGATGAACTGCCAGTAGGGGGGCGGCCGGAAGCGATCGCGCCGCAGGATCAACGCCACCAAGGCGATCCCCAGCAACGAGTGACACGCGCCGATCGAAACCATGCCTGCGGCGGCCACCGCGCCGGCGAGGGCGGGCAACGGATCCGTACGGAATTGTTTTAAAACAGAATCCATGTTTTTCGTGGCAAGGCCGGTATCAGTATGACAGAATAGGGGTGATTCCCACACTGGCCAAAATGCAAGTCTACCTGCTGCGTCACGGCATCGCCGAGAACGGAAAGCCCGGATCGGCCGACAGTTCCCGGGCCTTGGTGCCGGAAGGCAAGAAAAAGCTCAAGGAAGTGCTGAGCGTGGCCAAGAGTGCCGGCACCAAGCCCACGCTGGTGCTGACCAGTCCTTTTCGCCGCGCCATGGAAACGGCGGAAATCGCCGTGGCTGTCCTGGGGCTGAAACCGGAAGATCTGGTGCAGACCCAAGCGCTGATTCCCACCGGTGATGTGAGTGCGGCTTGGGACGAGATCCGGGTTTACAAGGATGAAGCGTCGTTGCTCCTGGTGGGCCATGAGCCGCTTTTCGGCCGGCTGTTCGCTTATCTGCTGGGCGAGCCGGATCTTCTGGTGGACTTCAAAAAAGGCGCGCTGGCCCGGATCGACCTCGATGCCTTTGGCCCGCAACCAAAAGGCGTGCTGCGCTGGTTCATTCCGCCCAAACTGGCCGCGGATTGAGAACAGGCGCTCCGCCGCGTCCTCGCCATAGCCAAGCCATCACTGCCTGCACGGGCTCGCCATAGCCTCGTTCGCCGGACACTACCAGGTCGGCGTTCTGCCGGGTGGGCCATACAAACTGCTCTGCCATGGGGCGAACTGTGTCGCGATACTGGCGCTCGACCGACTCACCGGATCGACCGCGCTCCAGAGTATCCCGGTCGAGCCGCCGGCGATAGCACTCTTGATCGCGGGTTTCGATATAGACCCTGCAATCCATCAGCGCCCAAGCGTCCGGCCGATGCAACGCCAGAATTCCTTCCACGATGACGTAGGGGGCGGGCTCGACGCGGCGTGTGCGGGCGTCGCGGGTGTGGACGTCAAACCGGTAGACCGGCTCCTCAACGGGCTGCCCCTGGCGGAGAGCCGTGAGTTGCCGGAAGAACAGATCCCAGTCCAGCGCTCCGGGGTGATCGAAATTGCAATCTGCGCGCGCGGCGGCGTCCAGGTGATCAAGGGGAAAGTAGTATGAGTCTAAGGAAATGACCTCGGCTCCCCCCGCCAGGGCCGCCTGCAGATGCGACGCCAGGGTGGATTTGCCCGAACCGGACGGGCCGCCGATTCCAATGATGCGTGTCGCTGCCGCCATGCTATCTACACGAAGAGCCGCGGGCGATTCGCGCGCCCGCGGCTCCATCCATTGTAGCGATTGACCGGCTCGACTAGGCGCGGGGCGCCTTGGGTACAACCTTCCAGTTCTTTTCGTCGAAGTAGAGGACGCGGCCCTCGCGATAGCTGTTGACGGCCATGGTGATGAGCACCTGGGCACGCGCGCCGGTCTCCACGTCAAGCGTCGGTTTCTGCCGCGTACGCATGCAGCTCAGGAAGTTGCCCACGTGCGTCTGCATCGTGTTGGTTTCCTTGACGGGCACCTTGATCTCGGTCTCGCCCTTGAACTTGGCTTCCAGTTCCGGCACGATGTATTGGCCGCCGCGGCCGCGCTCGGCGCGCAACGTGAGTTGTGGCGCGAAGCCTTCGAATCGACCGTGCTCAACCATCGTTAGCGACGCCCCGTGGCCCCGGATCAAGCCCGGAATATGCTGCGAGTTCGCCATCGAACTGGAGAGCACAATCGAGTGGCCCTTGGCATAGTCGCCGATCAGGTGGAAGGTATCCGGCACTTCGCGGTCCTTGAACTGATAGATGCCGCCGCCCGCCATCACCTTGTGCGGAAACTGTGGCTCACTCCAGCAAATGTTCATCGGAGCGACCACGTGGTAGAAAAGGTCGGTAGCGATACCGCCTGAATAGTCCCAATACTTGCGGAAGCGGAAGAAACGATCCGCATCGTAACCGCGCTTGGTGGCGTTGCCAAGCCACATTTTCCAGTCGATGTAATTCTCACCCTTGCCGTCCGGACCAGCTTCCGGTTCGATCGTGTAGTTCCATTCGCCCTCGACCGAGTTGCGGTGGTAGGAGCCCTGGCTGAGCAGCATGTTGCCCAGCATCCCCTCGGCAATGACGCGCTTGGCCTGATGCCATTGGTCCCCCGAAGTAGTTTGCGATCCAACCTGCAATACCCGCTTGGTCTCTTTCACCGTGGCCACCAACTGGCGCGCCTCTTCCACCGTGTGGCACATGGGCTTCTCAAGGTAGACGTCCTTGCCGCGGTCCATCGCCGCCAGCGCAATCGGGGCATGCCAATGGTCCGGTGTGGCGACGATGACGGCGTCAATGTCGGGGCGGTTGATCACTTCGCGGTAGTCAAGGTAGGCGTCACACTTGCCATATTCCTTGGTGTAAAATTCCTTGTTCTTGTTGACCCGCTTCTGGTAGACGTCGCACACCGCGACGATCTGGCAGTTACCCTCGCCTTTGCCCGCCGTCATGAACTCGCGGGCCACATAGGTGCCCCGTCCGCCCGTGCCGATGACTCCGACGTTGATACGGTCATTGGCGCCCAGCACGCGGCCGGCGCTCTTGGCAGCCGGCCTGGCTGCAGCCCAAGCCTGGGTGGCCATGCCTGCGCCTACCAGGAATTCTCTGCGCTTAAGTGAATCCACGTTGACTCTCTCCTGTCGGACGCAAGACGTCGGCGCCCAAATAAGTTGGTTCAACTGAAAGTTTACACCAGCCTTAGGCGGCTTTCACCAAGGTAGGGCCCTTTTCTTTCCGTTGGGGTGATGATTTTCCAGAAGGGCGGAAAGCGTACCACCATGCGCCGGCTGCCAGGATGGCCGTGATAGCAACCACATAGTCACCAACCGAAATCGCCCAGCTTCCCCGGGAGGCCACGATCCTGATCGTGTGACCCAAAGACTTGCCTGTCGTCAGTAGCCCCAATCCCGAGGCCAGGAGTAGAACCTCTCGGTTGGTGACGCGCTTGGCCACCAGGAGCCCCCAAATCTGGAAATTCATCAAAGCCACCCCAAAGCTCAAGTTGCGGGTAAAGCCCGTCATCCAGCGGGAAGAGAACGCGATCTCCCCGTCGGTGAGCAACACCGAGACCACCACCACGGCCACCGAGGCCAAGCCCTGCCCCAGAATGGCTGAACTCCGCTCACCGGCCAGCGTGAGCCTCATGATGATGACCATCATGGAAAGGGCGAAACCCTGCTCGATCAACTCATTAGCCCAGTAGAGCCTGATGAACTGGGCACGGCTCAACAAGCCAGGTATGTAGTTGAAACTGAGGAAAAGCGCGGAAAACAGAAAGAAGCAGAAGAGGAGGGGAAACTCACGGAGCCGTCTCGCTCGGAGTAGACTCCAAGCCGCCAGCAGCAACAGGGAGCTGTTGCCGACGGAGAGTAAACTGTTAAGCACGTCACTAAAAGACACGGGGCCCTAAGTCCTGATCGACAAGGGCCCCGATAACTTTAACAGTGAA
>JAYTKJ010000268.1:0-12121 GCA_043730365.1 Acidobacteriota bacterium | reverse complement strand
AGGAGATCGGGGCCACGTTGATCTTCCGGGAGTTGGGTAGACCAGAAACGAAATCTCTCGTAGGTCCGCTCGGCAGGTGGCAGCGCCGCGAGGCGTTTTGCGAGATCAACGGCCTGCTGCGGCCAAGCTGGGATCGGCCAGGAGAAGCCGCCGAAGAAGAGACTGACGAGGCAGAGCGCGATGGAACGGCGAAGAGAGAAAATCTTTGCGATCACGGGATCTCCCAGCTGCCAGTTTAGAGCAGCGCCAGACTCTCCGCATTCCACGCGGCACGGGGGCGAATGACCGCGTTGCCGGCGCCGGCGTAGAGGCGCTCGACTTCGGCGGCAGACGCCGCGGCTCCCTTGGCATCGACGGATCCGGCCAGCACGACCTTGCGGGGGGCGATCGAGCGGACCACATCCGGCAGATCGGTGTGCCGCAGTAGACCCGGAACAAACTCGGCGAGCGGCGTGGTGAACTCCTCGGTATCGACGATGCTGCGGTAGGAGAGCAGCGTTCCGGACACGTAGACTTCGGCGATTTCGGGATCGAGCGCGGCGGCGAAGAGCGCGGCAATCGAGAGGCGCCCCGAGGCTGCCAGGCGAAGCTTGCGTCCGCTCATGCCGGGGTAGGCGCGCCAGGCCGCGGCCACCGCCAGAATATCGGTGACCCGCTGACCCAGCAGCGGCTTACCGAGAATCATGCCGCTCCAGGCGTAGTCTTCCTCGGTCTGGTGAGAGCGCACGTGATTGGCGGCGCCGCGTCCGAATTCCGGCGTGAGATCGCCGATGCCGCGCACGTCGGGCACGCAGACGGAGAAACCTTGCTGGGCGAGTTGCTGATACATTTCGCCTTCATGCCAGCGGGCGTTACGCCCATTCGATTCCAGGGCGAGCAGGAGCGGCTTGGACGGATCGCTTTGCCTAGGGAGAAACAGCCAGGCGGGCAACCATACGTTGGGCGCCGACGGAATTTCGACGGCTTCGATGCTGATGCCGCGCGATGGCACGCGGCGTAGCACGGCGAGGCGCGGCGTTGCTATGGGCCGGTCGACGCGGAGCAGTTGGTCGAGCGGCATCGCGGGCTCGCGCTTGTGATCGGCGGACTTGTTCAACGTGAACGGGGTGGCGCCGCCGAAGGATCTGACGACATTGCCGCTGGGGGCGACGTAGGTGGTTGCATCGGGTTCCGGGTTCACCGTCGGCTCGTCAGTCACTGGCGCCGTTTCGCCCTTGAGCCAGCGCGCGAACCAAGAATAGACCTGAAGGCGGCTATCGTAGGCCAAGCCGTGCGGCAGCGGCGTATCGGCCCAGCCCAGGCGATCTGAGTGACCCATCACTTCGTAGATCTTGCGAAGCTTCTGGAACTCCTCCCAGCCATTGCTGATGTAGTTGGACGAATATGTGCCGAAGCTGTCCTTGTCACTGACGGTGATCAAGAGCGGCTTGGGTGCGAAGGGGTAAAGCAGATCCCAGCGGTCAAACCCGGCGGGACCGGAATCGAGTAAGTTCTGCTCGGCATCGTCGGTGGAACCGGGTGAATTGAAATTGGCGCAGGCGACGTTCTCGGTGTTGCCGCTGCAGACAACGGCGGTGGCGAGGCGGTCATCCACCGCCAACAACAGCATGGTGACGGTGCCGCCTCCGGATTGTCCGGTGGAGGCCAACCGGCGGGGATCCACCAAGGGATGCGCCGCTAAATGGTCGAGGCTGCGGACGGCGTCCCAAACCTGGAGGCGGGTACTCGAGCCACCCATCAGCAGCATCTGTTTCCCGGGGAGTGTGTGCTCTTCGTCGGCGGAGGGCAACCGAGTGCGGCTCAGCTTGGCGTTGGGGTAGTAAGTGCGCTCGCCCTGGCCCATGGGGTCAAACGCAAGTACGAGGTAGCCGAGTTTGGCGAGCCCCTGGCAGCAGCGCTGATAGGAATCGTAGGCTTTGCCGTTGAGCGAGTGGCCCATTTGAAAGAGCACGCCGGGGTAGGGCGGCTTGCCCGTGGTTGGGATATAGAGGTTGGCCGGAACCCACAGTTCCGGGCGGCTCTCGTAGACGATCTTTTCCAGCTTGTAGCCAGCGCGGGTGAGTGTGCCGACGGTGCGGGCGTTCAAGGGCGTGCGCTCGGGCTGGCCGCCCACGAGTCTCCAAAACGTGGCTCGCGCCCAGGCCTGACGCTGGCGGACTAAGCCGGCGGTCGTGAGTTTGGCCAATTCGGCGTTACGCGTCTGATAAGCTTGTGCGGCCAGGTCGCGAAGATAGTGCGGCAGACAGCGAGCGTACTCGCGATAGGACACGCCGGGGAACTCAGACTGCGGGTAGGCGTTCGCGGCGGCGGCGGCGAGCCCGATGAGGTGACGTCTGGTCATCTCTAGAAGTTTAACTTCAGGGCCATCTGAATCACGCGGGGCGCGCCGGCGCTGGTGATGCGGCCGGTGATGTTACCGGCGATGGTTCCGGTAGGATCGGCAGCGAGAAGCAAAAAGCAGCTCGCGAAACAAGTGAGTAACAGTGCCTTCATTTGGATTTCCTTTCTGGATCGCCAACGGGCCTGGTCGGAGGTCTTATCGTAGTGGACTTTAACCTCGAACGCAATGGGAGGCGGCCACCGTGTCTCATGCTCAAGGGCGGCTGGATGATGGCGTCCCGGTGAGCCCCAGGGATCTTTTCGAAAGGTCGATGACTTGAAAAAATGAAATCTCGCCAAGGCGCAAAGATCGCAAAGACGCCCGAGTCTCATCCGGCCACCTCAGTGACACTCGGGATCGCAATTGGCAGGTCGCACTTTCGAGAATGCTAGCGCTTGCAGGCGTACAAGCGGTTTTGCGACGGCTGGTTGTGGAGGCGCGAGTAATGATGGATACGCGTTTGGTTGACGGGTGTTTCGTCTTCGATGACGAAGTCAGCAAAGCCGGGGGCGTTGAAGGCAACAAAGGCGAGCGAGAGCGATTCAGCATGATTGGCGCGCCGCTGCGCGAGGTCTGGAAACGCCACGGGGCCGGTGTCGACCTGATACAGATCCTTTTCGTCGTGGACGTTCATGGTCTTGACTGGAAATTCGATGATGGCGCGGAGGGCGGTTTGGGTGTCGGAGAACTCGGTTTGAGCAACCAGCGGAAAACCCGCGTGGGTGGCTTTGCGAATGGCCGCGGTGGTTGGCAGCAGTTCAACCTTCTTCGCCGGCGCGAGCTGGAGCTTCGGGCTATCCCACATATCTTTCGCTTCGCGAACCTGGCGGTAATTGGGGTTGAGGCTGGCCTTCCGGCGGAAGATGACGCCGTGGGTGGGTCCGAAGATCGGGAGGAAGTCGTAGTTGTCTTTGTAGAAAAGATTCTGCTTGGCGAACGTGTCCTCGCTCTTGCAGGAGGCGCACTGCAGGAAGTCTTCAACGCGCCCGGTTTTTTCGTCAATGATGCGCGTGCGCGACTCGACCCAGAAGCGGACCGAGTTCCATTTGGCGGTGCCGTGGAGAAAGGAGAGTCCATAGTCGAGCGGGTGCATCGGAGCGGCGGCGTTCAGCGCAAGGAGTGGAGTGGCGGAGACGAGAAGATCGCGGCGGCGCATAGGGGATACCCGTCCATCATATGATGATCAGGCATATGCTGACTCGCCGGTCCGTTGTTCTCCTCGGCGCGACGCCGACACCGCTGCCAGCTCGAACACCTGCCACGCGCACGCTGCTTTTTGTCAGCCGTGGGAACTCGGGATTTCTCAACCCCGACAAGCGGCTGGAACTGGTGAGGGAAAACGGGACTGGGCTGCGGCCGCTGTTTCGCCGCGACGAGGCGGGCGCGGGGTTCGGCTGCTATGGATTTTTTCGCGACGGCCGGGCGATCCTGCAGAGTCTGGCGTTGCCGGAGGACTGGCGGCAGCGGACGTTTGACGACTACTATCAGCGGAGCCGCGCGCGGCTCTGGACTTGCGACCTGCGCAGCGGGCGGCTGAACGAGATCTGTCATGTCGACCGGCTCTCGAGCTTCTACTCGTTCTGTTGTTTGATGCCGGGCGAGGCGCGCGCCGCCGTGACGGTGATGCTGGGCGGCAAGTCCGTACTGTACACGATGAATCTTGATGGAACCGAGCCGCGCGCGATCACCGGTCCTGAGGAGTTTGTCTACGGTGTGAGTCTGTCTCCCGACGGACGGCGCTTTGCGTTTCACTCCAACTACCGGATTCATGTGTGCAACATCAATGGCTCAGGCCGGGTGGAATTGGCCGGTAGGGCGGGGACGTTGAATTTCGGCTCGAGCTGGTCTCCGGATGGCGAGTGGGTGTTGTTTCAAGTTTGCGATAGCAAACTTGACCCGGCGCATGACTGGTCAGCCATTGCGATGGTGCGTGCCTCGGGCGGCGAGCCGGTTCGGATGCTGACTGCGCCAGCGTCGGCGTGGTTTGGAGCATCCTACGGCACGCGCGCCAATCCGGGTGGCGGATCGAATCAGCCGCAATGGGCGCCGGATGGATCGGGCATTTTGTATGTCCGCCGGATTCCGGATTCGGTTACGCCGTGGGTGTTTCAGACCAAGCGCAAGGACACCGATCACTTCAATCGCGACTTTGTACCGGAAGGCGCGCGGGGCGGCACGCATCTGGCGGTAATCGATCCGCGCACGGGCAAGGAGCGCCCGATGACTCCGGCGGCCAATGGGGCGTGGGATTTTCGGGCGTTTTGGAGCCCGGATTCGCGGCGAGTCTGTTTTCTGCGCGCGCCGGTGGGCGACGCTCCTGCGTTGTATGTCACCGATGCGGCACCGGGAGCATCACCAAGCCGGTTGACCAGCGGGTTGCGCGGGGCTGGTGCGGAGCATCCGGTTTGGGTGCCGGTTGCCGGCCTTCAGTGATGCTGAACCATTTGCGGGTGGACTAGAAAGTCGTGCATGGCGTCCAGGAGCTGAGCGACGGGGCGAGCGGTGACGGGGAAAAGACCCCACTTGGAGTAGGACACGGTGAGCATCAAGCTGCGGTTTCCGGTTTCGAGTGTCATTTGCCGGCGGCGCAAGGAATCATGCAAGATCTCCTGTTCCAGGTCTTCAGCCCCCACCTCACCATCCAGCAACACCACACAGGCGCCTCTTTTCCAAACAAGAGCGACGAGTGAATGCTGGAGTGATTTTCCCAGTTGCTCGGCGCAGAAGGTGGTGACTAAGTCTGCAGCCTCGCCGCCGAAGCGCGTGTCGATGGCATGCAGGCGATCTACGGCGAGTACGGCCACAAATAGGGGCCGGGCGTCGACAACAGCGCGTTCGAGTAGTGTCTCGACTGTCTTGGAGGAATGAAGGCCGGCTGGCGACGGGGTTGAACCGGCAGGGGCAGGCGGTGGAGCGGAAGCAGCAGCCGGAGGGCGGGGCTTTTCGCCGGTGTGCAGGGCGCCTTTCAGATCGGCAATCACGCGATCGGACTCTTTCCTGCGGCAGGCCGTCTCTTCGCGCACCTCAGCGAGGCAACCGGCCATTTGCTGGCGGAGATCGCGAATATCGTACAACTCCTGGCTCTTGGCCAGACGGCGTTCAATCTCGCGCAGACGGGTGATGGAGCGTTCACTTCCGGCTGAAACTTCGGACATGGTCTGAGTGAGCATCTGGACCATGGCTTGCAGTTCAATGCCGCGTGCGCGGACAAAGTTAACGGTGCGGCGATTGTATTCCTCGATAGACTTCGCAGCCGTTCCGGCGCTCACCAGCACATCGGCTGGCTCAGGATGGGCGGAGAGAACGGCAATCGCTTGGGCGATACTCTCGGTTAAACTTTCGTAGTCCGCTTCGTCGCCAGCGAGCGCATGGCGAACGAATACATCAAGAATCAGCCGGGTGGCGCGGCGGTAAGCTTCAAGCAAGTCTTCCGGGGCGGAGTGATCAAAGAGCCTCATCGCAGTTCACGCAGAGGACTTATCGGCCCAACGCGCGGTTTTGTTGAGGTAATGTGGAGCCGCTTTAGTCTTCCAGAATCACGAAAGCCATGCCGTTTGCGGCGGTATGAGTGAGCGAAAGCGAGATGCGCTTAACGCCCAACCCGGCGGCATACTGAGCGGCTTTGCCATGGAGTTTGAGGGTGGGCTGGCCGGAAGGCAGATTGGCGACCTCAAAATCCTGCCAGGTGACGCCGCGCCGCCAGCCGGTGCCGATGGCCTTCATCCCGGCTTCCTTGGCGGCAAAGCGGGCGGCGTAGCGCTGGAAGCGATTGGCTTTTCGTTCCACGTAGACGATTTCGCCCGGCGTATAGATGCGCTTGATGAAGCGATCGCCGTGGCGTTCGATGGAGGCCTGGATGCGGTCGACTTCAGCCAGATCGATGCCGGTGCCAATAATCACAACTCGCCCCCGGCGACGGTGATGGTCAGGCGTCCGTGTTTGACGCCCTTGGTGGAAATCAGCGCGTCGGCCAGTTTGCGCACGACGCCCGCTTTGCCGCGCACGACCAGCACTTCGAGGCAATTGTCGTGATCGAGATGGACGTGCAGCGTGGACAGGACGTTGTGATGGTGATCGTGCTGCAGGTCGGTTAGTTTGTCGCTCAGCATCCGCACGTGATGATCGTAGACCAGCGTGACGGTTCCCACCACCTGGCTGTCGGGCTTTTCCCAGGCCTTTTCCACTAGCTCGTCGCGAATCAGGTCGCGAAACGCTTCGGAGCGGTTCGTGTAACCGCGCTCGGAAATCAGATGATCGAACTTGGCTAGCAGATCGGTATCGATGGCGACGCCGATACGGCTGAGGTCACTCATGGTGGACAGGCTCCCAGACAAGCGTAGCGCGGGCGGCGTGGCACGAATTGAAAAATCATGCTACCTTGAACTCGTTCGTTCACAAGATGCACATCCCCGACGGATTTTTGGCAACTCCGGTTTGGCTCGGCTTGGATGTCGCGGCGGCGCTGGCGGTGGGATTGGTCTCGCGCCGTGCCGAGCGCGGCCTCGACGCGGGAGCGGCGCCGCGTCTGGGCGTGCTGGGCGCTTTCGTGTTTGCCGCGCAGATGATCAACTTTCCGGTGGCGGCGGGCACGAGCAGCCATCTGATTGGCGGCGCGCTCCTGACGGCGGCGCTTGGTCCTTCGGCGGCGGCGCTGGTGCTGACGGCGATTCTGGTGATTCAAGGGCTGGTGTTTCAGGACGGCGGACTGCTGGCCTTGGGCGCCAACGTAACGAACATGGCGCTGGTGGGGGTGCTGGCGGCGGCCGTTCCGTTACGCTACATGCCGGGGAAAGCGGGATTGTTTCTGGCGGGCGCGTCTTCGGTGTTTTCGGCCTCGGCGCTGGCGATTGTCGAACTGCGATTGTCCGGCGTTGAGATGAGCGCGGGTGTATTGCGGGCCGCCTTGGGTGTGTTTCTTGTGTCAGCGGTGATGGAAGGCTTGATCACCGCGGCTGTGATGACCGCCATCGAGCGACTCGATCCGGCGTGGGCCGGCCGGCGGGTTGCGGCGGGTAGCGACCGGCGGGTTTTGGGCGTGTTGGGCGCGGCGGCGGTGGTGCTCGGGTCAGCCGGCGCGCTGCTCGCTTCGAGCCTCCCGGATGGTCTTGAGAGACTGGCCACCAACCTAGGTATTGCGGGGCGGGCGTCGGCGGCGTCTGGTCCCTTGGCGGACTATCAGTGGCAAGCGTTGACCAATGCCAGTGCCGGCAAAGTGCTGGCTGGTCTGGCGGGGCTGGGCATCATCTATGTTGCCTGCCGGGCGCTTGGCTACTTAATGGAACGGCGGGGGAGCGGCGGTTAGCGTGCGGCATCTAGAAGTGGAACGTTGGCGAAGCGTGCCCGGTCTTCTACACAAGCTGGATGCTCGCGCTAAATTGATTGCCGTTCTGGCGATGCTGGTCTTCATCGCTACCGCTCGGCCCTGGACACCGATGCACGCCGCGTTCTACGCAGTGCTGGCTCTATCGGCGATGGTGGTTTCCCGATTGCCCTGGGCGGGACTGCTGCGACGCCTGGCGGTTATCCTGCCATTTACTGCTACCTTCGCCGCCCTGGCTTGGATCTCGACGGGAGACGCTACGCGCGCCGCGGGCCTGATTTCGCGGAGCCTGGTATCGGCCGCGTTCGCCGTGGTGTTGATTGGCGTAACTCCGGTACCGTCGCTGCTGGACGGAGCAGGGCGAATGGGGGCGCCGGTTATGCTGATCTCGGTGGCCCAGTTTTTGTACCGATATCTGTTTGTCCTGTTTGACCAGGCATTACGGATGAAACAAGCGGCGGCATGCCGCGGGGGCTTGCGGTGGGATGCGGCTTCGGGGGCGGCGGCCGCGTTGTTTGTTTGCTCGCAAGAGCGCGCCACACGGATCCATGGAGCGATGCTCGCGCGCGGGTTCCAGGGCGCCAGTCCTACTCTCGATCCGCCGCGCTGGCGAGGCGTGGACACGATCCTGGTGGTGGGAGCGATGATACTGCTCGGGACGGCGCGAATCGTATGGGGACTGTGATCGAGGTCCGGGGGCTGGAGTTTCGCTACCCGGATGGTACTCACGCTTTGCGCGGCATTGACCTCCAACTTAGGGCGGGCGAGACCTTGGTGCTGCTCGGCGCGAATGGGTCAGGCAAGACTACCTTGCTGCTGCACTTGAATGGACTGCTGGAGGCGTCGGCCGGTAGCGTGTCTGTATGTGGGCTGGCGATGGCTAAACACAACCATGCCACTATTCGTAATCGCGTGGGCTTTGTGTTTCAGGATGCCGACGATCAGTTGTTTATGTCGACGGTGCTCGATGACGTAGCCTACGGGTTACTCAATCGAGGGCTGGACCCTGCTGCGGCTCGCGCCGCGGCGCTCCGAGCGCTGGAACGGGTGGATCTCTCTGCCGTGGCCGCACGCTCGCCTTATCACCTTAGCGGCGGTGAAAAACGGCGCGCAGCCTTGGCCGGAGTACTGGCGATGGAGCCGGAAATATTGGTGTTCGATGAGCCTACCACCGCTTTGGATCCGCCGGCGCAGCGTAAGCTGGCCCAGTTGATGGGGGAGCTAAAGCAAGCCAAGATTGTGAGCACTCACGACGCGGCTTTTGCCAGAACAGTAGGGAGCCGGGCGGTGTTCTTTGAGAAGGGGAAAATTGCGGGGGAGGGGACAGTGGAGGAAGTAATTCGACGTTTCGACTGGGAAGCGCACTGAGCACGAGGCTACTGAACGGGCGCCATGAACTTCCCAGCCGAACCGGGATGCGAAAACTAGTTTTCGGACTTCTTCTTACGGAATTCAGTCCAGCGCTTCTTCTGTGCGGCGGCGATCCGAGCGCGTGCTTCGGCGCTCAGTTTCCGCCTGCGTCTACGGCGAACGACGGGTCCCGCGGCGGAGGAAGTTGCTTCCGCGTCGGAACTCTTGGTGGTTGCAGCGGCCGGCTGACCCAGCACGGAACGGATGGCGCGGATTTGATCGTCGATCTTTCCGCGTTCGCGTTCCAAGCTGTCCAGTGCCGCCTGAAGGTGTTCATTTACTTTTTCGTTTGTGCTTCTTGCCATATTGTTTGTTAGCCCTTTTGGGTATCCATAATTGTAACTGATCTTACATGCGTTTGCGCAAGTGGCATTTTAGGAAATTTTGGGCTGCCGCCATTCCAGAGGGGATTCGCACAGCAAGGTCACCGGTCCGTCGTTAAGAAGTTCGACTTCCATGTGTGCCTGGAAGACCCCGGCCTGTACCGGCAGTCCGTGGTTGCGCATCTTAACTAAGAAGTATTCATAAAGCAACTTTGCCTGCTCAGGGCGCGCCGCAGCATCAAACGAGGGGCGGCGCCCGTGACGAGTTTCGCCGAACAGGGTGAATTGGGAGACGACCAAAATGCCGCCGCCGATGTCGGCTACGGAAGCATTCATCTTGCCGGCCGAGTCTTCAAAAATGCGTAGTCCAATAATCTTGTCCGAGAGATAGTCGGCCTCGGCCTCGGTGTCCTGCTTACCGACGCCGAGCAGAACGAGCAGGCCCGGACCGATCCTGCCGGTGACCTCGCCGGCCACGGTTACCTGGGCGCGGGCCACTCGCTGCAGCACCGCTTTCATGACCGCCAAGCTTCCTGGGGAGTAAGGTGATTTGCCCCTCCGGATAGTACTTCAGCCGGATCGCCACTATAGGCCGTTGGGTCCATGCTATAACCATGATACGCCGCCGGAGACTACGCCAGACTCAATCCCATAGTGGATACTTCAGCTTCAGCAACAGCCAACACCGGACCATTTCCGGTTTTGGCGAAGGCAACTACGTCCAGCTCAAGGACGACAAAGGCGATGTCTGGCGCGGCACGGCCGAGGTGTTGGATGACCGATCCGTGGCCTATCGCTTTCGCAACAGTGCGGGCAAGACCATCAGCGGAACCTCGGATGGCTACGGTATCCTGCTGCGCGACGAACGGGGTCAGATTTGGCGCGGGTACGTTTTCTAGACGCAACGCTCCAAGTGGTTACTTCCGGGCGGGTTTGCCGGCCAGTTGCCAATCGGTGAACGGGCTACGCGCACCCCTGACGTTGACATTTAGCAGATACGGCTTACGGGCCGCAAGAGCGCGCTGCACGGCCGGACCTACCTCACTCAACTTTGTGATATTTTCGCCTTCGCCCCCGAAGCCCTTCATCACCAGATCATATCTGGTGGCTCGCAATTCACACGCCACCGTGGAGCCGCACATCTCGCCTTGCAACTCGCGCTCCAGGCCCCAGCCGGCGTCGTTGCCGACAATAATCACCACTGGCAACCCGTACCGCACCAGGGTGTCAAGTTCGGCGATGTAGAAGCCGAGTGAACCATCGCCGGTGATCATGACCACGGGCGCATTGGGATTGGCCATCTGCAGAGTGATCGAATTTGGCAGCGCGGAGCCAATGGTTCCCAGCGGCCCCAGGCGAAGCCAGCCGCCGGGCGTGTTGGCCGGGAGCGTGGCGCGGCCCCAGTGAATGAAGTCGCCGCCGTCCCAGGCATACAACACATCCGCGGGTAGAACCTTGGCTAATTCAGCGAAAAAGGCCGCCGGGTGAATGGGTCCGGTGGTGTTAGCGGCGGCGATGGCGCTTAGTTCGGCGCTCCAACTCTGGCGCAGGGTGGATTGCCGTTTCACCCAGGCGGGTCGGGGCTTCCAAGCTGTCTTACCCGCGGCCGGCAGCATGGCCTGCAAGGTAGACTTTACGTCCGCGCAAATCGCTTGCTCCAACCGGCGGGCCTGACCCAATTCCTGCGGATGAATGTCTACCTGAATGAATTTGACGCCGGGCGAAAACAGGCGCGGGCCGCCGAGCGCCAGCCGATAGTCGATACGTTTGCCCAGCACCAGGACCACGTCCGCTTCCTTGAAGATCGAATGGACGGCTTTGTTGAGCGCGCCATCGGCGTACCCGAAGTGATAGCGCCAGGTGGGCGGCACCAGGCCGCGCGCCATGGTTACATCGTAGTAAGGGAGGTTGGTCTTTTTGAGGAAGGCGTTGAGTTCGCGGCCCGCGTCCGCCCACCACACGCCGGAGCCTGCGATTACGACCGGCCGCTCGGCTTGGCGCAGCAGTTCCATGGCCTGTTCAATTTGGACAGTGGCCGGCGCCAGAGTGGCGGGCAGGTTCGCGGGCTGCATCGGGAGAGGATTGTCGGCCTGGGCCTCGAACAGATTCACCGGGATGGTCAGATGCGTGGGCCCCATGCGGCCGGAGATTGCCTCGCGATAGGCGCGGCCCAGATAGAACGGGATCTGGGCGGCCGACGCTGGTTGACCGGCCCACTTACAGACCGGGGCCGCCATGCCGACCTGATCAATCACCTGAAAGACTTGGCGGCCGGCCAAGGCGGTGGACGGCGCGCCGCTAACGGCAATCATCGGGCTGGCGGCCTGGAATGCAGTGGCGATACCGGTGAGCGAATTGGTGTGACCGGGGCCGCCGGTGACCAGCGAAATACAGGGTCGGCGGTGAATGCGCCCGAACGCATCGGCGGCGTGCGTGACGCCCGATTCATGACGCATGTCGACGATGCGAATGCCGCGCCGCCCGGCTACCGACAGCACATCGTTGAGATGATCGCCCACCAGCGTGAAAATGTCGTGGATGCCGAGCTCAAGCATCGCGTCGACAAACAGGTCTGCTCCAATTGCCATAGAGAACTATGATAACGGGCTCATTACACGTGGAGTGGACGACCGACCCGGGTGGACTTCTTCCACCGCCGGGTCGTTCGCCAGCTCGGCAAGCTGGGAT
>JAYTKJ010000267.1:0-9139 GCA_043730365.1 Acidobacteriota bacterium | reverse complement strand
CCGGATCATGAGCCGCCGCCCGCAGAGCCGGAGTGAACTGGAGCGGGCGCTGCTCACGCAGTTGCGTCTCCTGGAAACACTGCTGCAGCCCGGCACCGTAGTCATGTTCACGGGCGATAACGGCGGCGTCACTTCGCTTGAATGGAAGCAGCGGCCCGTCACTTCGAACCTGCCGCTACGCTCGGGGAAGGGCAATGTCTATGAGGGCGGCATTCGCGTGCCCACCATCATCCGATGGCCTGGCGTTACCAGGGCCGGCAGCACCAGCCATGAGCCAGTGGTGAGTTACGACTTCGCCCCGACCTTGGCCGAGATCGCTGGAGTCACCGCCCCGCCGGCCTTCGATGGACGCAGCCTCACCGGCGTGTTGCGGCGCCAGCAACACTTGGATCGCGATTTGTTCTGGCACTATCCTCACTACAGCCCGCAGCTCGGCAAACCCGCGGCCGCCATCCGCCACGGGAATGACAAACTGATTCTGTTCTTTGAGGACAGCCGCGTCGAGCTTTACAACCTGAAAGACGACCTCGGCGAATTGAAGGATCTCAGCGCCGCCCAGCCCGCCAAAGCCGCCGCCATGCGCCGCCGCCTTGAAAACTGGCTGCGCGATACTGGTGCTCAGATTCCTCAGCCCAATCCGAACTACGACCCGGCGCGGGAACGCGAGGAGGGCGAGCCGTCGGGCCCGGTTACGGCCAAGTGAAGGTGCGTAGGCCCGAATCCATCGGCACGTCAACGCCGGTAGCATCAAAGGGCCAGCAAATTGCGGAAAGCTCTTCAAGGCGCGGGCCGCCGATTCACTGAAGAGCCTGTCCCTCGTAAGCACGCACAAAGCCTTGCGAAGACGCTGTCTCCACCAGTACCCCATCTTCAGAGCACCCCAACCCCGCGAGGCGGCATGCTGTGCGACGGGCACGCTGACATCAAGCAGCCACGGTTGCGGCATCGAGAGCCTCGGCGGCGGCCATGAATATCTCGGGGAGAGCCTCGTGAGGGAACGGGCCGTAGGTGGACTCTATCTCCGAGGCCGTCATCCCCTCTGCCATGCAGCGAAGCAGAAATGAAACAGCGAAACGAGTGCCCTTGACGGCCGCCTTTCCTCCCAGTAGGTCCGGGTCGCGAACAATCCAACGATACTTCGGAAAGGTCCGTTTTGGCTCCATGCTTTGCTGTCCTCGTCTGTATTCTCGCAGCTTTTCGAGCCGAAGCTCCCGGCAACGCCTGGCCAGAAGGCGATATGATTCTCCTCGTGCGCCTGTTGCTTCTCTTCGCTCTCTCCGCCGCCTGCGCCTACGCCGCTGAGTGGACCCGATTCCGCGGACCCAACGGAGGTGGGGTCGCCGAAGGCTCGGCTCTGCCTCGCGAGATTGGGCCTGGAAAGAACGTCGTTTGGAAAACCGAGATCTCGATGGGCAAGTCCTCGCCCGCCGTCACCGCGGACCGCATCTTTCTGACGGGCCATAAGGACAAGGTGCTTGAGACGTTCGCGCTTGATCGCCGGACGGGCAAGTTGCTGTGGCGCCGCGAGTCGCCGGGGCATCGCGATGAGAAGAGGAACAAGCTGAACGACCCCGCCGCGCCGAGCCCGGTAAGTGATGGGTCGAACGTCTATGTCTTCTTTGGCGGCTACGGCTTGGTTTCCTACACGCGCGACGGCGAGGAGCGCTGGAAGCTGCCGCTGGGCCCTTTCGCCAATTTTCATGGCATGGGTGCTTCGCCCGTGCTGGCCAAGGGCAAGGTGCTGATGATCTGCGATCAGGATCAGCAGGCGTTCCTCATCGCCGTGGATCAGAAGACCGGCAAGCAGGTGTGGCGCGCCGAACGCTCGGATATGGTGCATAGTTTCTCCACGCCCGTGGTCTATCGTAATGAGCTGATCGTGCCCGGCTCCTTCCAAATGATGAGTTACGACATCGATACCGGGAAACTGATATGGACCCTGCGCGGGTTGACGTATCAGGTGAAGTCCTCGCCGGTTATCGACGGCGATAACCTTTACTTCAACGGCTGGGCGCCGGGCGGTGAGCCGAGTGAGCGCATCGAGCTCCCGAATTTCCAGAAGATGCTGGAGGCGAACGACAAGAACGGCGACGGGAAGATTGCCCGGTCTGAAATCCCGAAAGAATGGCAGCCGGCCAACTGGGAGATGCAGGATCTCAACAAGGATGACGTCTACGACGAACGGGACTGGAACTACTACATGGGGCGCCGCACGTCCACGAACTCGGCGATGGCGGTGAAGATGGGCGGCTCGGGCGATATCAGCAACACGCACGTGCTGTGGCGTTATCAGAAGTCATTGCCCGACGTCCCCGGCGTATTACTTTATCGCGGAGTGCTCTACTTGATTCGCAATGGCGGGATCTTGCAGACGCTGGATCCGGTGACGGGCAAGCTGATCAAGCAGGGACGGCTCCCGCACGCGATGGACGAATACTATGCGTCGCCGGTGGGGGGCGACGGCAAGATTTATCTGCTCAGCCGCGACGGCAAGGCGACGGTGCTCGAAGCTGGCTCGGCAGATTGGGGCGTGGCGGCTACGGCGGATTTCGGCGAGGAGATTTTCGCCACGCCGGCGATCGCCGATGGCCACGTCTGGGTGCGGACCGCCACGGCGGTCTATGATTTCGCGGCGTCCACGCCGAAATGACGCTGGAGTCTGCCCCGGCGGATCGGCTTCCGATTCCTGCTCCCCTAGCTGGCGCTCCATAAGGAAGCTTCGTTTGGCTCGACGGATTGGGTGTGGCGCTGATCGCCGAAGCGGTTCCCGGACTGCTGCCGTCATGTCGTAGTACCGCTGAGATCGCCGCTCCGGACCCGGAGCGGCTAGCCAACGGCTAGCCAGGTTATCCCAGCTCAACCATCGGGTGCCGCCGCTCAGCGGCACGTTGTCGGGCGTGCCCCTCCAGGTTCGATTGCGGAGACAGAGCGGCGGCTTCCGACTCGAACAACGCGGATTCCACTGGGTCAAGGCCAACTACTGTGGCTGGATCTCCACGGTGAAAGATCGCAGCCGCCCAATGTCCTGCGCTTCGAGGTCCTTCACGGTAAGTTTCCACGTCCCCGCCGCAGGCTGGCCCGTCAACGCCGCCAGTCCGGGTGTCGACGCCGTGTCATACGAGCGGCGCAGATTATCCGTGGCGCCGCCTTCGCGGTTATGCAGCACGATCGAGGCGCCCGAAGGCGGCTTGAGGCTCACTTCCAGATCGCCGACGTAGGTATGTTCGATGTCCACGCTGACTTTGATCGACGCGATCTTGGCCGAGCCGCCGACGTCCACGGCCAGACTCGCCGATCCGAAATCGACGATGGCGACGTCCTGCGTCTTGGTGACGGTGATGGTCGGGCCGGTCACAGCGGGCGCGGCCAGTTCCACGGCCTTGCGGGCATTGAGGCGGCCGAAGCCGTACACGTCGCTATGGCCGCTGGCGTCATAGTTGCCGCCGGCTGTGTCGATGCGCTCACACGATTGCTTGAGCACGTCCCGCACCTGCTCCCATCGCAGCGCCGGATTGCGCGAAATCACCAGCGCGGCCACGCCCGCGGCGCCGGGGCAAGCGCTCGAAGTGCCGCCGAAACTGTTGGTGTAGTTGCCGGCCGCGTCACCGCGATTCACGTCGCCCGGATTGTAGCCGCGCGGACCCATGTTGTCGGTGGTCCAGATACCTTGCGTCAGGGACGGGAAGAAGTTGTTACTGGGGAACGAGCACCAGACCGCCTTGCCGAAATCGCTATACGGACTCTTCTTGCCTTTGTCGTTGCAGGCGGCGACGGCGGTCACCTTGGAGTAACTGGCGTAACCGTCGAGGTCCACGCTTTCGTTGCCATTGCCGGCGGCAAACAATACAACGCAACCCTTGCCGCCGCGGCCCTGGGTGACGGCAAAGTCAATCGCCAGGCGGGTGGAATCCGGGAGCGGCGCGTTCTGAAGATGCCGCGGGTCGTTCGGATTGCGGAAGTCGCCATCGACGGGTCCCCAACTGCAGGAGATGACGTCAGCGCCGTTCTGGGCGGCCCAGACGAATGCGTCCGCTTCGTTCTGCGAACCCAGGTCTGAGGCAAGGCGAATCGGGATCAGCTTGGCCCGCGGGGCCACTCCCGAGGCGCCAAAGTTGCCATCGCCGCAAGCGACGCCGGCGCAGGCCGTGCCGTGCTTGTCGCCGTTTCCCGGCCGCGGATTATCGGTGCCAGCAGTGACATCGCGCGGCGCGACGATCTTGCCTGACGAACGAAACTCTTCGTGGTCAATGTCCACGCCATCGTCGATCAGCGCGATGGTGACGCCCTCGCCCATCGCCAGCCCCCAGGCCGCTTCGACGTTGGCGGACGCGTCGACGACGTTGCCGTTGATGGTGGTCTTTTTCAAATGCCATTGCTGCGGGAAGGCCCCGCGGCGGCGCGCCTCTCGCACCAGTTCAGGATGGCAAAGCAGTACCAAGTCATCTGCCAACACCTTTTCGGCGATGTCGAAGACCTTGAGCCCTGTCCCTTCCGGCGCCTCCGCGAAATAGGCGTTGCGAGCGTAGGCGAGCGGCCGTTTCACTTCGAGGCCGTAGCCCTTTAGGATGCGCTTGCACGTGGACTCGGCGGTATCGGCATCGAACTGGACGAAGAAGTTTTCCGTGTAGAGAACCGGCGTCTCGGACTTGGGATCCATCAGTACACGTCCGGCAAACCGCACTTCCTTCTGGCGCTTCAGGACGGAGCGCGCCTTGTCGCGCAGCACCTTTCCCGCCCTTTCCGCAAGTGGCTTGAAGATTTGTACGCCCGCGCGCTCGAAGTAGGCCATTGGCTCGAACTGATCGAGCGTCTTCCAGGCTTCCTCGGAGATCCCGGCTGAAATCCCAGCGTTGTCCAGGGAAATCTCCCGGCGGCTAAAGGTCCGCACAGCCACCATCTCTTTGCTTTCGGCCAAGCGGTAGGGCTTCGCCGTTTTGCCGCCGTATCGTATCTCGTACACGCTCACCTCCCGGGTTTGCTAGGCTGCTGGTCGTGGACAAGTATCCGGAACGGATCCGAGCCAGCCTTAAACAGCCTCACTTGGAGTATGTGAAGCGCAAGGCGGAAGCGTTACAACCTTCGTACGAATTATCTGGCGGCGGCGGACCAGCGACTCCCACTGGCCGCATCCTGGTGCGATTCGCCGATGCGGCGGCGCTTGAGCGGCATAAAAAAGATATCGAGGCGGCCGGTTACAGAATTGTCGAGGTGCTCGCCTATGCTCCGCAAGCGGCCTGGGTGCACGCCGCTTCCGGTGACGCAGGTGAGAGCTTGTCGCACGTCGGAAAGCTTGAGGCAATTGCGGAGATCGAAGAAGTGGAGCCGCAGATGCTACGGCCCCGGGCGCTGAAGTAGTGGCCAAGATCTCGCAGACCCGTCCACCAATTGAGGCGCGTACAATACAGAGAAGGGGAAGGGCAACAGAAGAAGTGCCACCCTTGGTCCACTTATGGTGCTTACCGGGGAATTGCTGAGTGAGGTCTACGACGAACTCCATCGTCTGGCTTCATCTTTCCTGCGCAACGAGCGCCTCAATCACACACTGCAGCCGTCGGCGCTCATCAACGAAGCCTACATCCGGCTGATGACGCATCGCACGCATCCGGCCGTGGACCGCCACCATTTTTTGCGCTTGGCGGCCCGTGCCATGCGCCACGTGCTGATCGACTACTCGCGCCGCCACCGCGCCGCCAAACGCGATTCTGCGCTGCAACTGATTACCGATTCCAACGCCGCGCCCGGTGCCGCAGAGCCGGAGGACTATCTCACGATTCACGACGCGCTCACCAAGCTTGAGGCGGTGGATCCGCAACTGGCCAACGTCGTTGAGCTCCGTTTCTTCGGCGGCCTTTCGGTGGAGGAAACCGCCGAAGTGCTGGAAGTCTCGGCAACGACGGTCAAGCGCGAGTGGTCCGTCGCGAAGGCGTGGCTACGTTCGGAACTGGCGGCGGACTACCCCGCGGACGACGAAGATGCCGGATGAGCCCACAGACCTGGCAACGCGTTAAGTTCATCTACGCGGCCGCTCTGGAATTGCCCACCAACGGCCGCGCAGACTATGTTCGCCAGCATGCGGCCGATGAACCGAAGGTTTTGAGCGAGGCGCTGCGCCTGCTGGAACATCAGGCAGACCGGCCTGGGGCGATGCTGGACGCGTTGCAGGTTCCCGCTGGACTGCTGACTAACGCCAAACGCGGCTCACTGTTGCCCGGCCAGCGCCCCACTGAGCGCTACGAGATCCGGCGCTTCATCGCCCTGGGCGGCTTCGGTGAGGTGTACGAAGCCGATGATATGGAGCGCGGCGAGCGCGTCGCCATCAAACTCTTCCGGCCCGAATTCGCCACCGCCGATCACGTTGCTTGGCTACGCCGCGAAGTGCAGATGGCGCGGCGCGTGCAACACCCCAACGTCTGCCGCGTCTACGATTTCGTACCAGGCGAACGGTCCGCGTTCCTCACGATGGAGTTGCTGGAAGGCGAAACGCTGGCCGCCTTTCTCCGCCGCGAAGGTGCGCTCACCGAACGTCGCGCGTTGCCACTGATTCGCCAGGTGGTGGCCGCGCTCGCCGCCGCCCATGCCAGCGGCGTCATTCATCGTGACCTCAAGCCCGGCAACATCATGCTGGTCCCGCGTCCGGATGGCCCGCTCCGCGTCGTGGTCACAGACTTCGGTCTGGCGCGCCAAGCGACGTTAGACCGGCGCACGACGGTCTCAATGCAATCGCTCACGGCCGGTTTCGGAACGCCCGCCTATATGGCGCCGGAGCAGATTTCCGGTGTTCCCCCCGGGCCCGCCGCCGACATCTATTCGCTGGGCGTGGTGCTCCACGAAATGCTCACGGGCGAACTCCCCTTCGCCAGCGATTCGCCGTTGGCGCTGGCCGTGCGCAAGACGCGCGAGGTACCTGCCGCACCCACCCAACTTGCGCCCGGGTTGCGACAGTCCTGGGAGCGCTGCATTTTACGGTGCCTGCAGCCGAACCCCAAAGACCGCTTCGGCGGAGTTCGCGAGATTCTCACCTTTCTTGAGTCGCGGTCTACCGCAGCCGTGTCCTGGAAACTCGCGCGCCGCTCGGTTCGGCGGCATGCGCGGACTCGCAATCTCATCTCGGCCGCCGCCGTCGCGATCTTGGCCATCTTTGCTTGGCGGACCTGGCCCCCGACGCCGTCGCCCACCGATCTCAAGCAGTGGGAACGCGGCATCTTCAGTCTCCATGCCGGTGAACCGATGCTGGCCGTCCAAGCCTGGGAAGCCTCGCCGGACAAAGTTGCGCGGGCTCATGCCGACCTGGCACTCGCGTGGCAGCAGTTGAAACTACCAGGGCGCGCCCGGCAGAGTCTCGCAGCAGCTTCATCCATCTTCGCCGCCCAACCGGATCGTCTCTATCGCCAAGCTGTGGAAGCCTTCCTGAACGGTGACGGCGGCGGCGCCGAGAAATTACTCAAGGCGCGCGCCGATGCCGAGCTCGCCAATGGATTGCTGCTCGCCGATCTCGCCTACATGGAATCCCTGCGTCAACGTAAGCCCAGCCCTCGTTGGGCCGACGTGGTGAAGCTTCGTCCGGATCATGCCGGCGCGCATGTACAGCTGGCGGGCCTGCGCGCAGACGATGGCGATGAGCCCGGGGCCGAGCGCGCGTTCCTCGCCGCCGAGACCTATTTTCAGGCCCACGGCCAGCCGGAGCTCGTACGCGCAGTCGCCTCGCGGCGTGGTCTGTTTCGTCTGGCCTCCGGTCATGCTGAAGCTGCCAGGAGTGACCTGTCGTCATTCACCAGCCAGTCAATCCCCGACACCGGCAGTGGGCCGTGCGAACACAAGATCCTCCTCCAGGCTGGCGTCAAAGACGATTTCGCGCAGCCGCCAGACCCCGTTCCGTTCATCAGTCCGCGCTTTAAGTTGATGCCAGTAATCGCCAACCGCCTGGCTCCCGGCATGTTTGATCAAAGGCCCCGCGACACCGCGCTGGCAGTTTCGTTCCCGTTGCCACCCGTGCGCATCTGCTCCGGCCACTTGCACCTATCGATGCGCCGCGATCCCGAATTCGCCGGTGCGGAAAATGACATGATCGTGATCGGCGCGGCCCCGTTCGACGCCAACAATGTTCCCGGCGTGCAGCGGTCGCTCTGGGCCGGCACTCGCGACAATGTGAACAAGACCGATCTCAACGTGGAGATCACCCCGGCTGCCTTCGCCGGCGCCCAGCGGGCATACGCCGGCCAACCTCAAGCCTTCCTGGACATCTTCGCCTCTGATGACACAGACTTCGATTTCATTACTCTGCTTGTCGTGTATTAGCTCGGCCCTGTACGGCCAGGCCTGTGCTCCTGCGCCGAAGAATTTATCTGCCTGGTTCACCTTCGACGAACCGATGTTCAATGCGGCCGCCCGCACCCCTGGCATAGTGGGCCGCGCGCTGCGTTTCGACGGCAAGTCAGCCTATTTTGAGGTTCCCGCCTCCGCGCCCGGCCTCAATGCGGGCGAAGAGAATTTCACGGTTGAACTCTGGGTCCGCACCAGCAACAAACTCCACGCCAGGAACATCGTCGACAAACGGAGTGCCGATCCCACCGGTTGGCTGATCTATATCCGGGGCGGGTCGCCTGGGTTTTCAGGTTGCGCACGGCGCGGAGATAACCGATTCCATTGCGACGCAGTATCCCATCGCCGACGGGCGTTGGCATCACATCGCGGGGGTTGCGCGCCGCCTGCCACCGCAGGCACCCATGATCTTTGTGGACGGCCAACTCCGCGCCCAGACCGGCCGCAAGGTCACGCTCGCCAATATCGATAACAACGCGCCGGTCTGGATTGGGCGTCACCATGCCAACAGTTATGTCCAGCGCGAGAACCTCTATTTCGAAGGCGATGTGGATGAACTTTCCTTCTACCGTCGCGCTCTGACTCCCGCCGAAATCGGCGCACTACACCGGGCCGGCCGGGCCGGTAAATGCCGCCGCTAGAGTCCTTGTCCTAAGAAATGTAATTGGAATGAGTCAAATTTGGAATGGGTCAAGTTTAGGCAACGAGCCGCTCCTGCTGACAGCAAGCGTCGATCTCGGCGGTGAGCCGGTCGAAGGCCTGGCGTAAGGGTGTTTGAATGGGCGGAGCGATCTTCGGGATGATCTCGGCGAGTTTGGGA
>JAYTKJ010000266.1:0-6948 GCA_043730365.1 Acidobacteriota bacterium | reverse complement strand
CTCACTTCAAACGGACTTGAGAAATCCATCACTTCGAAGGCAGAGGTTGTCAACTGGCTGCGGCGCTCTCTCGAAGCCGTGCGGAAGGCAAGGAGCACCTTGAAATCCAGCGATCTGGGCCGCAAGGTAAAGATCGAGGGCCGCGAAGCCACCGTCGATGGAATCTATCTTCGCATCATAGTCCATGCCAACGAACACATGGGTCAACTGATCGCTTACGCGAGGATGAATGGTATCGCGCCGCCTTGGTAGGAACGCTTGCGAAGCCGCGTTATGGCGCGCCTCTTTACTTCTTCCTGCTGAACTTCCCACAGTCTACTTCGACGAAAGCGCCTGGCGCTACGCTGTCTATCGCCGCGTGGTCACGAGTTCATGGCTAACGAACATCCCAAGGCTGGTCCGAAGTTTGTGAGGCAGATTGTGGTCGCATAAAACCTTCACTCGCCTAGCCGCTCGCGACTGGATTGCGCAAAGGAGATCAGCCGCTGAATCTCGGAAGGCGATAGATCAGGATAGTTCTCGTGTATTTCATCCAGCGTGGACCCGAGTTGGGCATCTTGGACGATCGTACCGGCCAAGATCCGTGTGCCTCGCACTACGGGTCTACCCGAAACCTTTCCAGGCACGCATTCTACCAAGTCGCACCCAGTCCAATCGATTTCGTCATCCAAGCTCACGGCGCTGGTTGTCTTGATGTTCCCCATGGTAGGTCTCCGCACTCATCATACATCCGGTCGATGTCCGGGTCGCTGGCGAATCTTCCTAATAGTGGAGCCGGATGATTTTGGGAGCTTCGCCGTCATCAAAATGGCAGGCCACCGCGTCCTTGACCATGGCCTGAAGTTCCTGTTCTGAGTCCGCCGCCGTGAAAATCGAGTGCCCTAAAGCCCTTGCGGAAAAGCCACCTTCCGGTGCGTCCTCAACTAGAAATATGATCTCGTTCATGGCTGGCCTAGCTACATGCTACACCGGCAAGCCACCCGATACAGAACGACAAGCCGCAGGGGCGCTCGTCGCGCCGGCCGGAATATGTCTGCCGCCGGACGCTGCGCGAATTCGGTATACAATGTCAGTCGCTTAGGGCAACCATGAAGAGACGTGATTTTATCAGCGCTGCGGGAACCGCCGCTGTGATGCCGTTGGCGGCCGCCCCGCCAGCGCCGCTCACGCTCAAGGGCATCACCGCATCCATGCCGCTCGAGGAGCGCATTCGGCGCATCCAGAGCTTCGTCCATCATCGCTACTACTCCGAAAAAGGCCTGCTCTACTCGCATCTGAACTTTGAAGAAGAGCGCCCGCATACCGAGGCGGACCTCGCCGGCGCCGATCCGAACAACCTTGGCATCCCTAAGCACGATATTCAGAATTTTGAGAACAGCCCGATGAACTCGGGCATTTTCCTGGCCGGCCAGTGCTTCCGTTACATGGTCACCAAGGAGCCGGAGGCGCTGGACTTCGCGGCGCGGGCGTTTCGGTCAATCGAGGTTAACTATTCACTCGGCGAGCAGGCTGCCGAAGGACCGGCGGTGCTGATGCAGCGCGCTGGCTCTATCGATCCCAATGACAGGTTCGCGGCGCGCGCCGGTTGGATCTCGAAGCCATACGGTCAGATGATGACCACGCAGACCAGCACGGAGCAGAATTTCGGGCCCGTGTGGGGGATGCACATCTATCGTCAGATCGCGCCGCCGAAGACCAAGACGCGGATCGATTCCATGATCGTCAACATCGCCGACCTCTGGATGCAGATGGGCTACAAGATCAATTTCTTCGGCGAGAATTGGGAGTTCGAAAAATCGATGCCGCGCGCGCAGCGGCACATGCCGGTCTGGGCCTGGGTGAACCGCGTCGCCTATGACGTCAGCGGCGAGCGTCGCTTTCTACGTGAATTCCAACGGCTCGACGCGCTGTTTGGCAGCATGCCGACCGCGCAGCAAACCAACTTCGGGCTGGGCCGCGAGAAGTACATCAGCACCGAAGATCGCGCGTTTCACGACAAAGAAGTGGCTGTGGCGAACGGCCTCATCGACATGGAGCCACAATCGAAGGACCGCTGCGTTCGCGCGATGGCGGGCTGGTGGAAGTTCGCGCAGATCGGCATGCGCGACGATCTCTTCGCCTACTACTACATCGAGCTGAACACGGTGACGGGCGAGTGGAAGCCTCTGGCGAAATCGATCAAGCCGCGGCAATTGTGGAACAGTCCGTCGATGTGGCAGAACGGAGTGTTTCCCGTTTGCTGGGGGGAGACCGCCGCTCGCCTGGCGCTCAGTTCACCGATGCTCGCTCACCGCAGCCCGGCGCACAGGGAAGCCGCGCTGGCAATGGCCAATAGGATTTTTGCGAAACTCGATCATGGCCAGTTGCGGTACATGACCGACCCCGATAGCGTGCTGGAGCCGCCGCTGAAGTATCTGACGAATCTGCTGAGCGGCGACGCGCTGGCTTACTATCCAACTGGATATTGGTACGGCCGGTTGCAAAAGCTTTGGTGAGGAGGACAAATGGAACCTAACGTGTTTGCCGCGGCTGGCATGGCCGCCGGTTATGCCAATTCCCGTCCGCCCCTGCACGCGATCATCGTCGAAAAAGCGCAGAGGCAGTTGGCGCTGACCCGGCCAGTTCGGCGCGCTATCGATCTCGGTTGCGGTGCCGGCCTATCCACTCGCGCGCTGGCCGGGGTGGCGCGGTCTTGCATCGGCGTAGAGCCTGCCGAAGCGATGCTGCGTGTTGCGGCGCAGTCCGGCCATGATGCGGCGTTCGCGGTGGGGCGGGCTGAAGAGCTGCCGTTCCAAGGGCAATCGGCGGACCTGGTGACGGCGGCCGGTTCGCTGAACTACGTGAGAGACTTCGAGCGATCGATTGCGGAGGTGTGCCGCGTGTTGGTTCCCGGCGGCACGCTGGTGGTCTATGATTTTTCCGTGGGACGGCGCTTCCGCGATTCACCCGCGCTTGAAGATTGGTTTGCGCAGTTCCGGGCCCGCTATCCGGTACCCGCGGGTTCGGCGCGGCCGCTTGATCCTGCCTTGCTCGCGGCCAGTGTGGAAGGATTGGCGCCGTCCGCCCACGAGGTTTTCGAGATCGCACTCGATCTCGATCCGGCATTCTACGTGGACTATATGATGACGGAGACCAATGTGGTTCACGCACAACAAACGGGTATTCCCGCCGCGGAGATTCGCGCGTGGTGTGAAGCGGGGTTGGGTCCGGTGTTTGCCGGAGAACGCCGGACGGTGCTGTTTGACGGCTACCTGGCGTGTCTCCGCAAAGCCTCGTGAAAATCAGCGCATGAACAATCGCGCCAGGCTGGAGGCGAGCCAGCCTAGCAGCCCTGCGTTGCCCAATACCAGCGCTACTACGATCGCCAGGTTGCGCACGTCTGGCTCAAAGCCGAAATAGGACAGCGGCATGCTGATGGGCGCGGTGATGAGGAAAGTTCCCATGTTGGAGAGGAAGCCCGGGTGCCCGCGCTCGTCAATCACCACATACGTGGCGGCGGCCACATAGAGAATCGCGACGGCGAGTCCAATCCGGAGGGGCGTGATCATGTGGCTGGAACCAGACTATCCTATTGCTTGCTCCATGCCTGAACTTCCCGAAGCCGAATACATGATGCGGCGTCTTGCCGAATGCGTGCCTAGCGGCCGGATCACCTCGGCCGACGTGCTCCGCGTGCGCACGGTGGAGCCCCACCGTCCACGCGACCTTGAAGACGCGCTAGCAGGCCGGCGGATTCGCGGCTACGCGCGACGGGCCAAAAACGTGCTTGTCCACTTGGACAGGAAGGAGACGCTGCGGATTCAGCTGGGCATGACTGGCCACGTCTACTGGATTGCGGATCATCGCCAAGTGCCGCGCTTCACCCGCGTGCTGCTCAAGCTGGCGGGCGGAGACGGGATCGCGTTTGAAGACGCGCGGGTATTTGGCAGCGTCAACCTGCATGCGACGAAGGACCTGCCGCGGGTGTACGCCGGCTACGGCCCGGAGCCGCTGGACCCCGCCTTTACATGGCAGGCGTTGCGCGAATCGGCGGGCAATTCGCGTTTGCCCGTGAAGCCTTTCCTGCTTGATCAATCCCGCGTGGCGGGTCTGGGCAACATCTGGGCCGCCGAGTCATGCTTCGTCGCCGGACTAAGCCCGTTTCGCCCGGTGAATGCGATCGCCGGCGCGGAGTGGAAGCGGCTGCACGCGGCCATTCGCCGAACGCTCACGCGCGCCATCGCGGCCACGTTCAAGGTAACGCGCGGCGCCGACGAGTTTCCGGAGGCGGACTTGTTGACCTGCGCTGTCTACGGCCGGGAAGGTGAGAAGTGCCCGAAATGCCGGGGCACGATTGCGCGGAAGACGCAGGCTGGACGGAGCACCTTCTACTGCCCGGTTTGCCAGACGTTGTAAGCTGTCAGAAGTGACGATGACGATGAACACTACCAAAAAGACAATCCTGATGGCAGCGCTACTCAGCGTGACCGCGACGATGGGCCTCTCCGCCGATGCCAAAACAGCGGACGCAGTGAAAGCCGCCGAGAAAGCCTGGGGCGCGGCCACCGCGGCGGCGGACGCCAATGCTCTCGATAAACTTCTGGCCGACGATCTCAGCTACACGCATTCCACCGGCGATACCGATTCCAAGTCCGTCTTCATCGGCAACATGAAGAGCGGCGCGCGCAAGTATCACGAGGTGACGTATGAGTCCGTGGACGCCCGCCTCTACGGGACGTCCGCCGTGGTGATGGCCGTGGCGCGCATCAAAACGAGCCAGAACGGCGCGACCCCGGCCCCGGCGCATTTGCGTTTCCTGCACTTCTGGGTTTATCAGAAGGGCGCGTGGCGGCTGGCGGCGCACCAGTCGCTACGGTTGGCCAACTAGCCTTTCGCGGTTGGGCTGACGGATTGGTGTGATATCCTGTTTCTCCACCAAAAACTTGGCCCACATGGAAAATCCGGCCGACATCACGCGATTGCTCCAACTTTGGCGCGAAGGCGACAAAGACGCTGAAAATGAGCTATTTACGGTGGTTATGCCCAAACTTCGCGCGCTGGCCGTCTACCTCATGAAGGGCGAGCGACATGGACATACCCTGCAAGCGACGGAACTGATCGATCAAGTCTATTTCCGGATGGTGGGCAGCAAGGACCGCGACTGGCAGAACCGGCAGCATTTTTTCGCCATCGCGGCCAGGGTGATGCGCCGTTACCTGATCGACCACGCGCGCAGCCGTCCGGCGGGGGAGTTTTTCGCGCTGGAAGGGATGAAAGACTTCCTCCGTGCCGAAAGCGGGAAGGTCGAACTGGCTATGACCATCGACCGGCTGCTGGAACAGATGGCGAAAATCCAGCCCACCTGGTGCACCGTGGTCGAAGTGAAATTCTTCCTCGGCCTCACCGACGAGGAGTCCGCCGAAGCGTTAGGGCTGGAGTTGCGCAGCATGCAGCGCCGGTGGCGCGAGGCCCGCCAGTGGCTATTTGAACACATGGACTCTTCCGATGCCCACCCGAGCTCAGGATGACGATCTAGTCATGAAGCTGGTGGAATCGGCCTTGAGCCATCCACCGGCCGAACGTGAAGGCTTCCTCCGCCTCACCTGCGGGGAAGACTGGGAGCTGCTCCGCGAAGTTTGGCGCTACGTACAGGCCGACGAACGTATGCAGGGTTTCCTGCTTGAACCGCTCATCAATCTGACGGCGTCCGAGCATCCTTTCGAACCCGGTCAACTCCTCGACCACCGCTTCCGCATCATGCGCGAGATCGCGCAGGGCGGCATGGGTGTGGTGTACGAGGCCTTCGATGTCAAGCTGGACCGGCGCGTGGCGTTGAAGTGCGCGAAATCGGGGTTCCAAAAACGGCTGCCGCCCGAGGTTCGTCACGCCAGCGAAATCAGCCACCCCAACGTCTGCAAGATTTTTGAGATCTACACAACCGTTACTCCTTATGGCGAGATTGACTTCTTTACCATGGAGTTTCTGGAGGGCCAGACCCTGACCGAGCGGCTGCAGGGCGGCCCACCTATTCGCCAGGGCGAAGCGCAGTTAGTGGCGCAGCAGCTTTGCGCCGCACTCGCCGAGGCGCACCTCCACCGCGTCATCCATGGGGACCTCAAGGCGAACAACGTGATGCTGGCCAAGGATCCCGATGGTGACTCAAGAGCCGTGATCATGGATTTTGGTTTAGCCCGCCGCCCGTCTTCGCTGGAGCCAGGCACGGCGGCCACCGGCGTCGGCGGAGCCTTCGATTACATGGGGCCGGAACTGCTGCGGGGAGAAGCGCCTTCGGTGGCATCCGACATATATGCCCTGGGCGTGATTCTGCATGAGCTCGCCTACGGCAATCGCCCCATGGACGCCCTTGAGCTGGGCAGGACGGACGGCGCGCCGCGCCAACTTCGTCACGAGTGGGCGCCAGCTATCGAGCGCTGCCTCGATCCGGATCCAGCCAGCCGATTTGCGTCGGCCGGCGAGGTGGCGGCCGCGCTGGCGCCTCGCCCCCGCCGATCACTGACGGCAAAAGTGGCGCTGGGCGTAATGGGTGTCGTGATCGCGGCCGCGCTGGTTTATCCGCGTTGGTTTCCGAAGCAGGACATTTCCTCGGTGGCCGTGCTGCCGTTCGTCCACAACGGCAACACTCCGGAAAGCGAGTTCCTCGCCGACGACCTCAGCGAGGGATTGTTGAATGTCTTGGCCCAATTGCCGGATCTCACGGTCATCGCGCGGAGTTCCAGCAGTCGCTTCCGCGACAGCAACCTGGGTGCCGGAGAGATAGCGCGCCAATTGAACGTGCGCGCTTTGGTGACCGGGCGAGTTGCTCAGTTGGACCAGAGTTTGCGGATTAACGTAGAGCTGGTGGATGGCGCCTCCGGTAAACAGGTTTGGGGGAAAAATTACGAAGGTGAAGTCCACAACCTGGGTCGCCTACGGGAGGTAATCTCCCGCGACATCGCCCGGCAGATCCGC
>JAYTKJ010000265.1:0-9585 GCA_043730365.1 Acidobacteriota bacterium | reverse complement strand
TCTTTCTCGGGCACACCTACGAACTGGCCAAGCACGACGGGTTGGCAGGTGGGCCGTCTCAGGAACCGATCCACCGTTGGATCAGCCGCCAGATGGACGAAGTCCACGAACTGGCGCGGCGCGGTCGGCGCGGTCACGGCCAACCGTATCTGCCTCTGCTGCAGTTGCGGCGAGAGGATTTCCCCACGCTGCCCTTCCCGCGCGGCACAGATCTGTTTCAACTGCTCTGGTGTCCGCATGTGCACTTCGCCGGACCGCCGGATGAGCAACCGGGGTTTCTGGTCTTCTGGCGGCGTCAGATCGACATCGAAGAACCGCTGCTGCTTGAGCCCCCGATGCCCGACGGCGTGGAGCTGTTCGAATGCCGCCTTGACTCGGAGTACATCACTGAATATCCGGTGGCGGACTCCTTTGAGGCGCACTTCCGCGCGGACCTTGACCATCTGCTCACAGCTGTGGCCCACCAACAAGCGTCATCCGGGGCAATGTCGTGGCAAACCACTGGTGCCGCTTTTTACGACGAGATGCTGAGCGCAGCCCCCGGCGTCAAGTTGTTCGGCTATCCACGTTGGGTTACCGAAGTAGCCACGCCGGTTTGCATCTGCGGCCGTCGCATGGCCATTCTGGTGACGATCGATGTCGATGAAGCCGCCGCCATCGGCCGGTGGCGTCCCGTGGAAGAGGCAGAGTGGCAGCCCTCCCACGGATTCTCGATTGGTGAGCGGGGCGCGCTGTTCCTGTTCCACTGTCCGATCTGTCCAGGCCCCCGCCTGCAGGCCCTCGTGCAGACCTCTTGAGTGCGCCCGCACCGCCCTCGTGATAGGATCCGTAGCTTGTGAAGATCACCAAAGTTGAAACAATCTATCTGCGCCTTCCTGAAGTGAAGGAGCAGTGCGACAGTGGCCAGGATGCGCTGCTGGTGCGCGTTGAAACCGATGCCGGCATCACCGGGCTGGGCGAAGTGGATTCCAGCCCTATGGCCGTCAAGGGCGCCATTGACGGGCCTTTTTCTCACAACATCACCTCTGGTCTCGGCCACTTGGTGCTCGGTGAAGATCCGTTCGAAACCGAGAAGATCTGGCACAAAATGTATCGCGGCAACATCTACGCTGGCCGCGGCGGCGTGGCTTTTCACGCCATGAGCGGAATCGACATGGCGCTGTGGGATATCAAGGGCAAGGCCTTAGGGCTGCCTGTCTGGAAACTCCTCGGCGGCGGGTTTCACAAGAAGATCCGCTGCTATGCGAGTTCACTGTTTGGCAGCACCCCCAAAGCGACGCGTGAATTGGCCAAGCGGTTCGCGGGGCAAGGCTTTACAGCTGTGAAGTTCGGTTGGGACCCGATGGGCAAGGATGAGAAGACCGATATCGCGCTGGTGCGGGAGGCCCGCAAGGGGCTGGGAGACGATGTCGACCTGCTTATCGACGCCGGCTTAGTCTGGGATGCCAAGACCGCGATTCAACGCGCGCGCGCGTTTGCGGACTACAAGATTTTCTGGCTCGAAGAACCGCTGCGGCCGGATGACTATGACGGCTACCGGAAGCTCTCCGAATCGACGCACCTGCGCATTGCCGCCGGCGAAGAGGAGTCCGGGCGGGGCGACTTTATCCAACTCATGGATCGCGGCAAGGTGGACGTGGTGCAGGTGGACTTGACGCGCTGCGGCGGCTTCACCGAGGCCATGAAGATTGCCGCGCTGGCTTGGGACCGCGGTCTGCCCGTCGCCAATCACGGCTTCACCACCTATGTGAACGTGATGGCGGCGCTACACTGGTTGAACTCGATACCCAACGCGCTCATCTGCGAGTTCGTGGCCGAGGAGGAGACCAATTTACGTGAGCAAGTCACCAAGCAAAAACTGCGGGCCAAGGATGGCTACCTCGCGATTCCACAGGAGCCGGGTCTGGGGATTGAGCTCGATGAAAAGGCTGTCGCTAAGTATCGCGTGGCTTAGCTGCGCGGCAGCGGCGGCGCTGGCTCAGCAGCAATATGATCTGGTGATTGCCGGCGGCCGGGTGATGGATCCGGAATCGAAGACTGACGCGGTGCGCAACATCGGCATTCGAGCGGGCAAGATCATCGCGATCCGCTCCACGCCGCTGGTGGGCAAGCAGACGATTCAGGCAGCCGGCCTCGTCGTGTCCCCGGGTTTCATTGATCTTCACGCTCACGGGCAGGACAACGAGAACCATCGCTATCAGGCGCGCGACGGAGTAACCACCGCGCTCGAACTGGAGATCGGCACCTACGACGTGGAGGCTTGGTATGCGGCGAGAGAGGGCAAGCGCCTGATCAACTCCGGCGTCACGGTGGGTCATCCGCCCGCGCGGATCCGGGTGTTCAAGGATCCCAGCAAGACACTCGTGCCTTCAGGGGATGGAGCTCGGCGCGCGGGCACCGAGGAGGAGATTACGTTGATGAAGGCGGGCATCGAGCGCGGGTTGAAAGAGGGCGCGCTGGGGCTGGGCTTTGGCATCCAATACACGCCGGGCGCGTCGCGCTGGGAGATCCTCGAGATGTTCCGCGTCGCGGGGCGGTTCAAGGCGCCCGTATTTGTCCACATTCGCCACATGGGTGACGCTGAGCCGGACGCGATGAACGCGGTAGAAGAAGTGATCGCGGATGCGGCCATCACCGGGGCGCCGCTCCATATTGTGCATCTCAACTCAAGCGGGCTCAAGCAGGCGCCGAAGCTGCTGCAGGTGATCGGCGAGGCGCGGGCGCGCGGCCTCGACATCACCACCGAATGCTATCCCTACGAAGCGGCGATGACCGAGTTGCAATCTGCCATGTTTGACCCGGGCTGGCAGCGCGTGCTCGGGATTGACGTTGACAAAGTGGAGTGGGTAGCTACCGGCGAGCGGCTGACGCAAGCTACTTTCCCACGCTACCGAAAGCAAGGCGGCATGGTCATCATGCACATGATCCCGGCCGACATCGTCGCCGGCGCGGTGGCGAACCCACTGACGATGATTGCCTCCGATGGTGTGATCACCGGCGGCAAAGGCCATCCGCGCGGAGCTGGCACGTTTGCGCGCGTGTTGGGGCGTTACGTGCGCGAGCAGAAGGCGCTGACGTTGATGGATGCGCTGGCGAAGATGACCCTGCAGCCGGCCAATCGCGTAGGGCTCAAGACCAAGGGCCGCCTGCAAGTCGGCGCCGATGCGGACCTGGCAATTTTCGATCCAGCCAAGGTGATCGACAACGCCACGTTCCGCGAGCCTACGCTGGCATCCACCGGTATCGAGCATGTCTTGGTCAACGGCACGCCGGTGGTGGCACGAGGCGCTCTGGTCGAAGGCGTCATGCCGGGCCGCGCTGTAAGGCGCGCCACACAGTAGTGAAATCGTGAGCGATTCGGTAATTGATGACCCCTCCGTGCGGAATCCTTCGCACTACTCAGTAAGCGGGCGATTCCCGCTTTATCTAAACGGAGGTTCGTATGAATATCGTCAAAGCGGCCACATTTCTGGCCGCCACTGCCCTTTCCCTTTGCGCCGATGTCGTGATCGATCTCAAAACCGGGATCGTGACCGAGACGTTCGCCACCACTACTACCGCTCCCATCAGCTCAGCCGGGCCAAGCTACACCACCACGGATGGCTACGCCCGCATCGACATTGCCAAGAAGGCCGGTGGCTGCACCCCCACGCCGCACGAGGCGGTCGTAGAGGTGAACCTTGCACCAACCAACGCCACAGCCTTGACGCGGCTCAGCGTGACGGTTGAGTACGAGGGTAAGCCGTCCGGGTGGACCACCCACTTGGGTGACGACATCAACAACGACGGCTATGGTGGAGGCTCGGCAGTGCAAGGCGTCGCCGAGGCCCACACTATCGGCGAAACGTTCTTGGTCTACAGCACGGGCCTCGCCGTCGGGAGCGTGGAGAAGGTGATTGAGAGCAAGCAGCGGCTCACCGAAGGTGCCCTACACTTCAACATTTCCGACCAGAAGCTCACCTTCGGCCAGCCCTACACGGTGCTCGACTCAGGCAACCTGAAGCAGCTCTTCGATCTCACTGGCACCACCGCTGACAAGAAGCTTTACCTCGGGTTCAACCGGGTGATCAGGTATCGATCTGACCGCCTCGGGTGTGGCGCCAAGCGCGTCATCCTCGCCTTTGAGAACTAACCGGAGAAACCAGGAGACACCATCATGAAAATCATTATTGTTCTAGCAGCGGCGGCCCTGGCGGCTCGCCTCGAAGCACAAGTCACTGTCGATCTGCGCACCGGCTTGATTCACGATCTGGGTACGGCCACCACCGCCACCCGCGCCACCGGGACCTACACTAACCCGTATATGAAGGTGACGGTGACGCCAAACACGGCCTGTCCGCTCACACCGTTCAGGGCGCTGGTGGAGATCAACCTCAAGCCCACGGCTTCGGGAAGCGGGGCAGCTTCTCCGGAGATGAAGCGAGCGTTCGTCGATGTCGACTATCTGAGCCCAGCCTCACCCACGAACCCGACCTCGAGTCCTTCGGGCTGGGTAACACACATCGGCGACGATCCGGCCAACGACGGCTTTGGCGGTGGCACCAACGTTGAGGGTATCGCCGAAGTACACGTGACCAACCAGACGCTGCTGGTTTACTCCACCGGTCTGCAGCCCGGCATTGTGCAAAACATCGTGGCACAGGACCTGCAGCTGGAAAAAGGTTCGTTGCGATTTGAGGTGGCCAATCAGTTCTTGGCCTGGGGGCAGCCCCGGAACATCCTCGACTCGACGCAAGCGAAAAAGCTTTTCGCGTTCCCGGATGTCAAAGGCGACACCCGTCTGTTTGCGGCGTTCAACCGCGTGATCAGCGGACGCGCGGACCGCATCGGCTGCGGCGCGGCACGAGCCATCATTCAACTCGAAGCGCAGTAGTTAGTTGATCGAGGCAGACTTGGCGCCGGCGGGATTCCTCCGGCGCCATCTTACTTATTCTCCGGTTCTTTAAGGGCGAGTACATAGGCGCGCCGCTCTTCCACGAATTGCTTCATTCCCATCGTCTTCCTACTCCCAAACGGGCCGAAGCCTTCGCCCTGCGTCTCCTCAGTGAGAGCCTTGGTGAAGTTTTCAGTTGAATCGAGTTTACGGTTATCCTTCTTGACATCATCGGCAATCAGCGCTTGATACTTGTGGACTAGCGGTTCGAGCTTGGACCAGTCCAGCCATTTAGTGGCGATGTCGCGGCACAGTGCCAGGTATCGAGCGCG
Source organism: Acidobacteriota bacterium (assembly GCA_043730365.1). Taxonomy (GTDB): domain Bacteria; phylum Acidobacteriota; class Terriglobia; order Bryobacterales; family Bryobacteraceae; genus VFZP01. Next base: position 4,380 of record JAYTKJ010000265.1, on the reverse strand, counting down.
TAAGTTGGGTACGGCCACCAACCGGTTCAGCAGCACCTTGTTTGGATCCTTCTCGCCGTCGAACAAATCGAGCTTGGCGTCTTTGGGCGGCATCGGAGGGCGAGGCCTGTCGCCGGCCGGTCCACCGCCGCCAGGAGGGGGGCCGGGGAAAGCGCCGGGAGGTGGGAAACCACCCGGCGGGAATCCGCCAGGAGGAAAGCCACCGGGAGGGGGCCCGCCCATTCCACGCATCATGCCGCCAAAACCGCCGGGAGGCCCTTCGGGCGGAGCGAAAGTTTCATTGGCATCATGCGGGATGATGTGGAACTTGCCCTTCTCGTCGAGATAAAGGTTGTAGTCGCTCATCCGTGTCCAATAGCCATCGCTGTTGATCAGCGTCTTTTCCAACGCCAGAAACCGGAGCGCGCCCTCCACATTAAAAATCGGCGCGAGTTGGATCTCCAGTTGATCGAGCGGCGCCTCCGTCAACACCTTGGTGAGATTAACCAGCGCGGCCCAATCCTTGGCGCTGTCTTTGCTCCTGATCGAATAGATCTTCTTGTAAGCCTCGGCGTCGTCGCCCAGAGACTTCAAGCCGCCCCGGCCCATCGGGCTGCCCGGCACCTTCCAACGCGCGCCTTTAGCGGTACCGAAGAAGTCCTTGGTGAAATCGGCATTGTACTGTTGCGCGTTCGGGTAGATGCCCCAGCTCTCTCCATTGATCACCACCCGCATGAAGTTGGCCTTCGGAGCCGGCAGGTACTCGCGCGCCGCTTGCAGATAGAGCACCGAGCGCAGGAAGGTAGGATCGTTGTGCGAGTTCAGCAGGTTGATGGTGCGATAGCCGTACAAGCGTTGGTCTTTGTTGATCCAGTCAAACGAAAGATTGAGTGAACGCTTGCGGCCTTCGCCCACCATCATGAACGACGACATCCCGCGGAAGTGTACACCAACATCCGGATAGACCTTACCGTCGACGGTGACGCGAGCAGCCATCTCGACATCGGTGTTATTGAAGGCCGCCATCTGTTTCTCCCAGTCAGGCTCTTCAAACTCAATGAAGAGAGTGCGAAGCACGGCCGTGTCGTAGAGCGGCTCGTCCTTGTAACTCTTCACGTCGCCGGGCCTTAGCTTAGGACCTGGCGTTGGAGCTTCCTGGTGTTGGCCGCCGCGAGGACCGAACCGTCCGCGGCGCGGTTCCTTGGCCAGCATTTCGAGAGCGGCCGCGCGCTCCTTGGCATTGAGGCGCTTATCACCGTCGGTGTCAAAGTCTTTGAGGATCTTCCGTTCGCCCCCCATCATCCCGGGGAACCCGCCGCCAGGGAAGCCACCGGGAGGTCCGCCAGGGAACTGCCCCCATAAGCAACCAATCGCGCCGATCCCGAAAATGGACATCGCCAGCCGACTTCGTTTCTTCGTCATCTATCTATCCTCGCTGACCGGGTCAAAGTGACCGACTCCAGCAGTTCCTTAAACAACACCGGCATCTCGCCCAGGAATTTCAATTCGAGAATTTGATCGCCGCCAGCCAAACGAATGCCATTATGCGGTTCGCCGAACGCCGGCGCGTGAACCCGCGTGGCGCACAACTCTTCGTCGAGGGTGAGGCGCACCAACGACCCATCCAGTTGCTGACCCACCATCGCGGTGCGCAGATAGCTGATCGAGCAAACCGGGCCGAGAGCCCGGGCGCGCAGCCGCCGCTGGAACCAGCCACCAGACCACTCTCCGTCCGCCGCCCCGGCAATGCGCGAGACCTCGCCGGCGTCGATCACGCTGCGACGCTTGGACACCAGGCACTCGGTCCGCATCTTCCGCTCGACATAGACGGAGGGATCATCGTCATACCGGCGCACCCGGTACTTGGCTCGGCCGTAAGAACCGCGGCGGTGAAAGACATCGAGTGCGGCCGTATCAAAGTACAGGCTCGTGACGCGATAGATCCCGTTGCTGCCGGCATGCGAATCCGGGCTCAGCCGTTCCGTGGCCCACGCCCGGATCTCGGCAGCGCAAGCGGGCGTCACCAGAAACTTAAACTCGCGGGCTCCGAGGCGCCCCTCGTAATGCATCACTTACAGCTTAAGACGAATATGACGATTCGGTAAATTTTCTTAACAATTCTTAGCGTCCTACTGTTTGGGCGTCAGCAAATTCCTCTCCCAGAATGCCGTCATGCCCTCCAGCATATGCCGCCGCACCGATCCGCCCACCCCATGTGCTTTCTGGGGATAGAGCATGAAATCGAAAGCTTTTCCCGCCTTTTGGAGCGCGTCCGCCATCCTGAGCGAATGTTGAAAGAGCACGTTGTCGTCTTCGAAGTTATGCACCAACATCAGCTTGCCTTTCAAGTTACCAGCCTGGTAAACAGGGGAGCTGGCCTTGTAGCCGTCCTCATTCTGCTGGGGCAGGCCGAGATAGCGTTCGGTGTAGATGGTGTCGTACTGCCGCCAATCCGTAACGGGCGCGCCGGCAATGCCCGCCGAGAAAGTACCGGGCGCGTTGAACAAACTATAGAGAGTCATGAACCCGCCGTAACTCCAGCCGTTGACACCAACGCGGGCCGGGTCCACGAATCCGAGCGACACCAGGTGCTTGACGCCTTCCACTTGGTCTTCCAATTCCTGTTTGCCGAGCCGCCGGAAGAGCTTGGATTCCCAAGCGTGGCCGCGTCCGGCCGAGCCCCGGTTGTCTGTCTGCCAAATCACAAAGCCGCGCTGGGCGAGGTACTGATCATAGTTGGCGCCCTGCCAGGAGTCTCGCACCGTCTGAGCGTGGGGGCCGCCGTAGACTTGCACAATGGCCGGGTATTTCTTGGCCGGATCGAAGCCGGCGGGCTTGATCAGCCGGGCGTGAAAGAGCGCGCCGTCCTGACTGCGGAAGCTGGTGAGTTCGGTAGGAAGAATCTCGAACTCATCGGCTACCTTGGTGCTGGCTTCCTGGAGCACGGCCAGGAGTTGCCCGTCGGCCGCGTGCAAGGTACGGCGCGGCGCCTGGACGAGGTTGGAATGGGAATCGACGAAATATGCGCAGGTCTCGGGCATTGACACTGTGTGCGTGCCGCGGCCTTTGGTCAATTGCGTCTTGCCCGTGCCGTCAAACTTCATGCGATAGAGGTGCCGTTCAAGCGGGCTGGCCTCAGTGCTGACGAAGTAGATCAGGTCATGAGTTTCATCCACGCAGGCCAAGTCACTTACTTCCCATTCGCCTCGCGTAACGGCCCTGGGCTCGTCCCCGCCCGTCAGACTCTTCAGATAGAGGTGCCGGAAATCAGGGCGCTCGGCGCCAAACAGCAGCCGCGGAGTTTTAGTCAAGAACTGGTAGTCGTCTTTGAGATTGATCCAGGCCGGGTCTTGCTGCGAGTAGATGGTCGTCACCGTTTTGCCGTCGGCGCGCACCCAACGCAGCTCATTTTGCACTCGATTCAAGAGCAGCACGGCGAAGGCCGAGGAATCCGGCAGCCAGTCAACGCGCGCGATCAACCGGCCGTCGATCTCCGGCAGGTCCACCCACTTGGTGGCTCCGCCGCTCACCGCCACGATTCCCAATCGCACTTTGGAGTTACTGGTGCCGGCCTGCGGATAGCGTTGCGGCTCCGACACCGGACGCACCTGCGTGAGGTCGCCATGGGGATAGCTCGCCACCGGCGACACATCGAACTGCAAATAGGCGATACGCCGGGAATCGGGAGACCACCAATAGGCAGTGGACATCGCCAGCTCTTCCGGATAGACCCAATCGAGTTCGCCGTTGCGCAGCAGGTCCGTCCCGCCCTTGGTGAGAGGCTTGAGCTTGCGGGTGGCCAGGTCCATGACTTGAAGATCATGGGCCACTCGAAAGGCCAGATGCTTTCCATCGGGGGACAACTTGGGGTCGCGCTCCTGGATGCTGGTCTTGGTAAGCTGTGTCCGCACGCCAGTAGCGGCGTCCAGCAGGAACAGATCGCCGGAGCGCGTCACCAGCAAATGCTTGCCGTCTGCAGACCACTGAACCGTTTGCTCGCGTACGCCACGGTTCTCCCATCCAAACGCCGCTTCCGGCCCTGCGCTCTTGGCCTCGCCATCGAGCTGAGCGAGGTCAACCAGTTCCTTCTGCGTTTTTGAAGCTACGTCGTAGACGTTGACCTTCGCCCGAGCCAGCGTGAGAAAGCGCGTGCCATCGGGAGACCAGATAGGGGCAGACGGTGGGCGCACCGTCGCCATCACCGCCTCCAGCGTCACGGGCTTCTTCTGACTCCAAGCTGCCGCCGCCAAGGCCATCGGCAAGACCCACACTACGATCCGCATTCTTCCATGTTAGCCGGAGTATCATGACCACTATGGAGCGACGTACTTTCATTCTGACCAGCGGAGCCACCGCGATCCAAACCCAGCGCGCCGCCGGCGCCAATGACCGCGTAAATGT
>JAYTKJ010000264.1:0-7074 GCA_043730365.1 Acidobacteriota bacterium | reverse complement strand
TGGCCGGTGATTTCGTGTCGAATGACTACGCCCGCACCATGGAAGCCGAGTTCCGCTCCTCTAGCCGGATCATCCGCGTGCCCTTTCTCGCCGAACGCGATTTCTGGACCCACGCCCATGCCGTGGACGCGTGCATCAACCTCCGGTACCCAACGGCAGGCGAAACGTCTGGTATCGCAATCCGCTTGATGGGGATCGGCAAACCGGTGATTGTGTCCGCTGGTCCGGAGAACTCGCGGTACCCGGACGAGACATGCCTGCGCGTTGATACGGGCGTCGCTGAAGAGGAAATGCTGGCGGCCTATATGCTATGGCTGCAAGAGACGCCGGCTGCGGCCAGGCGACTGGGAGAGTGTGGCCGCGCCCACGTTCGCGAAGGCCACGCGGCGGACGAAGTGGCTGCGCAGTTGGTTGCTCTGCTGGCTGCGGTCCCCCCGTAAGGGGCGAGAGTGTAGTATTATCATGCATATCCTTAGTCAGGAGTCACTATGAGACATTCGCTTAGATCCGTGGGCCTGTTCGCCCTCCTCGGTGCTGGCTTGGTTTTCGCCCAGTCCCAAACCCAATCGATTCAGGGCCTGGTCACTGACGCATCCGGCGCGGTGGTGAGCGGCGCCAAGGTCAGCTACACCAATGACGCAACCGGCGTGAGCGGCACGGCGCTGACCAACGACACCGGCAACTACAGCTTTCAGCTCGTGCCCGTTGGCAACTACGGGTTGAAGGTCGAGATGCAGGGCTTCAAAGCTGAAGCAGTCAAGGGACTGCGCGTGGAAACGGCGGCCCAGGTGCGGCAGGACTTCAAGCTCCAGGTCGGCAACGTCGCCGAATCGGTGGAGGTCAGTGCGGCGGCTGTCACGCTGCAGACCGAAAACGCCGTGGTAGGCGGGGTTATCGAGAATAAGCGTATCATTGAGCTCCCGCTGAACGGCCGCAACGTGGCGCAGCTTGCCGTGCTCGTGCCAGGCGTGCAGTTCGGAGACCGAACGGGCCGCGCCAATGGTTTAGGCGGATATCCGATCTCCGGACAGTCCTTCTCGGTGAGCGCCAACGGCCAGCGCGAGATCCATCAGGTTGTCAGTCTGGATGGCGTAGACGCCAAGGACCCGCGCATCCACATCACCAATTTCGTGCCCTCGATCGAAGCGATCGAAGAGTTCAAGATCGAAACCAACGCCTACTCGGCCTCGGTGGGCTTTGGCGGCGGCGCGGTGGTCAACATCACCATGAAGAGCGGCACCAATGCGCTGCACGGCACCTTGTTTGAGTTCCTGCGCAACAGCAAGATGGACGCTGAAGACTACTTCCTCAATTTCCAACTGGCGCCCGGCCAGGCGCGCAAGCCGAAGAACACGCTACGCCGCAACCAGTTCGGCGTCGTGGTCAGCGGCCCACTCATCAAGAACAAGACCTTCTGGGCGTTTAACTGGGAATCGCGGCGTGAGCGCGTCGGCGTGGTGCAGGAAGGCTTTTTCCCCACCGACGAGATGCGTGACGGCAATTTCGCAGTGCTCGGCACGGGCACGATCAACCCGGCCACCGGACGTTTGTTCCGCGCTCCTATCGTCATCTACGATGCCGCCAACGGCGGATTGCCCTTTGCCAACAACATCATTCCCAAGGCCCGCCAGCATCCCGGCATCATCAATAATGTTTTGCCGAAATACATCCCGCGCGCGCAGTTCCGGCCGCTGGATCCGTTGGACGTCAATGCCCGCGCGTCGGTTGTCCAGCCGATCAACACTAACACCTACTTCGGCCGCGTGGACCACTTCTTCTCGGACGCCAATCGCGTTTTTGGCCGCGTTGCCATTGACCGCTCCCGCCAGGACAGCTTCGGCCTGCTTCCCGAGTTTCCCCGCATCAACAACAACAAGGTAGAAAATTTGGCTTCCCAGTGGGTGCACACTTTTAACCAGAACATGATCAACGAAGTCCGTTTCGGCTTTAACCGCTCGAACGGAGGCACGTCGACGCCGCGCCAGAATTCCAACTTTGACGTGGATTCGCTGGGCATCGGACAGTTCCGGGTCTTCAACGACGGCAATCGCAAGTTCACCCCGCTCGAGAATGGCCTACCGAGCCTGGGCTTCGGCATCGGCGACGGCGGCGAGTTCAACCAACTCGACACCTATCAGATGGGCAGCCACTTGTCCTGGATCAAGGGCAAGCATAACCTGAAGTTCGGCGGCGAGTATTACTACATTACGATTCAGCGCGCCGCGGCTAACGTTCCGAACGGTCAGGCAAGCTTTGGAGGCCTGGAGTCGGGCTATAACTTCGCATCGTTTCTATTGGGTCTCCCCACTCAAACCCGCACGGCAGAGGGCTGGCCGTACACGTACCCGGTGTCCGGGCGGCAGGGCTATTACGTCAACGACGACTTTAAGGTCAGTTCGCGGCTTACCGTGAATCTCGGGCTCCGTTTTGACTACATCGGCGCCTCGCGCGACACTCGTGGTTTGCAGCGGGTGCTCGATTTCCCCGGCAAGTCATTCGACAACGGCCGGGGCGCCGGCTACAAGACTCCAGATGGGCGAACGATTCCGATCCTGTTCCCAAATCAGGCCGACGAGACCGGAGCGATCAAGCTGTTCAAACAGGACATCCGCTTCTTCATGCCTCGCATCGGCATCGCCTTCCGGCCCACTGATAAATGGGTCATCCGCACAGGTGCGGGCTGGTTTGACAACATCAACCACATGAACACGTGGACCATTCTGAACTTGAATCCGCCCAAGTCCGGCGTATTTGATTTCTTCGCCCAAACCGAACCAGCCGCGGGGGCTGCGGTGACCGGCGCCGATGGCAACAGCTACAACGTGGCGACCCGGCGCTTTACGCCAGGCCAGCCGATTCTGTCGATGAACGATCCGTTCCTCACCGCTGGAGGTGCGACCGGAGCGCGCACGGGAGCTCAGAGCATCACGACGGTCCCGCCCGATACTAAGGACGGCGCGGTTTGGAAGTGGAGTTTTGACATTCAGCGCCAATTGCCGATGAATATGGCGCTGACCGTGGGCTACGTGGGCAGCAAGGGCACGCACGCCGGTAACAGTATCGGCAACTACAACTCGCCGGAGCCTTCGAGCAACACCAACGTCAACGTGCGCCGGCCCTTCACCCAGTTCTACGATCCCGCCCTGCCGCGGCTCGGCATCCAGCAACTCGGCGCCGTTCGCTATCTCGACAGCTACGGCGAGACCTTCCACCATGGCCTGCAGATGAAGTTGGATAAACGATACTCGAAGGGCCTGTCTCTGGGCGTGGCCTACACGTTGAGCAAGTCCCACGGCGACGGAGAGAATGGCGGGCAGGAAGGCGCGTCGTTCCAGAATCCGCGCGATCGCAAGGGTTCCCGCGGCCTTTACCGCTTTGACCAGCGCCACAACTTGGTTATGCACTATGTGTGGGAACTGCCGGGCCAGAACATGGCCGGGCCGCTCAAGTACATCATCGGCGGCTGGCAGAGCAACGGCATTCTCTCGCTACGATCCGGATTCCCGTTCAATATTGGGCAGGGAGACGACCTGAATACCGGCAGCCCGATCCGTCCGGACCGCATCAAGGATGGCCGGCTCGACAACCCGACACGGCAATTGTGGTTTGATCCGTCGGCCTTCCAACGTGTGACCTGCAACATCCCGTCACGTCCGGACCTGTGCCACTATGGCTCCAACGGCTACAACACCATGCGGGCTCCCAGCCAAGCCAACATCGACTTTTCGCTCTACAAGAACTTCAAGTTCAAAGAGCGTTACCAGGTGCAGTATCGTTGGGAGCTGTTCAACGCCACCAACACGCCTTACTTTGGCGAGCCGAACGGGGTTGGCTTCGCGACGATCAACTCCATCACGCCGGATGCGGCGCGCATGGGTGAAGTTCGCAACACACGCACATCAATGCGCATCATGCAGATGGGTTTGAAGTTCTTCTTCTAACCCGGAGCTTCTGAATTGCTCAACGCATCCGCAGCAGACGCAGGTTCTGCTGTTGGATGCGTTCGGCGTTTTGGGCGGCGTCCGCCGGGTCCGAAGGCGCGGCAAAGAAGCGGCCTGACAGGCTGTCGGCTGCTCCCGACGCCAAATAGAGCACGAGGTCCGTGCCAGGCTGCGTTGAGTCATCACGGCCTTCGTCGAAAATCTGTCTGAACCACGGCATCCACCTTGCGCCAGCCTCCGAGCCGATCAAATCTTCGGCCATCGCCGTTCGCACCGTGCCCGGCTGAATCGCAAACACCGAGACGCCGTGGGGACGGAGTTCGTCAGCCAGTACCTCCGTCAAGCGGATCAGCGCGCACTTGCTGGTGACGTAGGCTGACATATGGGGGATGCTGAAAGTACCCGCGCCACTGCTGACGTTGATGATCCGGCCGCGCCCACGGGCGATCATGCCGGGCAACAACGCATGGCAGCAGAGCATGGGGCCTTTCAGATTGACCTCCACCGTGCGCCACCAATCGGCGGCGTCGGCTTCCCACGTGGGCCCGAAGGGCGGCCCGGCTCCGGCGTTATTCACCAGCAGGTCGATCGGGCCGAGTTCGGCCTCCACCTGCGCTGCCATTTTCGTCACCGCGGCTTGATCGGTGACGTCCGCCTGTACTGCCAGCGCGATGCCGCCTTCGGCGCGAATGAGCGCGACAGTCTCGTCGATCTGCCCGGCGGTGCGTGCCGAGACCGCCACCTGCATACCCGCGTTCGCCAGGCCAAGAGCGAAGGCGCGCCCGAGACCGCGACCGCCTCCCGTCACCAGCGCCACGCCGTTCATGGTTGCGGCCGCAGCACTCGCTTCGGCACGCGCACGCCCACTGAACCACCCAGCGTGATGATGTCGTACTTGGCCTGTACTCCGAGCAAAAGATGTGCTTCGGTGGGCGTGTAACGGTAGTCCTCCACCAGCCAGCGCAGCATGTCGACCGTGGCGATTTCCATCGTCGAGTTCAGCGTAGGCGCCTCGGGTAGCGAGCCGATCGACACGATGTGCTCGGACGTCTCCAGGCGCGGCCCGGTGAGTTTCCAACGCTTGTGCAGGCCCACTTGGACCTCGACATCAAGCGACGTCTCGACGCCGGAGCCGATCGCCTCGCCATCGCCCTGCAGCGCGTGGCCATCGCCGAAGAAAAGCAGCGCGCCCGGATGGAAGACCGGCAGGTAGATGGTGGCGCCCTCGCGGATCAGATTGTAGTCCATGTTGCCGCCCCAGTAACCCGCTGGACCCGAGCGCGGCGAGAAATCGCCCTCGGGCGCAACGCCCAGGCAGCCGAGCATCGGTTGCGCGTCGAACTCGAGTGCGCCATTTCTCACCGTGTGCTTGCCCAGGTCGATGCTCCACGGCACCAGATTGTCGTAGCCCTTGTAGACGGCGTCGAGCTTCGGTTTGCCCGCGCGCAAAACTTCTGGCGTATTCTTGATGCCGACCTGCGAAGCCGTGTAGCCACTGGTGCGATTGAGGCGAAGCCTGCGAATCTGCACTACCAGCGCGTCACCCGGCTCGGCCCCTTCGATGAAGAACGCGCCGGTGAGCGGGTTGCCGTGGGTCTTGGTGCGCCGGATGCCGAGGTAGTCAAAGCCCGCTGAATCCACGGTCTTGGTGATGATCGTGTCGCCTGGCTTGACGCGCGCCAGCATCGGATGCGCGGCGGAAAACGTGTGGTAGTAAGCCTCGCCGATGACGCGATGGGTCTCGGCATCCACAGCCGCGGCGGCGAGCAACAGCAGGAGGGTGGGCTTCATCGTAGTGTGATCGCGAAGAACCCGGCCATCCGCGCCAGCGTGGGCTGATACCAGGGTGGACGGTTGAAGAAGCCGTGCGCCGCGCCCTCGGCTGTGAACAGGTCAGCCCGCACACCGGCCTGCTTGAGCTTGGCCATCATGTCTTTCGATTGCTGGATCGGCACCGTGGTGTCGGGATCGCCGTGGAGGAAAAGAAACGCGGCCGAATCCTTGGAAACGTGCGTAATGGGCGTCGCTAGTTCCCACAGCGCGGGGTCGGCGGCATAGGGCTTGCCCAGGAACGACACCACACTATTGTCGATACTCGCGGCCGTCTGCTTGCCAAAAGCCACCAGGTCCACCGCCGGGTTGAACGCCGCCACGGCGCGGACTTGGCTGGACTGCGCTGCGTTGCCTCCCTCGCCTTCGAGGTCCCGGCGATGAGCCGTCGTGCCAAGCAGCGCCACCAGGTGCCCGCCCGCTGAGCCTCCCGCCGCGCCAATTCGGCGAGGGTCGATGCCGAGATCCTTCGCCTGCGAGCGCACCCAACGCACGGCGGCTTTAGCGTCGTGAATCGCGGCCGGCCACGTGGCTTCGCCGCTGAGCCGGTACTCGATGCAGGCGCCCGCGAATCCCAGTGTTGCCATGTGCGCGGCCTGGCGATGGAATGCGGCCGGACTGCCGTTGCGCCACCCGCCGCCATGCACATAGATCACCGCCGGCATGGGCGCGGTAGCGCGCTGCTTGGGGAGGAACAGATCGAGGTGCATCGCGCGCGGACCGTATCGCGCGTACTCGACACCCTTGCGCATTTCTACGGACTCCGGGAGGACGAAGGGCGGGTCCTGCGGTTGCGGCTGCTGCGCTAGCGCGACGACGGGGCCCGCGGCGATGAAGGTGCGGCGGCGAAGCATCATCATTGTCCCTCCGGCTTGCTCTTGTATTGGTCCATGGTCAGCCAGGGGTCCTTGGTGCGCGCGCGATAGCCGGTCACTTTCCTGCGCAACTCGTCCAAGGTTCCCCCGTGTTCGGGCCAGCCGGCCAGATTATATACCTCGTCCGGATCATTCGTAATATCGTAGAGCTCCTCGCCTTTGCGATGCAGATACGCGCCCACCGGACGCTGGCCGATCATCGCGTTCTCGCCCGCCTTGATGATGCTTTGCCACGTGGCCGACGCCCACAGATCGCTGGCGTGCGGGAACTCGAGCTCAGGGAATAGATTCCTGATGTACTTGTACTGCCGGGTGCGGATGCCGCGCATCGGATAGTAATTGGTGATCTCGTGAAAGGTGTGCGAGAAGTGGACCTCGTCGCGGCCCGCCGGATTTTCCTGCTCGAGAATCGGCAGCACGCTGCGCCC
>JAYTKJ010000263.1:0-3709 GCA_043730365.1 Acidobacteriota bacterium | reverse complement strand
CCGCGAGGTTTCCCCCAGCACGGTCCGCGCTCCGTTCGACGGTGTCCTGCTGAAAGCCACCGCCGCCGAAGGCGAAACCGTCCAGGCCGATCAGGAACTCTTCACGTTAGTCGACACTTCTACTGTCTGGATTCTGGCCGATGTGTACGAGCGTGATATCGCCGGAGTCCGCGAGGGGGCCGTGGCCGCCGTCACCGTTAATTCTTTCGCCGGCGAAACGTTCACCGGCAAGATTACTAACGTCTCCGACGCGCTCGATTCAACCAGCCGCACGGCCAAGGTTCGCGTCGAAGTTCCGAATCCCGCCCGCCGGCTGAAGTTCGAGATGTTCGCGAATATCGCCGTCCCCACCAGCCAAAGCCGCTCCGCCCTGGTGATCCCCTTATCGGCGATACAGCAGGTGGGCGGCAAGCCCGCTGTCTTTGTTCGCGAAGCGCCCACGAAATTTGAAAAGCGCGAAGTCGAGTTGGGCGCCCAATGGCCGGCTTGGGTGGAAATCGTTAAAGGCATCGCCGCCGGCGATGTGGTTGTGTCTCAGGGTGGCTTCATCCTGAAATCCGAATTGGCCAAAGCCGAACTGGCTCACGAGCACTAGAGGTCAACATGATTGAAAGCCTTATCGCATTTAGCATTCGCTGGCGCGTTCTGGTGGTTTTCCTTTCCCTTCTGGTGGCGGCCTTCGGCGTCTACGCCGGATTTCGGCTGCCGATTGATGCAGTGCCCGACATCACCACCAATCAGGTGCAAGTCAACGCGCTCGCCCCGGCTTTCGCTCCGGCGGAAGTTGAAAAGTACATAACTTTTCCGCTGGAAGTCGTAATGGGCAGTCTGCCCGGGAAGCAGGACATTCGGTCGGTTTCGAAATTCGGTCTTTCCCAAGTCACGATCACTTTCAGGGACGGCGTCGATCTCTATCAAGCCCGCCAACTCGTGCTCGAACGTCTCATTCAGGCTCAGAACGAACTGCCGGAAGGGGTTCGTCCAGAGATCGCTCCGATCAGCACGGGCCTGGGTGAGATCTACCAGTTTTCTGTGGAGAACGACCCGAAACAGCCCAACCGCCATTCGTTGATGGACCTTCGATCCATTCTCGATTGGCAGATTGTGCCGTTGCTGCGGACTGTTGACGGTGTGATCGAAGTGAACGTTTACGGCGGCAAGCTGAAGCAGTATGAAGTGCTGATCGATCCCCTAAAACTCGTCAGCTACGGCCTTACTTTACGCGAGGTGGTGAGCGCGCTGGAAAAGAACAACGCCAACGTTGGCGGCGCGTATCTGGAACGGGGAGGAGAGCAACAGCTTATCCGGGGAATCGGATTGATCCGCAACTTGGAAGACATTGAGTCCATCGTGGTCTCCGCGGCCAAAGGCACGCCCGTTTTCGTGCGGAACCTGGGAACGGTGGGCTTTGGTTCGCAAGTGCGGCAGGGCGCGGCCACTACGGATGGACGGGGCGAAACGGTGCTCGGAATTGCGATGCTGTTGAAGGGCGCGAACAGCCGCCAAGTCGCCGGCCGCGTTCATGCCCGTCTGGCTGAGTTACAGAAGACGATGCCGCCTGGGGTGGTGCTGCGGACCTCGTATGACCGCAGTGAACTCGTCGGTCGTACCATCGGTACAGCCGGGCGCAATTTGTTGGAAGGCGGCGTAATTGTGATCGCCGTCCTGTTCCTGTTTCTTTTGCAGATCCGCGCCGGCCTCATCGTTTCCGCGGCCATCCCGCTTTCGATGCTGATCGCGATGACGGGCATGTGGTACTTCGGTGTGTCCGCCAACCTTATGAGTCTGGGAGCCATCGACTTCGGCCTTATCGTGGATGCCGCCGTCATCCTAATTGAAAACTCCGTGAGGCAACTCGCCGTGGTCCGCCAAAAGTTAGGCCGCGCACTGACGCAAGCCGAACGCCTCACCACCATCCAGTCCGGCATACTCGAAGTCCGCGAGGCCAGCCAGTTCGGCGAGATGATCATCATTGCCTCCTACCTGCCGATCCTCGCGCTGGCCGGTATTGAAGGGAAAATGTTTCATCCCATGGCGTTTACGGTGATCCTTGCGCTTTGCGGCGCTCTGGTCCTCAGCCTGACATTGATCCCCGCTTTGGCCGCGCTCTTCTTGCGCGATCATGCGCCAAAGAAAGCGGCTGTCGAAGGACAGGGAGAACCTGAGGAGGAAAATCCCGTCATTCGCGCGATGCTGGGACCCTATCGCCGGCTGCTGCAGGGATCGCTCCGCCTCCCGTGGCTGCCAATCGCCGCGGCCCTCACCGTTGTCGCCGTCTCTACTTTTCTGTTTCTCCGCCTAGGATCCGAGTTCATTCCGGAGCTTGACGAAGGGGCCTTCGCGATTAGTGCCCAACGCCTTCCCAGCGTGTCGCTGGAACAGGCGGTGCGCTCGACCACACAGATGGAAATCGCACTCCGGGATATGCCCGAGATTCGCACCATCGTCAGCCGGATTGGGCGCCCGGAGATTGCCACCGACCCGATGGGACCCGATCTCACCGATTGCTATGTTTTCCTGAAGGATCCCTCCCTGTGGCCGCAACCGAAAACCAAGGAGGCGCTGATCGCGGAAATGGAGGAGCGGCTGAAATCGGTTCCCGGCATGGCCTATACCTTCTCGCAACCTATCAAATTCCGTATGTTGGAGTTGATCGGCGGCATAGGGTCGCGCTCCGACGTGGCGGTGAAGGTATTCGGCGAGGACTTCGAAGTTATGGACAAAGCGGCGGGCGAAATCGCCCGGGTTCTCCGCCAGATTCAGGGGAACGCCGACGTCAAAGTGCAGCAGATCGAAGGCCTGCCCGCGCTGGAAATTGAAGCGGACCGAGGGGCCATCGCGCGCTATGGCATCAACGTCTCCGATGTTCAGGAATTGACGCAAGCGGCCATTGCGGGGATTCCCGCCACGACGATCCTTGAGGGCTTCAAGCGATTTGAACTCACGGTTCGTCTCACGCCGGAGTCGCGGTCCAGCGCCGCCGCGCTGGGCGCTTTGCTGGTCAACAGCCCAACAGGAACGAAAGTACCGCTGGCGCAGCTAGCCACCATGCGGGAAACCGAAGGCGCAGCCGAGATCAGCCGCGAGAACGGACAGCGCCGCGTCTCCATCGAAACGAACGTCCGCGGACGGGATTTGGGAAGCTTTGTTGAGGAGGCGCAGCGGCGAGTGGCGGCGGAAGTGAAGGTGCCTCCCGGTTATCGACTGGAATGGGCCGGAACTTATGAGAACCTGCAAGCTGGCAAATTGCGGCTTGCCATCGCCGTCCCGGCGACATTCACGTTGGTCTTCATCCTTCTTTACGCGACGTTTGGCAGCGGTATGCAGGCGCTGCTGATCTTTACGGGAATTCCGCTCGCGCTTAGCGGCGGCGTGTTCGCGCTGGTGGCGAGAGGGATGCCGTTCTCCATCAGCGCCGGAATTGGCTTCATTGCCGTTTCGGGCGTGGCCGTGCTGAACGGACTGGTACTGGTGGCCTTTATCAATCAGCTCCGGTGGGAAGGCCGTCCGTTGCACGACGCGATTGTCGATGGCTGTGTGACCCGGCTGCGTCCGGTGCTGATGACCGCGATGGTCGCCAGCCTCGGCTTCCTTCCAATGGCGATTTCATCGGGCGCCGGCGGGGAGGTACAACGCCCCATTGCTACTGTGGTCATTGGAGGCCTGATCACCTCCACCATCCTTACCTTGGTCTTTCTGCCCGTCCTCT
>JAYTKJ010000262.1:0-17590 GCA_043730365.1 Acidobacteriota bacterium | reverse complement strand
GTCACTTCGGCTGTGGAAGTGCGGATCGACGGGAAGCTTGCAGAAGTGCTCGGCGCAGTCGGGCTTCCGGGCTCAGTCGATGGCTACCAGGTGAATTTTCGCGTACCTACGGATGCTCGCCAGGGGGCGGCCGTCCTGCAACTGAGTGCCGGGATGGCGGTGGACACTTTGAGAATCATTATTCAATGACCAGTCAGTGCCCGTTCATTGGCGTTTGCCCGCTATCTCGCGATGGAGCCAACCCTTGACATAACAAGAGTTCCAGTCGCGCATCAGTTGATGGGCGATATTCCAATCGCTTCTGTTCGCGGAATTCAAGGCGAAGTACGGCATGCAGTGCTGAGACTAGGCCCGGTCAAGGCGGACGACGCTGTAGGGGAGCATCGCCAACCGGTATCGTCCTCCGGCGACGGGATCCAGTAAAGATCCAAGGCGCGCGCGGAAGCGCTCCGGCTGGCGCATAGCCTCTTCGGCAGTATGCTCGTCAAGTGAGGATAAGCGCGCGCGGGGACCAAGCCGGGACGCCTCCACCATGACGATCCGTGGTTGGCTAGTGAGATTGGCCACGAGCAAGCGCCGGCGCCCTGCCAACTCCAGATGCAGCCCGCAAGTTTGCAGCGGATCACTCGAGTCCAGCGGTTGGACCGTGCCACCGGCGAACTCATTGACGTCGGCGAGTACATGATACAAAGGAAACACTGCGCCCGGAATCGAAGGGAATAACTCAGGCACAGGCGCGCCGGCGGCGGTCTCCATCACCCCTGCCCAACCATGGGTCTGGAAGTAAGTGACGCTGGCCGCGCCACTCTCGGCCAGATACTTGATGCTGCCGAGCGTCCAGGCTGCGCCGAAGAGCGACATCTGCCGTGGATCGATGCGCGCGGGAAGACGCCCGGGAACGATTGCCTCCGGCGCGCCCTTGGCCTGTGGATTGAAGCGGGGCCTTAGCGTAACCGGCGTTACGTGGACAGGTTTGCCATCCAGAAAACGCCGCGCGGACCTCACTGTATGCCCCTGCCCTTCGAGATTCTCAACCAGCGACTGATTGTCGAAGGCGTGGACCTGCGGGTTGACCGAGTAACAGGAACCATCGAGTAGCTTGGCCTGCGGCCGTTCCCGGTTGAGTTCGGTGAAATACTCGTTGGTGCCCACGATTACCGGCGCATGACGCAGATACTGCCGAGCTACAGCCGCCGACTTTTCGGAGAACAACAACCACCGGGCCACCCGAGCGGGCGCTTTGGCCGAAAGCGATTGCAACTCTGGCGCGGCGTTGTCCGACAGGAACAGCGCGGCTTCCACGGGCGCGTGCCGGGCGGCCTCGGCCAGAACTTTCTCCCATCCCGGCTCGGACAGCTTGAGATCGACGCGTAAGTGCGCGGGGCGCAAGGCGCGAATTCTGGCGGCTTCGGTGGTTGTCAGGGCAGGCTGATCGGCCGCAAAGCCCAGCCCGATCGACGGAAGTCTAACCGGACTGGCGGACGAAGCCGAAGGCGTGATCGACAACTCGCTCGGTGTAGATGCAAAGCGCGCCGCCGCTCCGAATAGCTTGATGGTCACCGCCTGCCTGACTTCCTGGCCGCGGCGGACCTCAACCGGGAACGGTCGCTCCAGCGGGGTGCAATAGGTCTTGTAGTTGGCGTCGGTCCAATTGCGATGGTCTTCGGTCTCGAAAAGATCGCCCTCGAAACGCACCTCAGCGGTGACCCCCGGGACGACTTCGTGCGAAATGGCGGCGAGATCCTTGAAGGGTTGGTGAGGAGAAATCGCGTCGGGGAAGACGCCCTGCTCCTTCAGCCCGCCAGCCTTCTCCAGGGTGCACGCTTTGCCGGCACACTCTTTGATCGGGTGCAGCACCGCGAAGCCGAGCCGGTTTTTCAGAAACGAACTGCGCGCGCGGCCATTGAACTCAAAACGGATCGTGCCTTGCGGGTCACCAGTTATGACGCCTTGCCAGCCGAAGTCGATGTCGCCGTCCACGTTGTCGACATCGAAAGTGAGGCGGAATGAATCCGCGCTGGCTTCGGTGACCACATTGCTCACGCGCGGCGCGACCGTGCCCCAAACTTTGTCGCGCACCGCGGCGTACAGGCCGCGCAGGATGTCCCGGTCACCGTATCGAATGTAGCGGAGGAAAGCGATGCTGGGTTCGAACAAGGCCGTAACGGGACCGGCCCGCAGAAGGATCACCGCCGGACCTTCCGCGGCGCGACCGGTTAGCAGGAGGTTCCGCGGCAGTGGTTCAGCGCGACCCTCGCCGGTTACCCAGAATGCCCAGGCGGCGCCACCAGCTAGTTCGCGTCTCGTGATTCCATGGGCCATGACGTTGCAGTATACAGCGTCAGGCTAGGGGTTTGGGGATGACTGCCTTCGGTTGTATGACCTCGAGCTCTGGAACGGCTCGGCGAAGCGGCGGGCGGCCTCGGCGGCGGGGTGGCTCGGCCTCCATCTTCTCCAGGGCCTCAATAGCATCGCTGATCAAATCACGCTCTTGACGGAGTACTCTCAAAATTCCCTCAAGATTCATAGGCACTCCGTTTTCGACGGAAGCCGCCGCACTTTTTCCCGTTCTGCATTTTTTTGTTCAAATGGCCTTTCCGATGAGAGATATTCTCTCATTATCCGGGCCAGTAAAAAGCGACGGCTGAGCGGAAAGTGCTTGCTTAGTAGATGAACTTCAGTCCGAATTGGACGGCGCGGGCTCCCACTGACGTGCCTCGAATTTTGCCCACCGAAGCCGGGATTGAGATGTTGGTCGCCGGGTTACCGAAACTCGGATGGTTCGGCATGTTGAAGGCTTCCGCCCGGAACTGGATGGCGTGATTTTCGCCGAATTTGAAGTCCTTCAGCACGCTCATGTCGATAATGCGCTGCCCGGGGCCGAACAACATATTGCGCGCACTATTGCCAAAGGTGAACGGCGCGGGCACGGCGAAGGCGGCCGGATTGAACCAGCCCTCGATGTTCTTGTTGGCGGGATAGACGTCGGACCCGACCAGGTTGGCGCGGCCCCCGAGCCAACCCGCCTGCGTGACGTTGTAGCCGATGCCGAACGGCGTGCCCGAGCGGAACTGTCCGATGCCCGCCACCTGCCAACCGCCCAGAATCTTGTTACCGCGGAGGAAGGGCAGGTCATAGGTACCCGAGATATACGCCACGTTCGGACGGATTGAATCGCCGTTACCGCGATCGAGAGCGGCGTTGTATGGATTCTGCGGGCCACCCACGATCGGCACATTATCCAGCGTCTTGTTCCATGTGTAGCTGGCCTGCACGAATAGACCCTTGGAAAAGCGCCGGATTAGCTCGGTCTGCAGTTGGTGTGTGGTGGCGCTGCCATTGGTATCCAGCGTAATAATGTCGGCCCAGGGCTGGAAAGGCCGGTTCGACTGGATGGTGCCCGGCGCTTGACGGAACGGCAGATTCCGGTTGTAGTTGTACCAGGGAACGCGCGTTCCTTTGTTACCCACGTAGGAAACCCGGAGTCCGGTGTTACCCATCACTTCTCGCTCCACAGTGAAATTGAATTGCTGAGCGTAGGTGTTACGGATCTCGCGGTTCACCGCCGTGATGCCGGGATTCGCCGACAGTGCCCCGGCGCCCGGGAACGGATTCCCCAGCGTCAAGGTGGGAGTGGCACCCGCTTCGAATGTCTCAGTCAGCAGGAACGGTGAGTTAGTCAGCGAGATCTGCCGGATGCCGATGTAGACCGGGATGATGTTGTAGAACACGCCGTAGCCGCCGCGGAGCACGGTCTTGTTGTCGTTGAACGGGCGGAAGGCGAAGCCCAGACGCGGGCCAAAGTTGTTGTGGTCTGAACGAATGACGTCGCTGCCCCAGCCGTTCTTTTCCGATTCGACGTAGGGATAGGCTTGCAGAAGGCGCGGGATGGCCAGGCGCGGCAGTTGTCCGCCCTCGGTACGAATCACATACTTGCCGGAGCCGAAATCGAAGTTGGCGAAAGAGCCATCGCGCTCTTGAGTCTGAGTTTGCAGCGTGTAGCGCATGCCCAGATTCAGCGTCAGGCGGGAACTGACTTTCCAGTCGTCCTGCATATAGAGCCCGTAGCGGGTGTTGTAGAGGAGGTTGTTGATGTTGGGCGTGGCTCGCGCCGTGTTGGTGGGCAACCCAAGCACAAAGTCGGCATACGAACTACCCGTGTATCGGGGCTGGAAAGTGAATGACCCAAAGGCGGTGCCGCCCGCGCCGGGATTGGTGGAGATGCGGCCAAAGGCAATGTCGGCGCCCATCTTTAAGGTATGCGTGCCGCGCACGATCGAGAGGTTGTCGGTCAGCTCCTGCGTGATTTGCGGAGCGCGCGGGCTGCCGCCGGAATCGCCGATGCCCTGGAATCCCGCGATAGAGACATTGGGAAGTCCGCCGATCGGCAAGGGCTTGTACAGAGTGGGGAAGATCGTGGTGGGATCGAAATCGGTGTTTTGGCCTACGCGCAAGCTGGCGTGGTTGAAGTAGGAGAAGCGAGCCTCATTCAAGATGGTGGGGCTGAAGGTGCGGTTGTAGCCGAGCGAACCGCTCTTGGTGGTGTAGCCACCGTCGCCGAAGTTTCCATAGTTAGCCGGCGTGCCGAGCGCGACAAAGTAAGGTGAGCCCTTCGAGTAGCTCAACACGGCGCTGATGGAATTCCGGCTGTTGAAGTTATGGTCGCCCTTGATGCTGTAGCGGTTGACATCAATCACGTTCCCCACGGTCGTGACGAAGTTGTTCGCCGGACCGCTGGCGCCGAAAGAGCCGGCTGCGTTCGGCAGCGGCACAAAGGCGAGGAGTTGCTTGGCTTGCGAGTTCAAGCGGTTCGAGGGGATCTGATTGTTCGGGAAAACGCCGTCGCCAAAGGGATCGCGGATCGGCGCAAAGCCTGTGAAGTCTCCCTGGCGCATTGCCGCCGTGCCGACACTGAGCACCGGCGCGCGCGACGTCCGCTGCCGCAGGCCCTCGTATGAGCCAAAGAAGAACGTCTTGTTGCGAATCACCGGGCCGCCCGCCGTCGCGCCGAATTCGTTGCGGTTGAAGGAGGGCTTGGGGATCCCGGTGGCGAAGAATTCCTTGGCCGCCGCGAACCGGTTGCGGTTGAATTCGAACAACGTGAAATGGAGATCGTTGCTGCCGCTCTTGGTGATCAAGGAAATGGCCGCCGAGCCTTCGTGCTCAGCCTTGGCATTGTTGGTTTCGATCTTGAATTCCTGGATCGTATCTACCGAAGGCGTGGTGGAGAGCGCGGTCTGGTAGCTGTAAGCCGCGCCGCCGTTGCCGAGGTCATTAAATGAAACGCCGTCAATGGTGAAGAAGTTGCCGCCCCAGTGGAGCGACCCGCCTAGCTTGGGATTCGAAGGACTATCGGACGTGTTGCCGGGCGTGATCAGAATCAGGCGATCCAGCGTGCGCCCGTTGAGCGGCAGCGTGACCACGGTGTGCGTGTCCACGTTGTTGACCAGCGAGGAACCCTCTGAGTTCACCACGGGCGCGGAAGCTTCCACCTGCACGGTCTGCAGAAGTTCACCTGGCTCAAGGCGCACGTCATTGCGCACAGTCTGGCTGGTTAACAACCGGATCTGGCTGATGTCGACCGCACGGAAGCCGGTCAACTCGACGTGAACGTTGTAGGTGGCGGGCGGCAGGTTGGGAGCCACGAAGTCGCCATTTGAATTGGAGAGCGTGTCCAGCGCGGCGCCCGTGCCGGTGTTGGTGACGCGTACCTTGGCGCCCGCGACAAAGGCGCCGGACGAGTCGCGCACCGTCCCGACCAGTGTTCCGGTTGTGCTCTGCGCATACAGGCCGGCGAAAGCGATGGCGAAAAGAGAAACCAAGCGAATAAGCATTTTGACCTCCGAAGCAACTATCAGCCTGATTGTATCCCAGTCGAAGGGAGAGCGGCTTTAGCGGACGGCTTGTACCTGACCCAGCAAGTCAAGCAAGGTGCGCGTGATCTTCACCGATGCTTCCCGCTCCAGGTTGTTGGTACCGAGCCACGTCTCGTAGCCGCCCAGGTCGAAATGCCGAGGCGTGGGCAGATAGCCATAGTGCCCGTTGGCCAGTTCGATCGTGAAGGTGGGCCGGAACGGGCTGAGCTCCTTGATCGCCAGTCCGATCTCGGTAAATACTTCGCAGGGAATGGCTGTGATCGCCAGCCCGCCGACGCGGAGCGCCTGCAACTTCAAGTCCGCAAATTCGGGGCCCTCCAGGAGACTGATCGCGCGCTCGGCGTAAGCCTTGGCATTGCGGGGCAGCTTGGATTCATCTTTCTCCTCCAGCGCGGCGCGAGCAAAACGAAGTTGCTCAGGGGTCGGTTTCCGAAAGCGAAGCCGCAACTCGCGCTCGGCCATACGAATCGGGGCTTGGGCGGAATACTGCATGGCGCCCGCTGCCTCGGAGGCGTGCCCGGCCAGTTTGCCCGCGACGACGCCGATACGTTGGTAGGGCTCGGCGCGTGGGCGTGGATGCACGAAGTCTATATTGTTCACGTCGCCGCTGGTGCCGTTCGTAAGCATGGCGACGAAGGAGGCATCGTCCGGGGCTAATCGCTGCGCAACCAGGCGGGAGAACTCGCCGAAATAGTCGGCAGAGACCTCGGGCCCGGGCACTCCGCCGACATAGTGCAGCGAGTAGTTGCCGAGGAGCGCGAGCGGTTTGCCTGCCAGAGTCTGAATGGCGACGACGGAGAAACCCGGATCGGTGCCGCCCGCCGGATGCACAAGATCGTTCGATCCCGCCGGCGGATTCATGCGCGCTATGTCGGTGGTCTCGCCGAACGGGTTCGGCGGAATCGCGCCTTCCCGCATGAACCAGCGGCGATTGAAGAGTTCGTCCGGCACGGGCACGACGGTCCACCCTATGCGCGCGGGAGCCAGCCTCGCGTTGGCCTGCGCGATGGCCTCCGCTGTCTGCGTTACCAGTCTCTCCACATAACGTTGCTCTATCGCATTGCCATCCGCCGCACGCGAAGGAGGCGCCGAGTGCGAGTGCGTGGCCGAGAGCAGAATCCGTTGAACGGGAATGCCGGTGCGTTTGGCCGCCCGGGCTTTGATGCGGTCCATCTCTTCGCGCTTGACGAAGCAGCTATCCACCAGCACGATCGCGATGCGCGTCAGCCCGTCGTCCAGCACGATCGCGCGAGCGTGCAAGGGATCGTGAGCGCGGGCGGCCATGGTCACCCCGAAATTGCCGATGACCCGAATGGGCCACTCAATCGGGGTGATGTCAACGGCAGCGGCGCCGGCGCGAAGTCCTGCGGCCACTGCGCTTGTGGGAGCGAGGCCGAGTAGCACGAGGGTGAAGAGTGCGCGTGTCATGTCGAAGAGATTGTATCCTTCATGGTCCGGTCGAACAAGCGGATAATCGATCCATGCGGATCTTCGTGCTCACATTCGCCTTGGTCTGCGCTATCGGCGCCGCTCAACCTCTGGTGATTCGCGGGGCGAAGGTCTTCGACTCCGAGGCCGGGGTCTTCCGCGACGGCTGGACAGTCGCTATCGAAGGCGATCGAATTACTGAGGCTGGCGCCAACGTGCGTTCTCCGCGGCGCGCCAAGACGATCGACGCACGCGGCCAGTTCCTGATCCCGGGCCTGATTGACGCCCACGTACACCTGACCCATGTCTTGTGGCAAGCGGGCATGACCGGGGACGAGGTGTTGCCGATCTATGTCAAGCATGGTGTAACGTCGGTTCGCAGCACCGGCGACAATGTGGTGGCCCAAACGCTGCTCAAGAAGTGGGCGGAGGCGAACCCGGCTCAGTCGCCCAGGATCTTTGTCGCCAGCCCGCTGATCGGCGATTTGCCTCCCATCCATCCCGACGTAGGGTGGGCACTGACGACGCCCGCACAAGTGCCCGATTTCGTGGCGTTGTTGAAAAAATGGAACGTCACCACCGTCAAGCTCTATGCCAACATCAAGCCCGAAGTGGGACGCGCTGTCATCGCCGAGGCGCACAAGGCCGGGTTGTTCGTCACCGGGCACTTGGCGAGCTATCCCGTCGAGCAGGCGGTCGACGACGGCATCGACGCCGTGGAACACATCGAATCGGTTGCCGATTTCCTGCGCGCCGATCCGCGTGACCGCTTCTCGGTGGACCTCGATCGCGAGGCGTCGCAACAGTTGATCCGCAAGATCGGCGAGCGTCGTCTCTTTGTGGACCCCACGCTGACGGTCTTTTTCGGCGCCCTCTACCAGTTGGATGACCAGACTGTGCTTGATCGTCCCGACAACCTGGCGATGCCCGCGCCGTTGCGCGAGTGGTGGGCGCAGTGGAACGGCATGGCCTACACGCGCTTTCGCGGCTACATGTCGCCGGCGCGTGAGGTGCGGCTCGCGCAGTTGGCGAAGTATCAACGGCTGACGGGCATGCTGCACAAGGCGGGAGCACGCATCGCCGCGGGCACCGATGCTCCTGAGCCGCAAGTGCCGCCGGGATCTTCGTTGCATTGGGAGCTCGAGCTATTGGCGGGATCCGGTATGACGCCGGCGGAGGTTCTTCGCGCCGCTACCTATCAGAATGCCCAGCTGCTGCGGCAGTCCGATCTCGGCGTGATCCGCGCTGGAGCTCGCGCGGATCTGATCTTGCTCACCGCAGATCCGTTGGCGGATATCAAGAATACCCGCCGCATCAGGCATGTGGTCGTACGAGGGCGCGTGAATTGAGATAAATTATGGGTGACCCCGCATGATCCATAAACTGGCCTTTTTCCTTTTCCTCGGCGGTGTCGCGGCCTCGGCGCTCGACGGTCCTGCAGTGCTGACCGCTCGTTGTGTGAGTTGCCACAACACTAAGTTCAAGCAGTCCGGCCTCGACGTGTCTTCGCGCGCTTCCCTGCTCCAGGGTGGCAGCCGCGGCCCGGCTTTGATTCCTGGAAAATCCGCTGACAGCCTGTTATATAAGGTGGTGGCGCGGACTGCGGGCCCGCACATGCCTTTCCAATTGGCCAAGCTGGAGGAAAAGGAAATTGGCGTGTTGGCGGCGTGGATCGATGCGGGCGCGCGGATGGATCAGGCTCTGGGCGCAACCGATTCCATGACGCACTGGGCCTTCCAGCCGCCCGCGCGCCCTCCCCTGCCCTCCGTGAAAACCGCGGGTTGGAGCCGCAATCCGATCGATGCTTTCGTTGCGGCAACGCAAGAGAAAAAGGGCTTGACGCCAGTTGCTCCCGCAGCCGCCCGCGTGCTGGCCCGGCGGGTCTTTCTCGATCTGGTGGGTGTGCCTCCGTCCCGCGAGGATTTGCAGGCGTTCCTGGCAGACCGTTCGCCCAACGCCTACGAGAAACTGGTTGATCGCCTGCTCGATGACCCGCGCTACGGCCAGCGCTGGGGGCGCCATTGGATGGACATCTGGCGCTACAGCGATTGGTACGGCTGGCGCAAAGGCAACGATGTACGCAACTCCTCTCGCTTCATGTGGCGATGGCGCGATTGGATTGTTGAGTCTTTGAATGCCGACAAAGGCTACGACCGGATGATCGTGGAGATGCTGGCCGGTGACGAAGTAGCTCCGGAAGATCCGCAAGTGCTGCGCGCGACGGGATTTTTGGCGCGTAACTTCAGTAAGTATGACCGGCATGGCTGGATGCAGGACGCTGTCGACCACACCGCCATGGGGCTGCTCGGTATTACTCTCAAATGCGCTCGCTGCCATGACCACAAGTACGACGCCTTCAGTCAGAAAGAGTACTATCAGTTCCGCGCGTTCTTCGAACCCTATCAGGTGCGAGTGGATCGTGTGCCCGGACAAACGGACATCGACAAGGATGGAGTCGCGCGGGTGTTCGACGAAGACACCAAAACACCCACGTACAAACTGATCGGCGGCGATATCCAGAATCCGGACAAGGACCATCCTTTGACTCCCGGCGTTCCGGCCATTCTCGGTGGAGCTGCACCGGAGATCAAGAGCGTCTCATTGCCGGTGGCCGCTTACTATCCCGATCATCGTGGGTTTGTGCACGCCGACTTGCTGACGCAAGCGCGCAACGAGATTACGGCCGCCGAAGAGGGGCTGCGCAAGGCTCGCGAGGAATTCGAGACTGGTGGCAAGGCTCGCAAACTGGAAGACAAGATGCTGCTCGCCGAAAAGGCGCTAACCGCCGCGAAAGCCGCGGTCCCGGCCCTTGAGGCGCGCATCGCCGCCGATAACGCCGCGCACTCGGCGCCTCCCGCGCCCGACGCCGAGGCGCTCGGTACGACGGCGCGTAAGGCCGAACGGCAGGCTGGCATTTTGAAAGCCGACGAAAACATCTATCGCGCCCAACTTGAATTTGCGGAGGCCCTGAGCGCGCCGAAGCCGGGCGAGGTGGCCGACGAGAAGAAGATCGCAGCGGCCCAAAAGCGAGTGGACGCAGCCAAGGCCGCTTTGACGCAGGCGGCCGAGGGCTACACGCCGATTGGCAAAGTCTACGCGGATTCATCCAGTGGCCGCCGGCTCGCCTTGGCGCAGTGGATTGCCAGCAGCCGCAATCCTCTCACGGCGCGCGTGGCCGTCAATCACATCTGGCTACGCCACTTCGGTAAGGCGCTCGTGCCGAGTGTTTTCGATTTCGGACGGAACGGGCGTGCGCCCACGCATCCGGAGCTCCTTGATTGGCTGGCCACCGAGCTAGTTTCAAATGGCTGGAGCATGAAGAAGCTTCACCGTTTGATGCTGACTTCGAACACCTATCGCATGACGTCAACGGCAGGAGAGGCAGGCGCGGCGAGCGCCAAGCTCGACCCGGACAACACTTACTACTGGCGGATGAATCCGCGCCGGATGGAAGCAGAGATCGTGCGCGACAGCGTCTTGGCGGTCGCCGGCCAGCTGGATACGACGGCGAACGGCCCGGAGATCGATGCCACTGGAGCGGACCAGACGGCGCGCCGCAGCCTCTATCTGCAACATACGCCGGACGTGCCGGTGCAATTTCTCAAGACCTTCGATTCGGCAAACCCAGCCGAGTGCTACGAACGCAATGAGAGCGTGGTTCCACATCAGGCGCTGGCAATGGCCAACAGCCAGTTGAGCCGCAAGCAGGCCAAGGCTTTGGCGGCGCGGTTGGCGGCGGAGCCTCAGTTCATCCAGTCCGCCTT
This sequence comes from Acidobacteriota bacterium, assembly GCA_043730365.1. GTDB lineage: Bacteria > Acidobacteriota > Terriglobia > Bryobacterales > Bryobacteraceae > VFZP01. The sequence goes on along the minus strand of JAYTKJ010000262.1, from coordinate 6,522 downwards.
TGAGTCCATCCTCGGCCGACCGCCCTCGGCCGCCGAACTGGCCGAGGCGGATCGCTTCTTTACGGGCCAGGACGCGGCTCAGGCGCGCGAGAGCCTGGTGCACGTTTTGCTCAACCACAATGATTTCGTCACGATTCGATAGAGGGAGCTTGCGATGAATCGAAGAACTTTTCTGGCCGATACCGGGATGGGGTTCACCGGGCTGGCGCTGGGGGCGCTGCTGAATCGTGATGGCATCGCTCGGGCCGCGACGTTGGGGCAGCCGCATTTTGCGCCCAAAGCCAAGCGCGTCATCTGGCTCTTCATGATCGGGGGCGTCAGTCAGATGGAGACGTTCGATCCCAAGCCGGAGCTCAACAAGTACGCCGGTAAGTCGATCGACGAAACGCCGTACAAAGATACACTTGATAATCCGCTGGTGAAGAAGAACCTTCGCGAAGTCATCACTGGTCTGCATAAGGTTCACCCAAAAATTTTTCCCATGCAGGTTGGTTTCGGCAAGCACGGGCAAAGTGGCATGGAGATCAGCGACTGGTGGCCCAACGTCGCCAAGCACGCCGATAAGTTAGCAGTGGTGCGCTCCATGTGGACCACGGACAACAACCACGGCGCTCAGATGCAGTTCCACACCGGGCGCCACGTACTCGAAGGCCCATTCCCGACGCTGGGCTCGTGGGTCCACTATGGCCTTGGCTCGCTCAACGACAACCTTCCGCAGTTTGTCGTGCTGGGAGATCCCATTGATACCTGCTGCGGCGGCCTGGGTGCGCATGGCGCCAGTTACTTGGGACCGGAACACGCCGGCATTCAGCTGGACGTGAATCCGGAGAATCCGCTCGCTTTCGCCAAGCCGGACGTCAGCGCCGGTGTCCAGCAGAAAGAGTTCGACCTTCTGAAGCGCTTCAACAATCTCTCGGCGGTGGAGTATCCGGACGATGCTTCCATGCGCGCCCGCATCAAGTCCTATGAGCTGGCGTTCCACATGCAGACCGCGGTGCCGGAGCTGATGCGGTTCGAGCAGGAGACCGATTCGACGCGCAGCCTATACGGTCTAGATCAGGATGTGACGCGGCCATTCGGCGAAATGTGCCTGGCGGCGCGGCGCATGGCCGAGCGCGGAGTGCGCTTCGTGCAAGTCTTCCACGGACAGAACGGCGGCGCGGGTAAGTGGGATGCGCACAGCAAGCTCAAGAAGACTCACACGGAGTTATGCGCGCAAGTGGACAAGCCGATCGCGGGCTTGCTGGCCGATCTCAAGCAGCGCAATCTGCTTGAGGAAACACTGGTGGTTTGGTGTACCGAATTCGGGCGCACACCCGGCGCCCAGGGCTCGGACGGGCGCGACCATCATCCCTATGGATTCTCGGTTTGGTTCGCCGGCGGCGGCGTCAAGGGTGGAACAGTACATGGCGCTACCGATGAGTTGGGGTTTCACGCCGTGGAGAATCGCCACTATGTTACCGACGTCCATGCCACGGTGCTCCACCAACTCGGCCTTGACCCACGCAGGTTGGAAGTTCCCGGCCGCAAGCGGCTCGACATAGACTTCGGCGAACCCATTCGCGCTATTCTTGCTTGAAAACATGCGCCAGTTCTTGCTCGTGTTCGTAGCCCTCACGTTGACCGCCAGCGGCGCCGACTTTCCGCCGCCCGACAGCGCCGGCGGTTGGCCTGTCACAAACGCACGCGGCGCTGGTATGGATCTGGCGCGGCTTGATCAGGCGTTCACTTACGCCCAGCGCACCAGCGCCCACGGCGGCTTGTTGGTGGCGCGCCACGGCCATCTCGTCTACGAAAAGTACTTCGGTCAGGGGCATCGCGAGGCCCATCCGGATATGGCCTCCATCGGCAAGGCGTACACCAGCATCGCCTGCGGCATCGTCCTGCACGAGAAGCGCGCGGAGATTCCCGAGGGCCTCGATCAAAAGGTGTTCAACGCTAAGTATCTGCCCGAAGCGTTGCCGCTAACCGATCCGGCCAAAGCGGACATTCGACTCGGCCACTTACTCTCAATGAGTTCAGGCATGCACGGCGACGGAACCAACCCCGGGTTCGTGCGCGGTGTACCCACGAAACTTGATCCGATGGCTGCTCCGGCGGACCGAATGGATATCGACGGCAACGCGCTCCGAGTTCCGATGTGGACCAAGCCTGGCGAAGGTTACTCGTACTCTTCGTCTTCAACGCACGTGGCCTCGATGGTTCTCCCGCGGCTCGCGGGTATGGAGCTGCAGCAGTATCTGGAGGAGAAGCTCGCCAAGCCGATGGGTTGGGGCGCCTGGGGCTACGCGTTGCACCGGAACGGCGCGACACTGCCGCATACACCGGGCGGTGGCAGCATTGCGGTACGCGCCACCGATGCGCTTCGCTTTGCCTATCTGCTATTGCGCAACGGCAAGTGGGGCAGCCAACAACTGGCGCCCGCCGAATATGTTGCACTCTGTGCTCACCCGTCGAGGTACAACCCGCACTCGCCGTTCGGCTTGATGTTTGAATCCAATGCGGACGGCCATGTCATCGCCGCTCCGCGCGATGCCTACTTCAAGTCAGGCGCCGGCGGTTCGGCGATCTATGTGGTTCCCTCGCTCGATCTGGTGATCTACAAGATGGCGGGCAGCACGGCGCAATTCGATCCAGCGTTGACGCGCATTCCCGTCAGCTACACCGTCGATCATTCCCGCGACGAATGGAAGCCGGCGCCGCACACGCAATTCGACGACGGCCCGATAGGCGGCGATGATAGCGTGCGGCGGCTGCTGGAGATGGTGGTCGCGGCCGTTGTGAAGTAGGCTCGGCTACGGCTTCACTACGGCGCCGTCCAGTGTGCGATCCAATTTGTAAGTACCGCCATCGGTGATCGGCTTCAGCGGATACTTGGCGGCGATCCGCTCATCAAGATCGATCCCCAGCCCCGGCTTGCCGCTTCCATATAGATAGCCCCGGCGGATCTCGGCGATGCCCGGCATCATCTCCTTTACTGCATCAGGAAAGCCATTCTCTTCCTGAATACCGAACGCCGGGCTCGAAATGTCGACATGATAGGCCGCCAACTGATTGACCGGGTCGTTCTCGCCCCCTTCCTGAAACGCCGTCTTGGCGCCGAAGGTCTCGCACAACACGGCGAGCTTTTTGGCCGGCGTGATCCCGCCGATCGCCGAGACGCGGCAGCGGGCGTAGTCGATCAGACGTTCAATCACCAGCGGTTGATGTTCAAACGGATGCGTGAAAAGTTCCCCTACCGCCTGCGGCGTGGTGCAGATCTGGCGAATGTGCCGATACCAGGACAGTTGCTCCGGGGGCAAGACGTCTTCGACAAACAGCATCTGTAACGGCTGCAAGCGGCGGCAAAACTCCGCGGCGTTCATGCCGGATAAGTGCGAATGCACATCGTGGCAAAGTTTCGGATCCATTCCCACCTTTGAGCGCACGTATTCGAACATACGGGGCACTCGATCAACGTAAGTTTCCTCATCGAACGCTGAACCGCCATAGCCGCCCTCGGCCCGGTTGCCCTGCCCGGCGGGAATGAATCCGCCGCCGCCGTAGTTACCAAACTGCACGCGTATATGGCGAAAACCCTTGGCCATCGACTTCTGCACGGCCGCCACGGCCGCGTCCTGATCGGCGCCCCCCGCGTGGTCATAGCAAGGCACGGCGTCGCGCACCTTGCCGCCGATTAGTTCGTACACGGGCATCCCGGCGCGCTTGCCCTTGATGTCCCACAGCGCCATGTCCATGCCGCTTAGCACGTTGTTATTCACCGGACCGTTACGCCAGTAAGTGCGCAAATGCGAGCTCTGCCACAGGTCTTCAATCTGATCCGGATTCTTGCCAATCAGAAAAGGCTTGAGGTGTGTTTCAATCGCGGCGATCACGGCATGGGTTTGAAAGTGATTGCTGGCTGACCCGATGCCATACAAACCGGGTTCGCTGGTGAGGATCTTGACGAAGATCCACCGATAGCCGGAGCCCCCGCTGGTGGGAATGACTTTCACGTCGGTGATCTTCAGAGGCGGCAGGCCCGATGCAGTGGCCGCTGCGAGCAGCGATCCGGTAAACGTTCTGCGATTCATCATGACCTCCCCCGGTGACTAGTCAAGCCGCTTCCCATCTGGCCCCCATCCCTTGGTGCAGAAATGCGACGCGTTCGCCGCCTGATAACGAACCTTAGTCAGTTCCGGTGTGTCGAGCTTTTTGTAGCCCCGCAGCCGCGACTCAAGCGCAAAGTCGAGGATCCCGCTCGTCATCAGCGTACGCTCCACCGGATAGGGCGCCTTGCCCGTCTCGAACATGATTTCGATGTTCTTTACCAAGCACCCGAAATGGTGATGAGGCCGGGAATTCTGCAGATCCATCAGCAAGGAAACCGGCGTGCTCTGCCCCTCCACTTCCAATGCCACCGTAAAGTCTTCCAGCATGCCGGACATCAGGAACGCCGCGGCCGAGAGACCGTCAGCGTAGTCGACGACAAACACGGTGGGGGTCTTCACGAGTTGCTTCATATCGCCGGGCTTTCGCGTGTTGCTGCGGGCCAGCGCCGTCTCGAACAGCTTCTTCACCCAGCCGTTTTTCTCGATGTAATCCCAGCACGCCTGATTCTCCAGGCACTGCACCGAACGCACGCCGGTCTCGCCTCCCTTGCGACGCTCCACCATGCATTGCAGCGCTTCGAGCAGATGAAAGCCGTAGATATCAAGCCCGCTGTAGGAAATGGCGACGGCATGTTTGTGCGCCGCGCCGAAAGGAGCGTCGATCGCCGGCTCGCGGCGCGCGCCTGGCGCCGAGGACCCGGCTAGCATCGGGAAGCGCAGTTCCCGCGAAATCTCCACCATGCGCCGGGCCTGCCGAAAGCTCCAGGACAGATGCTTGTCGTTGAACACGGGCACCGACGCGCGGCTCTGGCGGAACACGTCCGTGATCTTGAGAAACATTTCAAAGCGCGGATAGAGAGTCTGTTCCTTGTCGTTGACGGGATAGGCGCCGTGTTCGCCGATCAATAGCACTCCATCCACGGCGAGTTTGTCGCCACCGAGTGTGAGCGCCTCCTCCACGGTGCGGAAGACCGGGACCTTGTACTTGGCCGCGCGCTCGCGACTCATGTCGGCTTTGGGGAGCTGCTCGGTGAACATCGAGACGATCTTCGAGCGCGGGTAGGGCGGACGGTCATCCTGGTTGTAGCCCTCCAGGTATTTGCCGACGACGACGTCAGCATGCGAACCCAACCGATACTCGGTAATGATAGCGGCGATCTTCTTGGGCTCGGCCGCGGGCAAAGCCAAGCCGGCGGAGGAGGAAGCGGCCAGAAACAGTCTACGGTTCATCACTGACATTCTATACGCGCACTGCAGCTCAAAAATCTGATAGCATTTTTAACCGAATGAAGATCCATCTTTCTTGCCTCATCGCGCTCTGCGTCTCGCCGCTTGCAGCACAGCCTGCGCCTTCGGGCGAACCCGCCATTCTGACGCCCGGCGCCAAGCTGGAGCAGATTTTTTCGGGCGGCGTCCTCACCGAGGGTGTGACGTCGGCGCCGAACGGGATGATCTACTTCAGCGACATCACCTTCACGCACCAATCCGGAATGCAAGCCGGCCACATCATGCAGTTTGACCCCGCCACCAAGAAGGTGACTACGTTCCGTTCGCCCAGCGGCATGTCGAACGGCCTCAAGTTTGACGCGCAAGGGCGGTTGCTGGCGGCCGAAGGGGCGGACTACGGGGGCCGCCGCATCACTCGCACCAACATGAGCACGGGCAAGGCGGAGATTCTGGCAGCGATGTTTGAGGGCCGCCCGCTGAACTCGCCCAACGATATTACGATCGACGAAAAAGGCCGTGTCTATTTCAGCGACCCGCGCTACTTGGGCTACGAGCCGATCGATCAGCCTTTCCAGGCCGTCTACCGGGTTGACCCGGACCGCTCCATCCAACGCATCATCACTGACGCCGGCAAGCCGAACGGGGTCTGCGTCTCGCCGGATCAACGCACGCTCTACGTCGTGTCCAACGAGAACGGCACCACCGGGATTGGCCGCGTGCCGGCGGAAGCGCCGGTGCATCGTGGCCGCATGGCGCTGCTCGCCTACGATCTGGCTGCCAACGGAATCGCGAAGTTCCGCAAGCTGCTCGTCGACTATGCGCCGGAAGATGGTCCCGACGGACTGACAGTAGACGTCGAAGGGAATCTCTACGCCGCCGTGCGCCGCATCAGCCGCCCAGGCATCGTCGTCTATTCTCCTGAAGGAAAAGAGCGAGCCTACATCCCCACGGCGGGTTTGCCGACGAACGTGGGTTTCGGACGCGGCGCCGATGCGAATCTTCTGTACATCACCGAAGGCGGCAACGTGCATCGGATACGCGTGCAGAAGAAGGGGTATCAATTACCGGTGAGATAGCTAGGTGCTTCACCGTTTCGGGGGAAGCGGACCGCTCCGTCGAAAATCACCCCCGTGCTGCCACTGGGACGGGGGTCGGATCCGGGATCTGGTAGCCGAGGCGGCGCAGAGCCTTGAGGTGGTGTTTG
>JAYTKJ010000261.1:0-2489 GCA_043730365.1 Acidobacteriota bacterium | reverse complement strand
TCTGGCAGTCCACGCTATTCGCCGCCGGAGCCGGATTGCTCACGCTGCTTCTGAGAGCGAACTCCGCGCAGGTGCGCTACTACGTCTGGCTGGCAGCTTCGGTCAAATTCCTGATTCCATTTTCTCTCCTCGTGACTGCCGGAGGGCTAGTGGGCCGCCATACCACCACTGCGATTGCTCCGGCGCGATCCGTCATCGTGCGGGTCGGGGCGCCCTTCACCGCAGTACCGGTTTCGCAGGTGACGGCGCCTGCGGTTGAGAGCTTTTACGCGACCGAAGCTACCGCGGCTCTCGTCGCCGTCTGGATGATTGGCTTCGGCGCTCGCGAGAATCAATCCACCCCTGCTCGCCAAAACTGACCCACCTGACCGGGTGACCATGGACGGGCATGCCAGAAGCCCGGAAGAAACCGTGCCGGATCTGCCGGCGGTGGTTCCGTCCGGACTCACGAGTCGGCACCCGTCAACGCGCCTGCGGTAAAGCCGACTGCCAGAAGGCCCGCCGTCAGAAGACCCAAGCCCGTTGGCGAGGCCGCAATCCCAGCTACGCTGCCGCCTACCGCATCGACCATCGCCACCAGTCCGAGGCCGCAGCGCCGGAACCGCTCCGGGTTCCGCCCCCGTTGAACCAACTTCCCTGGGATCTCGCGAAAGACCAGTTCGGCGGCAAAGGCGCTGATTTCATTGGGGTTATGGGCACACTACTCCTGCGGTCCGCGAAAGACCAGTTCAAGGCACAACCCGTTGATTCCAAGGGGCTTTCCGGCACACTTCCCCCGGCGCCGGAAAAGACCAGTTCCGAGCCGGCGCATACTGATCCTCGCGTAGTAGCCGCACCCGATGCCGCAACTGGAATTTCATCAACTGGACCGCTGCCTGGAGGGCCTCCGGGTTCGCCACCCTCAGCGACAGCGCCGGTTGCTGGCCTCACTGGCTGAGACCGGCCAACAAACGCCGATCATCGTCATCGAAAACGCGGGCCGCTATCTCGTCATCGACGGTCACAAGCGCATTGCCGCGCTCGAGCAACTGGGGCGCGACACGGTGGAGGCCGTCTTGTGGGCGATGAGCGAAACCGAAGCGCTGGTGCTGGAACGTTCCCTGCGCATGAGCGAACCGGAGACCGCCCTGGAACAAGGCTGGCTGCTGGCGGAGATGGAAAGCCGGCTGGGCTGCTCGATCGAAGAATTGGCGCGGCGTTTCGATCGCAGCACCACGTGGGTGGCGCGCCGCCTGGCGTTAGTGGAACTGTTGCCGGAAGCCGTGCAGCAGCAAGTGCGCGAAGGCAAGATCGCCGCGCAGATCGCGATGCGTTTCCTGGCGCCGGTGGCGCGCATCAACGCCGAGCATTGCCAGCGCATGGCACAGGTTTTGGCCGAGTCACCGTGGACCCTGCGGGAAGCCGGAGAACTCTACCACGCCTGGCGCAAAGCCAGCGGCGTGGTGCGCGAGCGCATCCTGGCCGAACCCAAGTTGTATCGGAAGGCGCAACTACCGCCGGCCACCACGCTGGCAAAGGAACTGGCGCAGATCACCGCCATTGCCCAGCGAGCGCTGGCACGAGTGGAATCGCCACCGCCTAACCGCGCATTACTACGCCGGCAGATCCAACGCGCCACGGAGTTGTTGACCGAACTCGCCGAACGAATCGAGGAGCCCGCACCACATCATGTTGAGCCAAGCACAACGCGCGACCATTCTGGAGCTGCACACTCAAAAGACCCCCAAGCGCGAGATCGCGCGCCTGTTGAAACTCTCGCGCCAAAGTATCCGCCAAGTGCTGAAGGAGAACTCCAGCGCGGTGCCGAAGATCGAGCGCGCCGAGAAAGCCACGCCCTACCGGCCGCGGATCCTCGAGTTATTGGCCTCGTGCCAAGGCAACCTCGTGCGAGTCCATGAGGAACTGCTGGCCAGCGGGGCGGCGCTGTCGTATCCGGCGTTGACGGCGTTCTGCCGCCGGGAAGGCATCGGGCAGACGCCCGTCGTGCCCGCGGGCAGTTACGATCACTTATTCTCGCCGGGTGTGGAGATGCAGCACGACACCTCACCGCACGAGCTCACCGTGGGCGGTCGAAAGTTCAAAGCGCAGACCGCCTCGGCCGTACTGTGTTATTCGCGGATGTTGTTCTTTCAGATCCAGCCTACCTTCCAGCGCTTCGACTGCAAGGTGTTTCTCACCGAGGCGCTACGCTATCTGCAAGGTTCACCGGAACGAGTGATGATCGACAACACCCATGTGGTCGTGTTGCGCGGTACGGGCCAGGAGATGGAGCCGGTGCCGGAGATGGCGGCCTTCGCCGAGCGGCTTGGCTTCCGCTTCGTGGCGCATGAGATCGGCGACGCCAATCGCTCGGGCCGTGTCGAACGGCCGTTCCACTTCATCGAAAACAACTTTTTGGCCGGCCGCACTTTTACCAGTTGGGCCGATCTCAATCAACAAGCGCGCCAGTGGTGCGAGCGTGTCAACGCGACTTACAAGAAACATATTCG
>JAYTKJ010000260.1:0-14971 GCA_043730365.1 Acidobacteriota bacterium | reverse complement strand
CCAACGGCGAGGACCAATAGGTATCGAACGGGCGCCGGGAGGCGAGTGCCGGGTGTGTTGGTGCGAGGCATGTCCAGGCCGTCTATCGGCATCAACGACGGAGCACATGAGGGTGGCGGATAAGTTAGGCCTTGACTCGGCCCCTGGTACGACGGCGTGACGGGTACTGCTAACCTCTAAAACACTTACGACAGGGCTGACTTGGGTCTTTGATTAGCTCGTATCGATGGACACCGAGAGTGCAGATTCTGCTCTGATGCGCATGTGACTTATTGCGCTCGGGTTGGAACTCGTCCGCCACATTGCGATATGCTCATCGGGAGCATGCGCACCCTGTACCTTACGCTGATCGCCACGGCTGCTTTCGGAGCCGAGCTGGTCATTCCATCCGACATCACGCTGGATCGCGGCGTTGACTACACGTCGATCACCCACAGCAAGCTGGCGATGGACGTCGCTCGCCCGAAGGCTCCAGGCCAATACCCCGGCATCGTCTTGATCCACGGCGGCGGCTTCAGCGGCGGCAATCGCGAGAGCTACCTGCCCATGGCATTGCGGCTGGCGCAGAACGGCTACGTGGCAGCGACGGTATCGTATCGCCTCACACCCTCCTACCAATTTCCGGTGCCGCTCTATGACGTGAAGGCTGCCGTGCGATTTCTGCGGGCCAATGCGGCGCGATTCGGCGTGGACAAGGTCCACATGGCGGCAATCGGGGTGTCGGCCGGCGCAACGTGGTCGCAAATGCTGGCGGTCACCCGCAACATGCCGCAGTTTGAAGGCACCGGCGCGGCGCGGGGTGAATCGAGCAGTGTCGACTGCGCCATCAGCTTCTACGGCCGCTCCGACATGCGCCGCGCCTATGAAGGCAGCCGCAATGCCGCCGAGGCGCTGCCGCCGTTACTGGGTGGCGATCGCATGCACGCGCTCGACGCCCACTTTCGCGCCAGCCCCCTCAATTGGGTCACGCCGGATTCAGCGCCCATCCTGGCGATCCACGGCACGCGCGATCAGAACGTGCCGTTCGAGCAATCCGTCTGGCTGGTGGAGCGCATGCGTAGCGCGGGCGTGGAGGCTGAGCTGGAGACGATCGCCGAGGCCGGACACGGCTTCAAGGGAGCTGACGAAGAACGCGCCTTCACGCGCGCTCTGGATTTTCTCAATCGCCAACTGAAGCCCAAGCTGCTGGAGACACGCAAGCTGCTGGTGAACGATCACGGACCGGGCGGCGAGATTCTAGCGGTAGCCTGGCCTTCCGGACGCGTGTTGTGGCGGCGGCCCAACGGGCGCTCTACCGATGCCGGGCTGCTTCCTAACGGCAACATTCTCTATATCGAAGATCCGAAGGGCGTCGTCACCGAGATCGACGCCAATCAGAAACCCGTGTGGCAATGGAAGGCCCCCGAGAAGGCCTCGCTGGTCAGTGTGCAGCGCCTGGCCAGCGGCAACACGCTCTTGGTTGACGATGCGGCGGCTCGCGTCTTTGAGGTGTCGCCGGAAGGCAAGATCGTGTGGCAGGTGGAGAAGCCCGAATACAAGGGGTTGGCTATGCGGCGAGCGCGGCGCACCTCCGCCGGCACGACGCTGGTGCCGGTTCAAGCGGCGGGGCTGCTCCTGGAACTTGACGCGCAGGGCAACGTCATTCGCAAGCAGGAGTTCCCGAAACGGATGCCGGCCTACGCGATGCCACTGGCCGACGGCGGCATGATGATTGGCCTCGCAGGTCCGGGTGAGGTGCGGCGCATGGATGCGGCCGGCAAACTCGTGGCCTCATTCGCCGGCCCCGGCAGTACAGCGCGCATGGCCTGGACCTCAGGCTTCACCCAGACACCGGAAGGCGGTCTGATTGTGTCCGACTATCAGGGCGGCCGCATCGTGGAGTTTGACGCCAAGGGTGAGGTAATCCATCAGCTCAAGAACATTCCGTGGGCGGTGACCAGCATCGCGCTCATGCAGTGACGGCGGGCGGACGAGAGCTGAGTACATCGGGGCAAGCAGCCGCCGCAGACATGCCAGCCGGCAGCGTCACCGTGAACGTACTGCCAAGCCCAGGCGCGCTCTCAAGCCGAATCGTCCCGCCCAGTAGCCGGCAGAAATGTTTGGTGAGGGCGAGCCCGAGTCCGGAACCGCCGTAAATACGAGTGGTGGATGCATCGGCCTGCGTGAACGGCTGAAACAGTTTTTCCACAACCGCCGGCGTCATGCCGATTCCTGTGTCGGAAACTACGAACTCCAGTTCGGCTCGCCCGTGGCTTTCGCGCCGCCGTGCGTTCAATTTCACATTGCCGTTCCTGGTGAATTTGCACGCATTGGACAGGAGGTTGTAGAGGATCTGCCGCACTTTGGTGACGTCGCTCTCGACCATGCCCAGATCGGGTTCAGCCTCGCACTCCAGCCGGTTGCCGTTCTTGTGCGCCAAAGGTTCAATCACGCCGATGACGTCCTTCAACAGTACGGAGGGAGCAAAATTCTCCAGCAGCACTTCCAGCCGCCCGGCCTCAATTTTTGAGATGTCGAGGATGTCATTCACGAGGGTCAGTTGATGTTGGCCCGCGGCCCGAATTCGCCCCAGATCGCGAACGGCCCCGGCCTGGCCCAGCGCCGTCATGTCCTCAAGGAGCATTTCGCTGTATCCGATGATGATGTTGAGCGGAGTCCGCAGCTCATGGCTCATGTTCGCCAGAAAACTGCTCTTGGCCCGGTTGGCTTCCTCGGCCGCCGCGCGGGCGGTGTCCAGCTCGACGGCCCGGGCACGCAAAACTTGTGCGTGGTCCAGGTTACGCTGATGGTCGTCGTATTCAGTGGCTGCCTGTTTCAATAGGAAAGTCAGATACAGGGCAAATAGCACCGTCATCGAAAGACCTCTAGGACCACCCAGATACAAATGCACCCAAATGGAGGGGGACAAGAGGAGCGTAAGGTACCACTGACTCAGCCTCCTGTCATAGGCGTGGGTCGGGATGCTACCGGCGGCGCTGGCGCTGAGGCTAACCATCAAGGTCAACGACTGCCAACTCTCGTAGCCGTACAGTGCGATGGTGGCCGCCAGAAACAGGCCGAACAGCGTGGCCGTGGCGAGCACGCAGAGGTGCACCCAGCGGGCCTGTTTCGAACCCGAGTATCGCTCGATCAGGTAGTAGCGGCAAGCGCTGAGAAGCAGCGTTGCGGCTGCCACCGGATGGATCACCCAGGGATGAGCGGAGCCGTAGTCCGAACTGAGATACAGCACGGCCAGAAAGATCGGATAGATCACGACGGCCTGTAACAGCCGTCGGTGCCGAAGAGTTTCCGTGCCTGCCATTCGCCTCTCGCCTCACCACGCCAGACTCTGGCATAGACTAATCGTTTCACTAATCATCGGAAGGCACACACGGGAACTTTAGTATTCAACGGCTAGGGCTGGGGATGCGGTAGAATCGGCGAACGCATGAAACTCGCTGATCGCATGTCCCGGATTGGGATCGAAACCGCTTTTGAAGTTCTGGTGAAGGCGCGCGCCCTCGAAGCACAGGGCCGCTCCATCATCCATTTGGAAATTGGCGAACCCGATTTCGACACGCCCCGCCATGTGGTCGAAGCCGGCAAGACGGCGCTCGATCAGGGCTGGACGCACTACGGTCCGTCGCAGGGATTGCCTGAACTGCGGCAGTCGATCGCCAGCTATGTCTCCAAGACACGGGGCATCAAGGTGGGCCCCGAGCATGTCTGCGTGGTACCGGGCGGCAAGCCGATCATCTTCTTCCCGATGCTGGCGCTGCTGCAGGAAGGCGACGAGGCGATCTACCCCAATCCTGGTTTTCCTATCTATGAATCGATGATCAATTTTTGCGGCGCCAAAGGCATGCCGATTCCACTGGTGGAGGAGCGCGGCTTTTCATTCGATCTCGACGTCTTCAAGAAGAGCCTTTCGGATAAGACGAAGATGGTGGTGCTGAACTCACCCCAGAACCCCACCGGCGGCGTCATTCCCGACGAAGACATTCGGGCGATTGCGGACCTGGTACGGGACCGCGACCTGATCGTCCTTTCCGACGAAATCTACGAGCGAATGAGCTACGGCAAGCGTCCGCTTTCGATCGCTTCGCTCCCCGGCATGCAGGAGAAAACCCTGATCCTCGACGGCTTCTCGAAGACGTACGCAATGACCGGTTGGCGCATGGGCTACGGCGTGATGCCGACGTGGCTGGTGGACCCGATCAACAAGCTGATGGTGAATTCCAACTCCTGCACGGCCAGCTTCACGCAGCGCGCCGGTATCGCCGCGCTCGATGGTCCACAGGATGACGCCGAGGCGATGATCGCCGAATTCAAGAGGCGGCGCGACATGTTCGTGGCCGGGCTCAACGCTATTCCCGGCTTCAAGTGCCGCGTGCCGGAGGGTGCCTTCTACGCGTTTCCGAACATCGTCGGCACGGGTATTTCTTCCAAAGACCTGGCGAGCGATCTATTGAATGTAGCCGGTGTCGCCTGTCTGGACGGCGCTTGTTTCGGCCAGTTCGGCACGGGCTACCTGCGGTTCAGCTACGCCAATTCAATGAAGAATCTGGAAGAGGCGTTGGACCGGATTCGCAAGTTCATCGTGAAATAGCGCCGCGGCCTGGGCCTATACTATTGGGAGAGGAACTGTCTCTCATGCAACGACACTTGGCGCTCACCGCCGTATTTTGCGCGCTCCTGTCCGGCCAGAATGCGGCCAAGGTCCCTCCGCCGGGTAAACAGCCCCAACCGGCGGCCAACGCTGAGCAGTTGAGCGATGTGGACGTCATCAAGATGAACGTCACGCGCGTCAACCTCCTCTACACGGTTTCCGATAAACGCGGGCGATTCATCACCGATCTCACCAAGGAAGACTTTGAGATTCTGGAAGGCAAGAAGAAGCAGACGATCAGCGATTTTGCCGCTGAAAGCGATCTGCCGTTGCGCCTGGCAATCGTCATCGATACCTCCAATTCGATTCGAGACCGGTTCCGGTTCCAACAGGAAGCGGCGCTGGAGTTTCTCCGCTCCACCATGCGCCTGGCCAAGGACCGGGCGATTGTGGTGGGTTTCGACATGCTCCCGAATCTGGCCGCCGATCTCACCGACGACATGCAGAAGCTGGAGCGCGCCGTGCGCGATATGCGCCCGGGCGGCGGTACCTCGCTATTCGACGCCATTGCCTTTGCGTCGCGCGACAAGCTCAGCCAGGATCAGCCCCGCCACAAATTCCGGCGCGCCATCGTGCTGCTGAGCGACGGTGAGGACAACAACAGCAAATACACTCGCGATCAGGCGCTTGAAATGGCGCACAAGGCAGATGTGGTGATTTACACCATTTCCACCAACATCTCACGCATGGAGACGGACGGCGACAAGATTCTCAAATACTACGCCCAGGAGACAGGCGGCTTGGCCTTTTTCCCCTTCAAAGTGGAAGATCTGGCGCAGTCATTCGAAAACATCGCCAACGAAATGCGGCACCAGTACAGCATCCTTTATAACCCTGAGCCGCTGCGCGCCGATGGCCTTTATCACGAAGTGGAAGTGAAAGTGAAGAACCGCAAAGAAATGGTAGTGCGGGCACGCAAAGGATACTACGCCCCCAAGCTCTAGTTACTGCACCGCTGGCAGCGGGGCGCCGTCCGGGTTGATACGCACTACCTCACCAAGCCCGAGTTCCCGCACGCCTTTTTCGATCTTGGCGACATCGCCCACCACCAGCCAAGCCACCTCGCCAGGCCGAATGTACTTCGCGCCGGCGGCGTTGAGCGCATCGGCTCCCAATCTCCCGCGAATTCGCCTGCTCCAGCGCGGTCAGCGTGGCAAAGCGCCCGGGCAACGAAAGAACCGCGGTACGCTTGATGCTCTCAAACTCCTCACCAGCGAGGGGCCGGGCGCCGGCTTTGCCGTGAACCTCCTTGGCCACTTCATTCAACCATGGATTTCTTCGTCTTGTCGGTCTGCACGGTTGCGATTGAGTCGCGACGTGGCCATGCCGCCGAAGAGCCTCATGACGGTGGCTAGCGCCAACTCGTCGGGCTGCCCATTGGCTTCCGTAACGTGGGCGGCGACAATGATCGGTTGCGGCGCATCCGGCTTGTCGACCAGATATACCTTGCCCTTGGAGGCGCCGCGAGCCCGATGTCTCGCTTGGGGGACTCGCCGGCGGGCCACGCGCTGAAGACCCGGTTCAACTCGGCCGTCAGCTCCGTCATCGTCACATCGCCCGCCACCACCAACGCGCTGAGCCAGGGCGGAACCAGGTGTGGTGCCAAGCCACGCAGTCTTCACGCGAGATACCGCGCACCGTGTTCTCCGAGCCTGAGCCGGTGAACGGGCCCGCATAGGGATATAGAACCGTCAGTGTACCCTTGCTAGGGCAGTTACTGGTTCGGTTCGATGAAGACTACTTCGCCCTGCCATTCATTGGGCAGCTTGACGGTAACGCCTTGATTACGAAGTTGCGAGCCGGTTAGGGTAAGTGTGCTGGGATCGTCGGCAAAGGTAACGCGGTACGTGCGGGAATCGGCCGCCTCAGCCAGGCGGAGTTGGAACGAGTTGGCCGGCGCGTTGTCGCGCATCACCACAGCCACGCCGGAATCTGTCCGGGCATCCCAGGCAGCCATGGCGTCCGTGAAGCCCAAAGCAGCCGGCGCGGTGAGATGCAGGATCTTGCCATCGCGCACCGTGGGCCGGGCTCGCTTGAAACGGGCGATCTCTCGCGAGGCATAGGCGAAGTCTTCCGGCGCAAGCTCCGGCAGGCGATTCATGAAAATCCACGGCCCGCCGAACATATAGCTGCGCGTCGTGTAGGAATTCATGGCCTGCTCGGGCATGTAGCGATCCGAGTACCGAGACGGGAAAGGATAGGTGGCGCCGTAGGTGCTTTGACGCGCACCGCGGGCTCCCGAAGCATCGTTGACGATCGACGTGACATAGTTCTGCACCATCTGAAATGTCATCAGGTTGCCGCCGTTTTCGCAGTTTTCCCACGCCACGTGCGGACGGCGCGTTTGCACCTCGCGTAGTATCCAACCGAGGCCATCCACGGCGCCGGCGTAGTTGGAATCTTCCGGGTGATGGGTGTGAGTCTCCTTGCGGCACTCGCGCACCATGTTTTCGCCGTCCTGGAGAATCCAATCCAGGTTGTAGTCGTCAATGATGCGCACGGCCTGCTCGGCGACCCAACGGCGCACGGGGTCATGGGCGAGACACAATGACTGCGCTCCGTAGTAGCCGTAGTTCACCGAACTGGTCCAATCCTCGTGACCACGCACTTGCATGATGGGCGAATCCGCCATCGCTTCGCCGAAGGCAAAGTGTACGCCGAACTTCATGCCCAGCCCGTGCACATAGTCAGAGAGCGCGCGCAGCCCGGAGGGGAATTTCTTGGGGTCCTCGCGCCAGTCCCCCAACATCCGCGCCCAACCAAGGTCCACCACGAAGAGCTCGATCCCGAGACGCGCGGCGGCATCGGCGTTCCGCCTTAGGATCTGCTCATTGATTTCTTCGCCGTAGCCCCAACTGTCCCAACTCGCGTAGGGAAATTCCACTTGGCTGGGCATGGGCTTGGCTAGCGCACGTTCAACGAAACGCTGCGTGGCAAAGCCAGCCTCGTCCCAGCCGCCATCGAAGGAGACCAGGAACGCGCGCGGCACTTGAAACTCGGCTTCGGAGGCCACGGGATGATGGAGATCCGGGATGCGGGAATCGAAGCTGAGCCGGCCTCGCTCCTCATCCTGAGTCACGCGCACGTCAGCCCGGCCGTCGAACTCCCAGCCGAGAGCCAGCCCGCGCGATTTGCGGTCCACCATCGCCAGCCACGTGCAGTAGCGGCCATGCGCGCCGGTATTGAGCGTGAGCGGCTGGCCATCGCGGGGCAATTCGCTTACCAGCGCCTCGAAGTCAGCCGGATTGACCACCGGCATCCATTGTTCAACGCGGAGGGCTCGATACTGCTCACCGGCATCACTCAGTTCCCATGCCACGGGGCTGGCTTGAGAGATATGAACAGTCCGGGCCCGGCCGTTGCGAAAGCGCACGCCGTAGCGGAGCACCGGCAGGTCATCATAGAGCTCAAATTCCAGCGTGATCTCGCCGGTACGATGAAAATCGGAGAGCACGATAGTCTGCCGTCCAGCGTCGGCGCCGATCATCCGCCATTCATGCGAAACCAACTGGAAGGAAGTCTGGGGGCCCCACCGATCGTTATCCACCTTCAGGTTAATGGGCGAGGAATTGCCGGGCATGGCCGGCAGCCATTCCGATCCGCTCCGCAGGTTTTTCAAACCAGCGAACCGGAAGAATCCCGCGGGGTTGAGCTCAAAGCGGGCTTCGATCCGTGAGTTAGTGAGCGTCCAAACGCGGTTGTCGGCGTTAAAATCTGAGCGGACTTCACCCCAGGCCGGCAACGAGGTTGCCACCAGCCAAGCCAAGGTGATGATCCAAAAAGGCAAAAAGGGTCTCCTCCGAAAACGCGTCTGTTCCTATTAGACACCGAAAGTGACAATTCCGTTTCACCTGTTTACGTAATTAATTGTTAAGAAGGGCCGCCGCTAAGTCAATTCACTCATTCCGCCCATCAGCAATCACTTAGCTAATCGCTGCCCGCGGTCTTACGAGACGTTTGCCCGCGCATATAGGCGATCAGGTCTGTCATCTCCTGGGTCGACAGGATCTCGTCAAAACCCTCGGGCATCAACGACACCGGCGCAAAGCCCATCTTCACGATCTCTTTGCGCGGAATCCGTACCTCGTCGCCCGGCCCGGTGATCAGCCGCACAGCGTCGGCTGTGGTCTTACCCAACACGCCAGAGTAAATCTCGCGGGCGGTCTCCACGCGATACACCTCGTGGCCCGGCACGAAACTTTCGCTCGGCAGCACCACCGCTTCCAGCAGGTCGTGCGGGGAACGAATCGCGCCTATCGAAGTCAGGTCTGGACCCACGTGTCCGCCTTCGAGCCCCATCGTGTGGCAACTCGAGCAGCCCGCCTTGGAGCCAAAGAAAATTTCGCGGCCTTTGCCCAGGTCACCTTTGGACGTCAGCACGCCCTGCAACTTCTGCAGTTTATCCAGCCGCCCCTTCCGCCCCGCCTCAATTCGCGCAATCAATGGCGCGGCCGCCTGCTTCACCGCCGCCGGATACTTGGACACCAGTTGTTCCACGCGCTGGCTACCCACGGTTCCGAGAGAAGACTCTACCGTGCCCATCGCCTTCACCATCGCCAGGCCCACGGCCTCTCCGGAGTTGTTGCGGAAGGAATCGAGCAGGCTCGGCAAGACCAGCGGATCCGCCTCTTTCATGTGCCGCGCGGCGATCTCCTGCAGCTGCGCGTCGGTGAACTCGCTGCGGCCGATCACTTGCCCCGCCGCCAGTTTGATGCTGGCGTCCACTTTCGGAGTGAGGCGGCTGGTGAGATACGCAAAGTCGGCGGCGTTCAGCTTCGGCTGGCGGCTGGAAAGCGCGCTCAACGCGGCCACGCGCACCTCGTCCGGTTCGGCGGCCGCGTCGGCCAACTTGCGCAACTCGCCGTCCAGCGCAGCCACACCCCGCGCGCGCAACAGGCCGATGGTCCTCACGCGCACGCCCGGGTCCCTGTGCCCAAGCAACCGCGCCAGACTCGGCGTCCAATCTGCAGGGAACTCCTTCGATGAACACCGCTCAGCGGTATCGAGCAGGAAGAGTTGCCGCTCCTTATCCAGGCTCGCATCGCCCAGGGCAACGGCCATGGACTTTTTCATATTCGGCTCACCGCAGAATGCCGCCATCGCATCGCCAATCGAGGCGGATTCGACGGCGTCAAACCCCGGCGCACGCAGCCGTGCCACCAGGGCCTGGGTCAATTGCGGGGCCCACGCAGCATGCCGCGAGGCCACCCACAATGCCGCGCGCCGCAGTTCGGCGTCGGCATCGGACAAGAACGGCAACACGTGCGTCTCACGCAGCGGGCTCGCCTCCATCTGGTCCAGCGCGATCAGCGCCGCCTTCCGCGTGCGCGCGTCACCCTTAGTCAACAGCGGCACCAACGCGGCCGGCTGCTTGAGCTGGATCAACGAGTAGATCACGGAGTGCTCCACGAAACGGTCTTCGGGATTCGCCGCCGCAGCGATCAAGGCCGGCACCGCCCGCGCGTCGCCAATCTGACCGAGCGCCGCCGCAGCCTGCCGGCGGACTGAAGGATCTGTTTCCTGACGCGTCATCTCCATAAGCCGCGTCACGGCAGCTTTGTCACCGGACATGCCCACGCAGCGCGCCGCCGCTTGCCGTACCTCATATCGCGCGTCGCTGAGTGCTTCGCGCACCGCCGCTTGCGCCGCTACGCCGCCGAGCCGAAAGAGCCCGAACACCGCCGCCGCTGCCTCTTCCACTGATTTGGCATCGCGACGCCGGGCCGCCCACGCTTCCACGCTTTTCGGTTGCGCCTCGGCCATCGTCAGCCGCGCCGTCGCCACGCCCTTCTTGCGAACGCGGTACAGCGCGCCCTTGACGTCAGGCTTGGCGGTGCGGGAAAGCGGACATCCATGGATGAACCATGCGCCGGTGTCCACAACGATCAGACTGCCGTCGCCCTCGTCCTGCATGACGTCAGTCGGGTGCATGTCGGGGTCTGAGGAGACAAAAAAATCCTCATCCTCCGTGCGATACGTCGCGCCCTGGCGGAACACTTTGTGCCGCTGCACGCGATGGGCGTTGAAGTGAGCGCTGAACAGATTCGCCTTGAACTCCGGCCCGAAGCCGTCACCGCGATACCGCATCAGCCCGGCAGGCGCGATGCGCGCGAACTTAGTCATGACCGGCATCAGGTCTCCGGTGCGCTTGAACTCCTCGGTGACCGGATAGGGCTTCGGATAAACGCCGCCTTCCACGAAATGCAGGATCGCGTCGCGCTGCCCGTCGGCCGGATCCTGATAGTAAGTCATGGTGCCGAACATGTCGCCGCCCTCAGTGAAGACCACTTCCACTGGATTGTCGAACCCGCCGCCGGCGTATGATTCCAGGCCCGTGCCGTCCGGCTTGACGCGCCAGATGCGGGAGGCCTTGCCCTCGTATTTTCGGCCGTCCTTGGTCTGGATCTTGAAGCCATGCCGCCCGTCAGTCAGATAGAGATAGCCATCCGGACCCATGAACGGCCCGTGCAAACTGGCCGCGTTCGCCGAGAGATTCCAGCCCTCCACCACCACCTCGCGAACGTCGGCCACGCCATCACCGTTGGTGTCCTGCAGCCGGTAGAGCTGCGGCGGCGCCGCTACATACAAGCTCCCGTTGTGCCACACAGCGCCGGCGGGCAGCGTCAATTTGTCGGCGAAGACCGTGCTTTTGTCGTAGATTCCGTCTTTGTCGGTGTCCTCGATCTTAGTCACTACATAGTCCGGGGCGGCAGTCATTTCGGGAGTCTTGACAGTCTTGCCCGAAGACTCGCACATATAGATCGTGCCGTCCGGAGCCATCGTACCCAGCATTGGATAATTCACCAGCCCGGGCTTGGCGGCTGAGACCACCTCAAAGCCCGCCGGCAAAGTGATCGAGGCCAGCCCGCGCTGTTCGGACTGCTTGGTCAAAGACCCGCAGCCCACCACCAGGCTGCCAAACAGCACGATAAGCGCGATCTTCTTCCTTTTCCGATTCATGACACACTCCGTTCCGGCAATCGCACAAACCAGGACCCGAAACCCAACGCCACCACCACCGCAGCCAAGCCGCGAAAAATCGCGTCGTAGGAACCCGTCCGCGCCAGCGTTTCGGCCAACAGCAAGGGGCCCACCGCCGACGCCAGCACCGTCATCATCTGCGCGCCGCCCTGGATCTTGCCCAGGTGGCTTCTTCCGTAAACCTTGCCCCACACCGAAAAGAAGACCACCGTCACCACGCCGCCGGCGATGCCCATGGTGGCTGCGTAGAAGTATACATGCGTGAGGGTGCGCACGAGCGGCAGCGCGAGCAACGCGCAAGCCAGCAGCGCCATACCCACGCCCATCAGCCGCTGAATGGGCCAACGCAGCGCCAGCCATCCACCGATGAAATTTGCCGCCAAGCCCAGCATGGTGCTCACCACCAGCACGGAATGGAACACCGTCGCATCAAACCCGCGCTCTTCAAGAATGGATTGGTTGAATAGCGAAATGCCCGAGTAGACCAATCCGAACATGGCGCTGGACAAAGCAAAGATCCAGAATGAGGCGCTGCGTAACGCCTGCCGCAGCGTGAGGTTGCGAGGCGTGCCGCCGCCGCCCGCTGCCTCGCCTGTGTCAAATTCAACCGCTCCATCGACAGGACCGTCGCGCCCCACCAGCCAGGCCAGTGGTGTGAGCACAAGTATCAGAACGAGCGCCACGCCATGCCAGGCCGGTCTCCATCCGTAAGCCAGCACCGCGCCGCCCACGCCCGGGAACGCCGCGATGAAACAGGCGCTCACCAGCAGCGCATAGACGCCCATCGCATAGTTGAGCCGGCGGCCGAACCACTTGCCCACTAGCGCCAGGCTCACGACGGAGAGTGCGCTTTGCCCGAAGCCGCGTGTCAACGTAATACCGGCGGCCAGCGTGAAGGTATCCTGCGCCAGGCTCATCGCCAGCACAGATGCGCCGAGTGCACCGGAGACCAGCGTCAGAATCATGCGCGCGCCAAAGCGGTCAACCAACCGCCCGCATGGCAGGCAGAACAGCGACCCGATCAGGGTGGCCCATAAGTTGATGCTGGCAAAGGTCACGCGGTCCAACTCGAGGCCCGCCAGCAGCGGCTCGGTGATGAGGCCCAAACCCTGCGTCCGCCCGGGCAGCGTGCCGGCCATCGCCACCGCCGCCAGGATCAGATTGGCCCAGCCATAATAGATACGGTGTTGAGCGCCGGGAAACTGGCGCGTAACGGCGGACATGTGAACGATCTTCTCACGCTCTGGACCATCCGCCTCGCCTGCATCCTCTATTTCGCCGCGCTCCTGGGCTGGCGGCGTTGGGCGTGGACCGCCGGATTGATCGCGTATCTCACGCACGTCGCGGCGGCGTTTGCGTTTCAGCACGGTTGGAGCCATGACGCGGCTTTCCGCGAAACCGCGCGGCGCACGGATGAGCTTTTCGGCGTCCAATCCGGCGCCGGGCTCTACTTCAACTACGCTTTCACCGCGGTCTGGCTCGCTGACGTCGTCTGGCTCTGGACGAGCGGCGACACGTATCGCACCCGCCCGCGCTGGATCTCCGTCTCCATTCACGCCTTCATGGCCTTCATGTTCTTCAACGCCACCGTGGTCTTTGCGTCGGGCTGGGTGCGTTGGCTCGGCGTGGCCGCGACGGCGATCCTCCTGGTGGTCCACGCGCCCGTCCGCCGGCGGTAGTAGAATTGAGCCAGCGAGGCTCTGCATTCTCATGGACCTATCTCGTCGTCATTTTCTCGGCGCCGGCGCAGCAGCGTTTGCCCCGATGGCCGCTGTCGCCGCCGCACCCGCGCGGATGCCGCAGTCGCACTTCACCGTGCATCCCTTTATCGAAGCCAATCCCGGCGCCGTATTCCTGATGCGCACCAAAGTGCCTCGGAAGATGGACGAAGCCGCCAAGCTCGCCGCCGGCATCGCGTTCGCGCGCGAGGTCTTCCTGCCCGTCGCCGGACTGCCGTCGGCCATTCCCACCTCGCACCGCGTTATTCTCAAACCCAACTTCACCAGCGTGCGCAATCGCCGCCCTCATGAAGAAAACTGGGGCACGGGCACGGACCCGCAGTTCTACGAGGGCATCATTGTCGGGCTCAAGGAGCTCGGGCTGAAGAAATTCCACTTCCTTGAAGCTAACGGTTTCCACTCCTGGAACTATCGCGGCATGGCCGATATCAATGACCGCCACGGCGTGGAAGTCAATGAGCCCACGCGCCGCCCGCGCCACTTCCGCGATGGCTACGACATTACGTGGTCCAAAGTGCCGGACCCGGTGGTTTACGCCCGCATCCCCCATTACGCGCCGCTCAATGAGCCGGGCACGTGGCTCCTCAACATCGCCAAGTGGAAATCCCACGGCATGTGCATGACGCTGTCGGCCAAGAATCTCCAAGGCCTGGTGGTGACCCCGTTTGTACGCTTCTGTCCGGGCTGGAAGATGGTGACCGGCGTACCGGACTTCATGAAGCAGGACATCGCGACGAACGTCGAGCCCAAGGTGAACCGATATTTTGAGAATCACGGTCGCATGGGTTACTCGCGCTATGACTCGAAAGACGATCTGGCGCCGATGAATCAGGAAATCTGGGCGCATAAGACCTGCGACAACGCGCAAGTGGTCAAGCCCGGCCTCAATGTGATTGAAGGCATCTACGGCCGGGATGGCGATGGCTTCGGCATAGGTACCGACTATCTCACCAACCTGGTGATGTTCTCCAAGGATCGCTTCAAGCTGGACATGGTCGGCATGTGGCTGGGCGGGCATGAGCCGGGCAACGTGAACCTGTTCCGCATCGCCAAAGAGCGCGGCCTGCTGGATACGTTCAACCCCTGGGAAGTGCCGGTGTTTGAGTGGGTGGACGGCCAGCAGCCGGTGCGCCGTAAGCTGACGGACTTTGAGCGGACGCCGCTGGTGACTTACTACTTGAGCAAAGCCGGCGAGCCTAAGTATCATTTGGTGAACGAAGCCTTCGACTACGCACGAATTAAGGCGTAGGAAAGCCCGCCAGACAGGGCGCCACGAACTCCTATACGACAACTGCGCCCGCGCCACGACGGCTTGGCGCGTGGCGGTGGTGGTGATGGTCCGGAGCGAAACCCGCCGGACGCGAGTGCCGAAGACCGCTCCGTCCCCCGTGCTGCCACTGGGACGGGGGTCGGATCCGGGATCTGGTAGCCGGGGCGGCGCAGAGCCTTGAGGTGGTGTTTGATGGAACGCTGCACGGCCTTTGGGTTGATAGCTTCACCAAACTCGATGAAGCGTGCTCCTTCATGGAGAACGTTCCAAATGACTTTGCACAGCCGGTGAGCCACGGCCCAGACCGCTTTCACGTATCCGAGGCGGACGATG
>JAYTKJ010000259.1:0-7406 GCA_043730365.1 Acidobacteriota bacterium | reverse complement strand
CACGCGGCCGGTGGGATTGTGCGGCGTGTTGAGGATGATCGCCTTCGTCCGCTTGGTGAACGCCTTCTTCAGGCGGTCCATGTCGAGTGTCCAGTGCGGCCGCTCGAGTGGGACGAAGGTTGGGATGGCGCCGGCGAGGATCGCGTCCGGTCCGTAGTTCTCGTAGTAGGGCTCAAAGACGATAATTTCGTCACCCGGATTTGTTGTGGCCAGCAGCGAGGCAATCATCGCCTCGGTGGCCCCACAGCAAACGGTGACTTCGCGCTCCGGGTCGACATCCGGCATTTGATAGCGTCGCCCGTAGTAGGATGCGATGGCCTGTCGAAGCGCGGGAGTTCCCCACGTGACCGTGTACTGGTTATGCTCTTCGTCGATGGCCCGCTTGGCCGCTTCCTTGACCGCGAGGGGAGCGGCGAAATCCGGGAAACCCTGCGCCAGATTCACCGCGCTGTGGCGCATCGCCAGCCGGGACATCTCGCGGATGACTGACTCGGTGAAATGGCGTGTCCGCGCACTACGAAAGCGCGGACGTACTGAGGTTGCCAGGCGAGACGAGTCCACCGCTTGTTTGGCCATCGGTAGGTCAACAGTGCTCATTAAAGCGAGAGTACCACTGTGACGCGGGCCTCGGGTTCGATATGATCGAGGGGTTGTCCCGCCGACTCTATATCCTCTTTCTGCCACTGGTGTGCTGGTGCGAAAACTTTTCGGACCCCGGCAAGCAGCTCAACCAATACCTCGCCGAAAAAACGACGAAGCGGCTCCAACTTACTTTTGAGTTCCGCCAGCGGGCCGAGGATCGCACCGGTAGCGTGTTTGGGCGTGACCGTGATCTGGCAGCGGACTACTTCCGCTTCCGCCTGGGCGCCACGGTCAGGCTGCTGCCGTGGATCAAACTCTCCGGGCTCTTCCAGGATGCGAGGGTCGCCGGTTATGGATTACCCCCGCCAGGCAATGTCAGGGACCCACACGATCTGCAGGAAGGCTACGTCGAACTGTTCTCTCCCACGCAACTGGGGCCCGGCCTCACGCTCGGGCGGCAGATGATCAACTACGGCGACACCAGACTGCTTGGTTCGCCGCAAT
This sequence comes from Acidobacteriota bacterium, assembly GCA_043730365.1. Classification (GTDB taxonomy): domain Bacteria; phylum Acidobacteriota; class Terriglobia; order Bryobacterales; family Bryobacteraceae; genus VFZP01. The sequence goes on along the minus strand of JAYTKJ010000259.1, from coordinate 6,320 downwards.
GGGCCTTTACCGCGCGGACGTGGGACACGGCCCGGCTCTATCACGTCGCCAAACGCGTGCGGCTCGAAGCGCTCTTTCTCTCGCCGATTCAGAATCGGGGCAACGAATTTAACCGGCCCATGCTGGGCGATCGCATTTGGGGGACGTATAACACGGTCAAGGATGTCGGCGTCAAAAATATTGTGGATTTCTACTTGCTTCGCCATGACCAGAACCGCGCCGCTGGCTTCACTGGCATCGGCAGCCTCGGCATCAATGTCTTCGGTACGCGATGGGCCGTTCCCCTGCCCCGTAATTTCCGATTCACCGTGGAAGGTGTGCTGCAAAATGGCCACGTCGGCCCCCTGAAGCATCGAGCCCGCGGGTGGGTTGGGCAGGTTGGCCACAAGACGACGGTGTTCAACCGGCCGCTGGACTTGGCCAACGAGTACAAATTTGCTTCGGGCACCGATCCCGTCTCGGGCCGCAGCGGCACCTTCGATCAACTTTATCCGGCCGCGCACGACAAGCTCGGCCACGTGGACCTGATTGGATGGCGCAACATTCACAATGTCCGGTCGCTCAACACGCTGACCGTGCGCAAGGGTTGGAATTGGGTGCTGATGTACAACGCCTCGTGGCTGGCCAATCCTCGCGACGCTCTTTACAACATCCAAGGCCGCGCCATTGTGCGATCCGCCGACGGACGCGCGGGCCGTTACGTGGGCCAGGAATTGGATCTTTATACCAACTATCAGGTGTTGGGAATCTCCATCGGGGGCGGAGTGGGTCAGTTCTTCCCCGGCACCTTCGCGCGGCGGGCGACGCCAGGGGCCCATTCGCGACTGCTCTACATATCTACAAGCTACGCGTTCTGAACGACCGTGACTACTGCTGATTCAGAACACGAGTGACGGCAGCCCGGGCGTCGTCAAGAGTGGCCGCGGCGATCAGGGCGCGAAAAAGACTTTGAATCGTGCCGAGGTCAACCAGCGAACCGATGACCCTACTCTCGAGCAGACCGGGGAACCGATCCTCAGCCAGGATCGTTAGTGTTTTGCGGGCCTCGATCAGTTGTCCTTCTTGCCGGCCTTCTTGCCGGCCTTCTTGCCGACCGTACTCGACCAGCTCCTCACCAATCGGAGATGCCTGCAATACATCTTTGGTAGATACCATGCCTAACCTCTCACGGAGTTCATCACGCTCAGTCTTATTGTACTGAAAACTACTCCACGTAACCATCTCGGCGTTCAATCGCTCACGCTGCTCTCGGTCCGTCACGGCCATCAGACGGCGGATGGCTTCTTCCATTTCGGAGTGGGTCGCTCTCATGGCGCCCACCAACGGCACGGCATCCGGATCGGGGTCGGCCAAGACCTGCGCCGCCTCCGTTTCCCAAAGATTCACGACGCGGGACCGCATCAGAATCTGCGTGCTGCCCCGGTCGTCAACCAGCGTTTCCGGCACCACGGCGGCTCCGGCGTGCCGCTTGGACAACCGTACAATCGTGGTCCAGATTTTGACGTGCTTGGCGATTGACAGCAACACCGCCCTTTCGGAGATCAACCTCAAGTCGTCCTTGGACAAAACGACTTCGGCCTCGAAATGTTCGATCCATCGCTCGCCGTCACGCTCGAGCAGATACGCATGGTCGACAGACTTGAGTCCCATTGCCAGCTCTCGCTCCACAGGCTCCACCCGTGTGGCCGCATCGATTGGCGTATGCCCGAACAACCGCAATAGAGTGAGCTTGTTCCCTTCGGCCAGGGACTTGAACGTGAGATCGAAGCGTCCCATTACCGAAACCGCTCGTCCACTTCCACCTGGTATCCACTCGCCAGCCGATTAGTCTCGTTCGCCATCCCCACCACTGCCATCAACTCGCCGAACATCGCGGGCGTCATCCCCGCCTTACGCGCGGCCGCCGTGTGTGAGGCAATGCAATATCCGCACTGATTGGTTGCACTCACCGCCAGATAGACCATCTCCTTGGTTACCGCATCCAACGCGCCCGGCGCCATGATCTGCTTGATGCTCTCCCAGGTCCGCCGCAACGTCACCGGATCGTGCGCCAGCGCTTTCCAGAAATTGTTGATCCAATCCACGCCGCGCGTTTGCATGATGTCGTCATAGACCGCGCGCACTTCCGCGCTCGCGCCGGCGTATTCAATCAGTCCGTAAGTGGCCATGATGTTATCCTCGTACATTCAATGCCGGATTTGTTTTGGTGGCAGTGGGCGCTGGGCGCGTTGTGCGCGGCGAACGTGGGCATGGCCAAGACGGGCCTGCCGGGGATGGGCGTCATGGTGGTGCCGCTGATGGTGTTGACCGTCGGCGACGCGCGTCTCTCGGCAGGTTGGCTGTTGCCGATCCTCTGCGCCGCCGACGTAATTGCGATCTGGTATTGGCGCCGGCACGCCGCGGCCGGACGCCTTTTTTCGCTGGTGCCCTACGTGGGCGTAGGCATCGTGGCCGGGGCCTTGACCTTGTCGCTCAACGAATTTTTCCTCCGGCGCCTGGTGGGCGTCATCATCGCGCTCATGCTGGTGGCGCATTTGTGGCGGCGGTTCAGCCAGACCAAGGTTGAGGCACATCCATTGGCCTATGGATTTGCGGCTGGTTACTCGACTACGGTAGCCAACGCCGCCGGTCCGGTGATGAACCTGTATCTACTCAGCAAGAATCTACCCAAGGAAGAATTTGTCGCCACCGGCGCATGGTTCTTCTTCTTCGTCAACCTCACCAAGATTCCGATTTACGCCTGGTATGGATTGTTCAGCCGGCAGTCGCTCGTTTTTGACGCCATTTTGATCCCCGCTATCGTGGGCGGCGCCGTGCTGGGGCGCTCGGTGCTCCATCGCATTTCACCCAAGGTGTTCGAGAACACGGTCATCGTTCTGACGATCATCTCTACGTTTCTGCTCTTCAAGTAATCGCCGGACAAGGTGTATGCTGGTGTCACAGACTATGCCTCCGCTGCTCCTGCTGTGCCTGTTTAGTTTTGCGGTGGCTGCCGCCGAGAAACCCAAGTGGTGGTCGCTGCAGCCCATCGTGTCGCCACCCGTTCCTCGCGGCGTTAGCACGCGAAATCCCATCGACGCGTTCGTGGGCGAGCGCCAGCGCTTCAAAAGCCTGCAACCCGCCGCAGCCGCCGACAAGCTGACATTGCTCCGCCGCGCCTCTTTCGATCTTGTGGGTCTGCCGCCGACGCCCGAGCAGCAGCAGGCGTTCCTCGGCGACAACTCGCCCAACGCCTACGCCAAGCTGGTGGACCAACTTCTCTCCAGCGAGCAATACGGCGTGCGCTGGGCGCGCCACTGGCTCGACGTATTACGTTATGCCGATCTGGATGGACTCGACGGCTCGGTAATGCCCGCCGCGCCCGGCATCTATCGTTGGCGCGATTGGGTGATCCACGCGCTCAACCAGGATCTGCCCTATGACCAATTTGTCCGCGCGCAGATTCTTGGCAACCGTCATCGCTCTGTCACTTCGTTAAGCGCCACGGGAAAGCGCCGCCGTGACGAACCGAATCCACAGGATCAGTTTGCGCTCGGGTTTCTGGCTCGAGCCGCCATCACTCGCGGAGATCGGGATCAGGACATAGCGCTCCAGGCTGTTGAGACCGTCTCCTCGGCCTTCCTCGGCCTGACGGTTGCCTGTGCCCGCTGTCACGATCATAAGTTCGACCCCATCAAGCAGGCCGACTTCTACGGCATGAAGGCGCTCTTTGATCCGCTCGTGCTCCGCCGCGTCTCACTGTCCACGCCCGAAGCCCTCTACACCCACGGCCAGACTTTGGAGGCGTTCGAGAAGAAGAAGGCCCCAATCGAAGCCGCGATTGACCAACTGATCGGGCCCTACCAGCAAAAGCTCTATGACGAACGCGTCGCCCAACTCCCTCCCGATGTGCAGGCGATCATCCGCAAGCCCGAACGCAAGCGCACGCAAGCCGAGCAGAAGATCGCCGACGATTATTCTCCGGTCCTCCGCATCGATCCGCCCAAGCTCAAAGAGATCATGCCTAAGGACGCCATCACGCAATATGACGCGTTGCTGAAGCAGGATCGTGCGCTGACGCGGCCCTCGGACTTGCCATCGCATTGGACCGTAGAAGAAGACAGCGCCAGGCTCGAACGTAAGACCTACATCCTTACCTCAGGCGACCCAGCGCGTCCGGAAAAAGACAAGCCGGTTGAGCCTGGGTTCCCGTTCAAACCGGACGAGATCGATTTCCGCGACGGCCGCCGCGAGGGTTTCGTCGATTGGCTCACCGCTCCGGATAATCCGCTGTTTGCCCGCGTGGTGGTCAACCGCATTTGGCAATGGCACTTTGGCGAAGGCCTTCACAAGACGCCGAGTGACTTCGGTCTGCTAGGCGGCAAACCCGCGATGCACCCGTTGCTGGATTATCTCGCCGCTGAATTCGTTGCGCACGACTACAGCATGAAGTGGCTGCACCGGCTCATTATGACGTCGGATGCCTACCAGCGCTCTTCCAGGCCCGATGCCGCAAATCGTAAGATCGATCCCACCAATACCTACCTGTGGCGGTTTCCGCTTCGACGCCTGGAGGCCGAGCCTGTTTGGGACGCGATACTAGCCAGCGCGGGAGAGCTCGACCTCGCCCTCGGCGGCAAGTCATTCCAAGTGGTCCAGCCCGACAACAAACAAAGCATCTTTCTTCCGCGCGACGGCACGTTCGACTCCAAAAACACCAGCCGCCGCGGGATCTACATGGCGCGAGGCTACATCCCCAGCACCGAGGTCATGGCGCAATTCCTACAGACCTTCGACGTCGATGACGGCCGCACGCCCTGCCCGTTGCGCTCGAAAACAGTCACGGCTCCCCAGGCGCTGTTCTCCATGAATGATCCGCTGATTGAGCGGGCCACAACGAAACTAGCCGAGCGCGTCATGAAAGAGTCGGCCGGACAGGTGCCTGCCGCGGTAGACCTCGCATTCCGCCACACCATCGGCCGCCCGCCTAGTCCTTCTGAACGCGACCTGGCGCTCACTCACGCCGGCAACGGCGGCGCAAACCTCAAGGGTCTCGCCTGGATGCTCTTCAACCTCGACGAGTTCCTGTTCATCAAGTGACCATGGCAAGCCACATCCCTTCCCGCCGCCGCTTCGCCTTTCAAATGGCGAACGGCTTTCTCGGCTCAGCCATCGGCGCACTGTGGGCTCAGGACGGCCATCTGCCTGCGGCACGTCTATCCGGCGAACCGAAAGCCAACGCCGTGATCTATCTCTTTATGTGCGGCGGCATGAGCCACATCGACACCTTCGATCCGAAGGACAACCGCCACGCCGGGCGGCTCATGGATGCCATCGGCTTTGGCGACAACAACGCACTGATGAAGCGGCCCGTCATTCCGATCCTGCGCAGTTTCAAGCAGCACGGAAAATCGGGTATTCCGGTGTCGGACTGGTTTCCGCATGTGGGCGCCGTGATTGACGAATTCGCCGTCGTGCGGTCGATGTTCTGTCACCAGACCAATCACTTTCCAGCCGTGATCGAACACACGACCGGCAAGCCGCTGCGCCAATTCGAGCATCCCTGCCTGGGGAGCTGGGTCACCTACGGCCTCGGCTCGTCCAACAAGAACCTGCCGTCCTTCGTCAACATCGGCCGGCCCTCTTCGCCTGTGCAACTGATGGGCGGCTATCTCGGCGCAGCCTATGCCGCGACGCCGTTTAGCGCTGGCGATACCCCGATTCCGGATCTGCTGCCGCCTAAGTCTTCAGACCGCCGCCAGCGTGACCGGCTTATGGAAGGGCTGACTGCGCTCAATAGCCAATTCCGCGCCGACTATGCGGCGGAAGCAGAAATCGCCGCTCGCGTGCGTTCGTACGAGCTCGCCGCCAGCATGATGCGCACCGCCCCCCAGATCGTAGACTTCGCCAATGAGCCAGCCCATGTCAAACAGCTCTACGGCATCGGTGTCAAGGAGACCGATGACTTCGGCCGGCAACTACTGCTGGCCCGTCGTCTCGTTGAGAACGGTGCCCGCTTCATCCAGATCTGCCACGCCGGCGGCGGCAACGGATCCTGGGACGCGCACGGCGACATGAAGACGCATGAGCCCCTATGCCGCGCCGTCGACCAGCCGATTGCCGGCTTGATTGCCGATCTCAAGCAGCGCGGGATGTTGGACCGCACGCTGGTGGTATTCACTAGCGAATTCGGCCGCACGCCGTGGTCTCAAAACACCACCGGCCGCGATCACAACGGCAAGGGTTTTTCAACGCTGCTCGCCGGTGGCGGTGTCAAAGGCGGCGTCGTCGAAGGCGACACCGACGAGGTGGGCTACCAGGCCGTAGAGAACCCGCACTAT
>JAYTKJ010000258.1:0-23750 GCA_043730365.1 Acidobacteriota bacterium | reverse complement strand
CCAGTTACGGCGCTGGAGAGCTCGTGACGAGCGGCTGGAGAATTAAGCTCCAGCCGCTCGAGACTCACGCCGAGCTGGAGCGTGAGAGGCTTGAATAATTCGATGGTGGCCGACGGCTGGAGCCGGACTCGCGAGCGGTACAGCGAATCACCGGCGGCAGCGGCAGCCGCTTCTGTAGACGAATTCCATTGTGAGCGCCATGCGGCGGCTTCCGCTCCCAGGCGAATTCGCCCGGAGCCCAGGGTTCTTTCGTAGCCGCCGTTGACGCCACTGTAGCGTTCCACCAGTTCGTCGCTGTCGGTCAGCCCTCCGAAGTGGTAACGGTTGCTATCGGCCCGATAGGACAAGTCCAGGCCGTAGGAGAAGCTCTCCTTGGACTGAAAGAGGAACCGGCTGACGCCTGCGTCAAACTGGCGATCGCGCGTCTCCACATGAAAGGTGACGGCCAGTTGATCCGGCGCCGAACCCTTGCTCACCTCGGCGGTAACCGGGAGATTCTGGAGTTCACCACGAATCCGCTGCGCCGCGTCATTCACCAGAGCCTGATCGAAACGCGCGCCGATAAACTGCTGCAGACGGTCCCGCAGGGGTGCGCTGATGCGCTTCAGACCCATTGGCAAGACGTTGACGCTCTCCACGGTATAACGGGAGTTGACGTTGGCCGAGGCCATTGCGTTGCCAGGATCGCCGCCGGACGCAATCGCCATCGTACTGGCCGTCAGCGCCAAGAGGATTCTGCCGTACATGCCTTTCAGCAAAGCACGTTGACCACCAAAATTCAAGTGATTGAAAACACTGGACGGCTAGTGCCGGGCAGCGGTACCACGCTTCACGCGTGTGCGCCGTCGGCACGGTGGTCGCGCCGGGAAGCGGCTTCCCGCATCGATTGGAGCGAGACTACTTCAATCTGCCGTCGCCCTAACCGCACCAGGCCGCGGCGTTCAAACTGATTGAGAGTGGTGGATGCCGTCTCGCGAGTGGCGCCGATCAACTGGGCGATCTCAGATTGCGATAGGGGAATGTGAATATTCTCCGTTCGAGGATTAAGCGGCGTAACACTGGCCTCAGCCAGATCGCTTAGCAACGCCAGCAACCGTATCTCTACTCTGGCGAACGAAATCAACTCGATCCGCCTCTCTACTTCGGCGAGGCGTTTTTCTACTTGCTCCGTGACCCAGGCCAAAGCGAGTGCCGAGGAGTTGCAGACTTCCTGAAATTGCAGCTGGCCCACCTCCCAACAAATGCTGTCAGAAAGTGCCTCGGCCGTGTATTTCTGATTGGCAACACCATTCAGAGACCGATCCCCGATCAACTCGCCCGGACGCACCAGGCGCACAATGGTTTTGCGATGAGACTCGACGTCTCGACTTAGTTTGACCAAGCCGTCGTCGAGAAAGTAAATGAGCTCGGCGCGATCGCCTTCCCGAAACACACAGACGCCCCTGTAGAGGCTGCGGCGAGTCCAGGGAATGTCGCGGAGCGGAACTGGCACGGAAGAGTAATTGAGCAATGCCTCGCGATTCCTATCCAAGAAAAGGTTAGGAATAGTGTATCGCCCAAACGGGGGTGGCCGCAACCTAACTATCTGGGTTTTCTGACGAAAGCGGCAAATTTCGACGCTTGATCGAAAGTGGTACCGATATCCTGGCGACTCAAACTATCACGAATAGCCTGCAGCTCATTGATATATAAGTCTAATGCGCGATCTATCAAAGTAGCATTAGTAAACAATATATCCGCCCACAAGTCGTACGAACTCTGGGCCAATCGAGTCATATCAACCAATCCGGGGCCAGCCCCGCTACTCGCCACCTGGGGTTCTAGTAATTTAGATAACACAGAGGCCAGAGCGGTGGAGGCCAATTGAGGAAGATGCGAAGTCAAACTCACCAGGCGATCGTGCTCTTCGGCAGTCAATACGACCAGGCTTGCTCCAAAGTTGCCAACAAAGTCAAGGAACTCCTTGGCGACCGGATGATCTGCCAGGGATTGATCCTGCGGACAAAGGAAGTAGTTTCGGCCTTGGAATAGACCGGCCTCCGCCGCAGCCACTCCCCGCACCTCTTTGCCGGCCATGGGGTGACCGCCGAGGAATTGGTGGGCCCTCAGCAAGCGTTTGCCTTGCTCCACGATTTCGACCTTGGTACTGCCGGCATCGGTGACTAGAGCTCCTGGCTTAAGACGGCCTGAAAGGAGACTAATTGTCTCTATTATCTGCCGGATGGGTTGTGCCAGATAGACTAAGTCAGCCGCCTGTGCGGCCTCCTCCAGGGGAACACCGCGATCGATAACTCCCAGCCGGACAGATTCAGATATGGTACTACCAGAACTTACACCCAGGATTTCGCCTTTGAATCCGGCGCGGCGCAACGCCAGCGCGAAGGAGCCGCCGATGAGACCAACCCCGAAGATCGCAACCGTCTGCATATCGGGTCAGATTGAACGGTCCATGGCCGCTGCGATGCGAGCCAGTTGACCGATCAATACCGGGAATTGTTCCATGCTCAGTGATTGGGCATTCGCCATAGCGTCGTCTCCAACCTGAACATCCAGCATCAGCCCGTCACTCCCCGCGGACACTGCGGCCTTGGCCATGGCCGGCACCATGCCGCGTCGCCCGGTCCCGGCGCAGGGATCGACGATAATCGGCAAGTGGGTGTGCTTCTTAGCCACCGGAATCACGGCCAGGTCCATGGTGTTCTGCGCCGTCACGAAGGTGCGGACGCCGGACTCACAGAGAACCACATCGTAGTTGCCACCCGTCAGGATCGCCTCGGCCGAGATGAGGAGTTCCTCCAGTTTGGCCGCATTGCTTCGCTCAAGAAGGATGGGCTTGCGCAGGCGCCCCAACTCAGCCAGCAGAGTCCGCTGCTGCATAGAGCGGCCAGGCACCTGCAGTATGTCCGCGTACCAATCGGCCAGGGCGATCTCGCTTGAGTCGGCGACCTCGATTACCAGGCTCAGTTTGAACGCGGTCGCAGCCTCGCGTGCCGCCTGGAGAACCTCGTCGCGTGCCCGCAGTGGACGGCGTACGCGAATAGCGCTGGCTCCGGCCGCCGCCAGCCCTTCCACGGCTTTCTTCATCTGCGCCGCGCCTGCGCCTGCTATGCCGGCACAAACCCAAAGCCGCGGGCCACCGATCTCATGAGCACCCACTTTGACAACGGATCCGGCCGGACGAAAGTGGCGGCTGGCCAGTTTGTAGGGAGACATGATGCGGCGGCATTCCTGAACACCGTCCATCTCCTCAAAGTCGGCCTGGTTGACGCGCTCTTCCGGACCCACTCCACCGAGCACCGTGTGCACCATGCCGGTAGATCGATGGATAGTGAAATCCATCTCTACCATCCGGTCAATCACCGCCTGGACCTGATCCTCGGTGGCGCCTTCCTGCATCACGACAATCATGGCTTGCTCGTTTCTCCCGGCGTCCGGTTGGCCGCCATCCGGTCCCGCTGCAGCGTGCGCATTTCGTCCATGATGCGCTCGTAGATCCGCTTCAGGGCATCGGCCTTCAAGGGGCCGCCATTGGAGGCCGTGACATTCTGGTAGACTGCGTCTTCGCGCTTAGGTTCGTAGACACGCATCTGCGCCCCTTGCTTGAGGCTGCCAATCACTTCCACCACTTTGGCGCGTTCATTCAGGAGCGCGGCGATCTGGCGGTCCAACACGTCGATTTGCTCGCGGCACTCGTCCAGTCCGGCGGCGGTTTCCTCGGGCGTCATGCCAGCACGCGCTCCAGTGGCCCTTTGAGTTGCCGCGCCAGAGACTCGAGTTGATCCTCCAGTGCGGGGCTGTCGCCGAACTGCTCCACCAAACGCACAAAGGCACTGCCCACTACAATGGCGTCGGCCAGACGACCGGCCTCGGCGGCGTGCTCGGGCTTAGAGATGCCGAAGCCTACCGCCAGCGGCAGGCTGGTGACGCGCCGCATCGCCTCCACCAGCGGAGCCGCGCTGGCCGACAGCGAATCACGTTCGCCGGTGACGCCGGTCCGCGAGACCAGATAGACGAAGCCGCTCGAGTATTCGGCCACCAGTTTGAGACGGCGTTCCGGACTGGTGGGGGCCGCCAGAAAGACAGTATCGAGCCCGGCGCCGCGCAGTATCGGCACGGTGGCGCCCGCTTCCTCCACGCTCAGATCGGTGATCAGACAGCCATCAATCCCGGCTTGGCGCGCGTCGGCTGCCAGCCGCTCAATCCCGTAACGTAAGAGCGGATTGAGATAGCTGAACAATAGGAGAGGCACTTCGGAACGGGCGCGAATGGTTGCGGCAATTTCGAGCACTTTGGGCAGCGTGGCTCCGGCGGCGAGCGCCCGGTCACTGGCCCGCTGGATCATCGGCCCATCGGCCACCGGATCGGAGAACGGCACGCCGAGTTCAATCAGATCGGCCCCGCCGCGTTCGAGCGCGGCCACGAGCGAAGGTGTGCGCTCAGGCGTGGGATCGCCAGCCGTGATGTAGGCGATCAGGCAGCGGCGATCTTCCCGCCGCAGGCGGTCAAACAGTTGAGTGATTCGGCTCATTCCTGATCCATCTCAGGGAAGTTCTCGCGATAGATATCGATGTCCTTGTCGCCGCGGCCCGACACGTTGACGATGTACAATTTGCCCGGCTCGGACGGCGCCCGGCGGATCGCCTCCGCCACACCGTGGGCCGATTCCAGCGCAGGGATGATGCCTTCGATCCGAGCCAGCCGCAGGGCGGCAGCCAAGGCATCGGAGTCAGAACAGGATACGTATTCGGCGCGATTCCGGTCGTGGAGCCAGGCATGCTCCGGACCCACGGACGCGTAGTCCAGCCCGGCCGACACCGAATGCGTCAGCGCAATCTGGCCGTCGCCGTTCTGCAGGAGATAGCTGTAGGTTCCTTGCAGGACGCCCGGCACACCGCCTGAAAATCGCGACGCGTGATCGCCCAATTGAGTGCTGCGGCCACCGGCTTCGACTCCCACCAGTTTCACCGAGGCGTCGCCGATAAACGGATGGAACAGCCCAATGGCGTTCGAGCCGCCGCCCACGCAGGCAAACAGTGTGTCCGGCAATCGTCCTTCCCGCTCCAGAACCTGGGCACGGGCTTCGTCGCCGATGCAACGATGAAAATCGCGAACCATAGTCGGATAAGGATGCGCGCCCAGAGCGGATCCCAGCAGGTAGTGAGTGGTTTCCACGTTGGTCACCCAATCGCGCATGGCCTCGCTGATGGCGTCCTTCAGTGTCCGGCTGCCGGTGTTGACGCTCACCACTTTGGCGCCCAGCAGGCGCATCCGAAAGACGTTGAGACGCTGCCGCCGCATGTCTTCCTCACCCATGTAGACCACACACTCGAGGCCGAACAGCGCACAAACCGTAGCTGAAGCCACGCCGTGCTGCCCCGCTCCCGTTTCGGCAATGATGCGGCGCTTGCCCATCCGCCGCGCCAGGAGCGCCTGACCGATGCAGTTGTTGATCTTGTGCGCGCCGGTGTGCAGCAGGTCTTCACGCTTGAGATAGATCTTGGCTCCGCCCAGCGTCTCGCTCAGTCTCTTGGCATGGTAGAGCGGCGTGGGGCGGCCGGCGTAGTTGGCCAGCAGGTCCTTGAGTTCGGCTTGGAATTCAACCGATTCGCTGGCTGCGCGCCAAGCCCGCTCGACGTCTTCAAGGGGAGACATCAGAGTCTCCGGGACATAGCGTCCACCGTAGGGGCCGAAGTGGCCTTGCGAATCCGGTTGAGAAGTCATCATGAATTTATTTGCGAAGCAGCGAGAGCGGCCGCGACGAACGCTGCCACCTTGGCTTGGTCCTTCCGGCCGGGAGACCCTTCCAACCGGGAGCAGGCATCCACGCCCCAGGGCCGCGCTGTGGAGATCGCCAGCGCCACGTTCGAGGCGTCAAGGCCACCGGCCACCACGATTTTGCGCGAAGACCGGCGAATCAGAGTCCAATCGAACGTCTGGCCCGTTCCACCATGCAGCGTTCCGGCGGGCGCGTCAAGCAGATAAGCCTCGGCCGCCTCATCTCTCAGGCTGCCCTCGTCAAAGCCCAATTTGACGGAGTAAGCGCGCCAATAGTGAACGTCGCCGGGTGGCTCGGCAGAGCCATGTAACTGAACCACGTCCAAATGAAGGAGCCGGGCCAACTCGCCAATCTCCTGCGCGGACGAGTCTACAAAGACGCCGACCTTGAGCGCGCCCTGCACCTGCGGCACGAAACCTCGCGCAATTGCTGGCGTCAGATATCTGGGACTACCCGGCCAGAAGTTAAATCCCAAAGCATTGGCGCCGGCCGCAACGGCGCCGCGCGCATCCTGTTCGCAGGTTATGCCGCACACCTTCACAATCATGCCGCTCCCCTGAGGGCCTGGATAGCTTTGTCCGCTGCTGCCGCCGTCATCAAGTGTTCACCCACCAGGAAGCCTTGATAGCCGTACAACTGCAATCGCCTCACGTCCACCGCCGAGTGAATGCCGCTCTCGGTTACCCGGATGACGCCGTTTGGGATGTGTTCTGCCAATTTCTCGGAAGTGTTCAGTGAAACGGTGAAGTCAACAAGGTTGCGATTGTTGACGCCGATGATCTTGGCCCCTGAACCTACGGCCCGCTTCAGTTCTGCCTCGTTGTGGACCTCCACCAACACCGACATGCGGAAGCGTTCGGCCGATTCGCGCAGACGACGCAGATCAACTTCCGTTAGAATCGCGGCAATCAGCAGAATCGCGTCCGAGCCGTGCGCCGCCGCCTCAATCACGTGGAACTCGTCGAGGGTAAAATCCTTACGCAGGACCGGGACTTTGATCTCCTGGCGGGCGGCCTCGAGATCGGCTAAGGAACCTTGAAAAAACTTGGAATCGGTGAGCACCGAGACGGCAGCCGCGCCTCCTCGACTGTAAGCCCGGGCAATGCGGCGTGGATCGAATTCCTCCATCAAGACACCCTTACTGGGTGAAGCCTTCTTGATTTCGGCGATGATAGCCGGTGAATTCGCCGTTAAAGCGGCGGCAAAATCGCGCCGCGCCCCGCTACGCCGTTCGGCCTCGCGCTCAAGCAAATCCTTGCGCCACCGGCGTTCGGCAAGTTCGACGCGCTTGTGCTCGACGATGCGGGCAAGAACTCCTGGGACGCTCTCAACCATGAGGGGAATCTATCATACTATCATGCAGCTTACGCGCCGGTTTGGAGTAACGCTATCACTGCAAATGGGGTGGCGAGGCAAAGCCGCCACTTGACAGACCACGCGATACCTAGTAGTCTACCTGTAGCCAGCTACACCTAGTCAGCTACAGGAGATACCAAATGGCCAGTCGATCGAAGTCAGATATCCTGCAGGGTACCCTCGGGCTCCTCGTACTAAAGACACTCGCTGCGGGCCCGAAACACGGCTACGCGATCACCCAACACATCGAGCGCGTCTCCCAGGACATGCTCCGCGTAGAAGAAGGATCGCTTTACCCTGCCCTGCATCGAATGGAGCAGGAAGGCCTGATCGAATCCGAATGGGGGTTGACCGACACCAATCGAAGAGCGCGCTTCTACGCCTTGACGCTCCAGGGGCGCAAGCAACTGGAAGACGAAGAGCGCAGTTGGGGCAGGCTAACCCAGGGTGTTGAGTTTGTTTTGAACTTCGGGAGCTAGGAAACAAACATGGGATTCTTCGACAAGTTACGCAACACGGTGGCGCCGGGTGCGGGCCCTGAAAACCAGATTGACGACGAGATCCGCTTTCACGTCGAAGAGCGCGTCAGTGAATACGTCGCCGGCGGAATGAACGAAGCCGAAGCGCGGCGGCAGACGATGTTGAAGTTCGGCGGCGCGTCCAAACTACGTGAAGAGACGCGCGACGCCGATGTGCTGGTCACGTTGGACGCATGGCTGCGGGACGCCCGTATTGCCGCGCGCGGGTTGAGCCGGCGCCCCGGTCTGGTGGCTGCCGTCGTGGGTTCGCTGGCGATCGGCATCGCGCTCAACAGCTCGGTGTTTTCGGTCGTCGACGCCGTGCTGCTGAAACCGCTGCCATTCCCGCGCGCCGACGAAGTGTGGATGATTCAGGAGAGTCTGGACGGCAACGGCACCGGCGGAAACCCGGCGCGCTTTCGCGACTATCGCGAGCAGGCGCAGTCTTTCACGGCACTGGCTGGGTTTTACGGCGAAGGCCTCGTGATGACCGGCCGAGGCAACACCGAGAGGATCACGCTTGGCCGCACGTTTGGTGCGATGCTGCCGCTGCTGGGAACCGCACCTGTTCTCGGCAGGGGCTTCACCGAAGAGGAGCAACGCGCCGTGGGCCAACCAGTAGTGGTGCTCATGCATGCATTCTGGAAGAATCGCCTGGGCGCCGACCCCAACATTGTGGGTCAGCCTCTGTCTCTTTCAAAGAAAAACTATGTCGTCATCGGCGTATTGCCGCAGGGAATCACCTACCCGGAAGGAATCGATGCCATCGCGCCGGCCGACCCCAGCTTTCAAGGCGCCGGACGCAGCGGCAACTGGTTTGAAGTGATCGGCCGGTTGAAGCCCGGCGTGAGCGTCGAGCAGGCCAACGCGGAGATGGCCACGATCACCGGTCGCCTGGCGCAAGCGCACCCGGAGACCGATCGCGCCCTGAGAGCCCGCCTGGAGCCGTTGCGGGATGCGGAGACTCGTGACGCGCGCCGCCCCATCTGGTTACTCATGAGCATCGTTGGGTTCGTTTTGCTGATCGCCTGTCTGAACATCGCCAGCCTCTTGATAACGCGAGCCGCCGAGCGAACTCGAGAGACGGCCATTCGCGCCTCGCTCGGCGCAGGCAGGCTTTCCCTGGCTCGGCTGTTTTTCCTCGAGAGCATGTGGCTGGCGTTGGCGGGCGGCGCGCTGGGCTTGGTGTTGGCCTACTGGGGCGTTGACGTCCTGAAGAACATGTTGCCGGCTGAACTGCCGCGACTGGCTGAAGTGCAGCTCAACGGACGCGTAGCGTTATTCACGCTGGCTGCCACGATGTTGTGTGGGTTGTTGTTCGGCGTGCTGCCATCGATGGAAGCGGCAGGAGGCGCCCGGGCCGGCCTGGCGCTGCGCGAGGGAAGAGGCGCGGTTAACTCGCGCGGCCGTCAACTCGTACGGCGTATCCTGGTGGCGGCGCAAGCTGGCCTCTCGGTTGTTCTGCTGGTGGGGGCGGCTCTGGCGGCTCGGGGATTTTTGGAGATGCGGCGCGCGCCGTTGGGCTACCAGCCCGAAGGGCGGCTGGCCGTGTCGCTCCACTTTCCTTGGAGCACGCCCAGCAAGGTCATCCAGCAATTCAACAGGCAAGCGTTCGACGAATTCTCTCGTATCCCTGGAGTGCGCCGGGTGGGGCTCACCGACAGGTTGCCTCTTGAAGGCGAATCCCAATCTGGAGCCGTCTCCGTCTATGGCCTCGAACTGTCTCCGGCGCTGCGCACCCTGCACGTAGACCATCGCGCGGTCAGCAACAGCTACTTTGGCGCCGTGGGCCAACCGCTGATCGCGGGCCGCCTGTTTGAAGATCGAGTGCAGGGCGCAGGCGAAGCGGTGGTGAACCAGGAGTTCGTCGAGCGCTATCTGGCGGGGGTCAATCCATTGGGCCAGCGCGTTACCTTCGACGTACGGGTCGGCAAGAGTGAGAAGCCGCAATATATTGATATCGTCGGCGTGGTCGGTAACGTACGAAAGGCGACCCTGGACCCGAAGGCCGCCCCGGCCGTCTACTCCAGCTACACCCGCAACTATTGGCCGATGAACGAATTCGTGCTTGAGACCGAGGTTTCTCCCGAAAGCCTCACGCCTGCACTGCGCGCCGCCGTCAAACGGATTGACCCGAACATGCCCGTCACGTCGATACGCAGCTTACAGGTAAGCCTGGCCAAATCACAAGCAGGGCCTCGCGTGCAAGCGGTTCTGTTCGGCGCTTTCGCACTGGGCGCATTGCTGCTGGCGTCGCTGGGCCTCTATGGGCTGCTATCGAACGACGTGTTGCAGCGCACCCAGGAGATCGGCGTGCGGCTGGCGTTGGGAGCTTCGCCGAATGGATTGGTCAAGATGCTGGTGAGGCAGGGCGCGTCCATTGCCGGAGTGGGCCTCGCCATTGGATTGGCTGGTGCGGTCGCGCTTAGCCGCGTACTGGGAGGCATCGTGCCTGGGATTCCGCCACTCGATTGGATTGCGCCGGCCGCCGCCGCGTTACTGTTGATCTCCGCGTCCGTGCTGGCCAGCCTTATTCCGGCGCGCCGCGCGGCGCGAGTAGACCCGGCCGTCGCCCTGCGCCGCGATTAACCCATAAGCTGATCTTGGCCGCCAGCATGATCTGCCTCGAATGATAAGATCCGTGATGTGCGCTGGCTGATTCTGTTTGTCGTTTCCCTGTCCCTGCTCGCTCAGCCGGTCGCGGTGTTCGAGAAGCGGTGCGGCGGCTGCCACAACCCCGGGACGAAGGCGGGCGGACTGGTGCTCAACGCTCGGCCGCCAAATCCGTCACGCCTGCTGGAGCGGGTTCAAAAAGGCGAGATGCCGCCGGGTGGCAAGCTGCCCGATGCGGAGATCGCGCTCATCGCCGATTGGGTGAACTCCGGCGCAGTTTGGGACACAGGCAAGCAAGTCGAGCGAAGGCGCGGAGGCAAAGACTGGTGGAGCCTGCAACCGCTCAAGCCCATCTCCGGCGGTATCGATGGCCTGATCGCGAGCGCGCTTGTCGACAAGGGGCTGGCCCGGAATTCGGCGGCGGACCGGCGCACCTTGATCCGGCGCGTCACCTTTGACCTGACCGGACTGCCGCCGGCGCCAGCCGAGACTTCAGCCTTCCTCGCCGATACCGCCCCGGATGCCTACGAGAAAGTGGCTGACCGTCTCCTGGCCTCGCCTCGCTATGGCGAACGCTGGGGCCGTCACTGGCTTGATGTCGTTCGCTTCGGCGAGTCGCACGGCTACGAACAAAATCATCTCCGTGAACGTGCCTGGCCGTATCGCGACTATGTGATTGACTCATTCAACGCCGGCAAGAGCTTCCGCCAGATGGTGCTCGAACAACTCGCTGGAGACCGTTTGGCTCCAGGCGAAATGAGCATCGAAGCGGCGACGGGCTTTCTTGTGGCCGGCACTCACGACACCGTGGGCATCCAGAACGTGGAGGGAGCGCGCATCCAACGCGCTAACGATCTGGACGACATGGTGGTGGCCGCCAGCGCCGGTTTTTTCGGACTTACGGTCGGTTGCGCGCGCTGCCACGATCATAAGTTCGATCCCATCCAGCAGGCCGACTATTACAAACTCGCGGCGGTGTTTGCCGGCGTGCAGCATGCCGAACGCGACGTGACTACTGACGCCGAACGCGCCGCCCGCGCTGCCGTAGCCACGCCGCTGGAGACCGAACTCGAGGGCGTGAAGAAACAGATCGCGCAGCTTCGCGATTCGGCGGAGCCAGACATCGGCGGTCGACGCGACGAGTTCACCCGCGGCTACCGCCCGGCCGTAGATTCCAAGCTCACCGCCGAAGCCATTGCACCGGTGCAGGCGCGCTATGTGCGGCTGGAGATTTTGGCGGCGGATCGCAAGTCATCGCCGTCACTGGATGAAATCGAAGTGTTCGCCGGAGGAGTCAACCTCGCCCTTCACGCGAGGGTCACGGCGCGCAAGACTCGCTCCAGCATGGATGACAAGGCGTTCTACCAGCCCGAATTACTTACGGACGGCAAGTTCGATGCCGCCTGGATCTCCGGCGACAGCGGCACGGGGCAACTTACGGTGGATCTGGGCGAGCCGCGACGCATCGACAAAGTGCAATGGTCGCGCGACAGGCTGGGCGCGTTTCAAGGCCGCTTTCTGTCGCAGGTACCGACACAATACAGGGTAGAAGTTTCGCTCGACGGACAGCAGTGGAGGCAGGTTGCCGACTCCAAAGACCGCCTGCCGTATGGCGAGCAGGCGATGCAGGATTTTCTCCTGACCCAGGCGCGCCCCGAAGCGGCAGCGCTGCTCGCACGGAAGGTGGAGCTGGAGGCGCTGGTAGCCAAACTCCCGAAGCCCCCGGCGGTTTATGCAGGACGCTTCGAACAGCCGAAGGAACCGCTCAAGCTGAACAAGCGTGGCAACCCGATGGACTTGGGCGACGCGATGCCCGCCGCCAGTCCGTCTGTGCTCGAACAGATGCTGCCGGGGTTCCAACTTGATCCTGAGGCGCCCGAAGCGGAACGGCGATTGGCCTTGGCCCGCTGGATTACCGACGATCGCAATGCGCTGTCGGCGCGCGTCCTGGCCAATCGCGTGTGGCACTATCACTTTGGCCGCGGCCTGGCCGGCACGCCATCCGATTTCGGCTTCAACGGTGAACGACCCACGCATCCGGAGTTGCTTGACTATCTGGCGGGGCGGCTGATCGCGCACGGCTGGAAGCTGAAACCGTTGCACCGCGAGATCGTCTTGTCGGCCACCTACCGGCAATCTTCGGCGGCCAACGAAAAGGCGCTCGGCGTGGACTCCGAGGCACGGCTGCTGTGGCGATTTCCGCCGCGGCGGCTCGATGCCGAAGCGCTCCGCGATGCCGTGCTCGCAGTGACGGGAAAACTCAATGAGACCATGGGCGGGCCTGGATTCCGGCTCTATCGTTACACGGTGGACAACGTCGCCACTTACTACCCTCTTGAGAATCCTGGCCCGGAAACGTATCGCCGCGCGGTCTATCATCAATGGGCGCGCTCGGTGAAGGATGACCTGATGAGCACCTATGATTGTCCGGACTCAGCCTTACCCGAGCCGCGACGGGTGCAGACTACGACGCCACTGCAGGCTCTCAGTATGATGAACTCCGCCTTCATGCTTGATCAAGCGCGCTACTTTGCCACGAGGGTGCGGGGAGCGGCAGCGCCGGTGGAAAAGGCCTACTTGCTCGCCCTGGGCCGCCCGCCGTCAGCCGAGGAGTCCGCCGAAGCGCAGACGTTCCTGAGCTCCAATTCGCTGGAGCTCTTCTGCCGAGTCCTCCTCAATGCCAACGAGTTCTCCTATGTCTTTTAGCCGTCGCGATTTTGTTTCCAACTTCCTGGGCTTGGCTCTGGCAGACCTCGTGCGAGGTGAGCGGCCCACGCATTTTTCGGCCAAGGCCAAGCGGGTGGTGCAGATCTTCTGTCCGGGCGGCGTCTCGCATCTCGATACTTGGGACTACAAACCGGAACTGATTAAGCGCAGTGGGCAGCCGTTGCCGGGTGAAGAGAAGGTGGTGACGTTTCAGGGCGCCAACGGCGATCTCATGAAGTCACCTTGGCAGTTCGAGCGCAAGGGGCAGTCTGGTAAATGGGTGGCAGAAACGCTGCCTCATCTCGGCGAGTTAGTGGACCAGACGGCGTTCATCCATTCCATGACAGCTCGCAGTAACACGCACGGACCCGCCTGCGTGCAGATGAACACCGGCTTCATCTTCGATGGCTTCCCGGCGATGGGCTCATGGGTCAGTTATGCGCTCGGGCGGGAGAACGACAATCTTCCGTCCTACGTCTCAATCCCGGACGTACGCGGTATTCCTCCGTCGGGCCCGTCCAATTGGACCAACGGATTCCTGCCCGGCGAACATCAGGCTGTCGTTTTCAACGCGGCCGATCCGATTCGGAATCTCGCGCGCCCGCCGGCTATTGGCGCCACGGAAGAGGAAACCTCCCGCGCGTTGCTCTCGCGCATGAATGATCGCCATCTCCGCGACCACCCCGGCGTGCCCGACCTGGCCGCTCGCATCGCCGCCTATGAACTCGCGGGCCGGATGCAGTTGTCGGCTCCAGAGGCTTCGGACCTCTCCAAAGAATCCAAGGCCACGCTCGATCTGTATGGCGCCGCCGACAGCAATCCGCTCATGGCCGCCTATGCACGCAACGCCTTGCTGGCTCGGAGGCTCCTCGAGCGCGGCGTCCGCTACGTGCAGCTCTTTTGTGGCTCGCGCGCCTCCGGAGTTGATGGCCTGCTCAATTGGGATGCGCACAAGTCGCTCAAGGCGGATTATGAGCGCCACTGCCCCATTCTGGACAAGCCGACTGCCGGTTTCATTCGCGATCTGGACGCGCGCGGACTCCTCAAGGACACGCTCGTACTTTGGACCACCGAATTCGGCCGGATGCCCACCCACCAGACGGGCACACTCGGACGGGATCACAACCCGGAGGCATTCACGGTCTGGATGCTTGGAGCGGGTGTGAAGGGCGGCGTCAGCTATGGCGCGACCGATGATTTTGGCCGCCGGTCCGTGCAGAATGTCTCCACCATCCACGATTTTCACGCCACCGTGCTCCACTTACTCGGACTCGATCACGAGAAGTTGACTTACTACCACAACGGCATCAACCGGCGGCTGACTGACGTGCACGGTCACGTCATTCGCGATGTACTGACAGCATAGGCCAGGCACCACGCTGCGACCAGTGAAATAATATTGGGATGGTTCGCATCACAACCTTGATCTTCATCGTCGGCGCTCTGCTTTCCGCGCAAAACGGGCCGGAGTATCAGATGACCACCTATCAGGTGGCCTTCCTCAAACGGGGCCCGCAGTGGACTCCGCAATCGACGCCAGAGACGCAGAAGCTTCAACAAGCCCACATGGCCCACATCAACGCGATGGCGAAAACCGGCAAGCTTATCCTGGCAGGCCCGTTCGCCGATAGCGGCGCGCTGCGAGGAATGTTCGTCTTCAAAGGCACCGCCGAAGAGGCCAAGGAACTGGCCGAGCAGGACCCGACGGTGAAAGCCGGGCGCCTGGTCCTCGAATGGCATGCTTGGTATTCGGCCGAGGGCATCACCGTATTAACCAAGTCCAAAGGAGAGCAGAAGAAGTGAGCAAAGAACAAGACGGCCTTTCGCGGCGATCGCTAGCCGCGGCAGCAGGAGCAACAGGGGCGATGTTCAGCCTCGCCATGGCGGCGCAGGCGCAGCAGAACGCGCCGATCAAGCCGCGCGATCCGCTGAAGATCACCAAGGTGGAAACGTTCTTGGTGAAACCGCGCTGGCTGTTCCTGAAGATTCACACCAACGCCGGCATCACGGGGCTCGGAGAGCCGATCACCGAGGGCCGCGCGCTGACTTGCGCCCAGGCCGTCAAGGAGATCGAGCCCTATCTGATCGGCAAGGACCCGCGCCCGGTGGCGCATCACTGGCAGGCTATCTACCGGCATGCGTTCTATCGAGGCGGGCCAATCCTGACCAGCGCCTTGAGCGGCATTGACATGGCGCTATGGGACATCAAGGGGAAGGCCCTGGGCCTGCCGGTACATGAGTTGCTCGGCGGCCCCACGCGCAACCGCGTGCGCGTCTACGGGCATGCCAGCACGCCAGCGGACTTGAAGCGCGACATGGCGCGAGGCTTCACGGCGTTCAAGACGGGGCCGGCCAAACGCAAGGGCTGGTCAGGCTACGTGGACACGCCGGGCGACGTGCAGTTTGCGGTGGAAAGCTTCGCCGAGTTACGCAAGACGGTAGGCGATCAGGTAGACATAGGGATCGATTTCCATGGCGCTATCTCGCCGGCCACCGCCAAGTTGTTGATCAAAGGCCTTGAGCCGTATCACCCGATGTTCGTCGAAGAGCCGATCAATTGCCAGAATCATGACCTGATGGCCGAGATCGCCCGCGGCACGCATTTGCCGATCGCCACCGGCGAGCGCATCTTCACCAAATGGGGATTTCGCGATGTGCTGGAAAAAAGAGCGGCCACGATTCTACAGCCGGATCTTTGCCACGCCGGCGGCATCAGCGAGGTGCGCGTGATCGCGGGCATGGCCGAAGCCTACTACGCCTCCATCGCACCGCACAATCCGCTAGGCCCGATCTCGCTGGCGGCAGGCGTGCAGATCGCGGCCGCGATTCCGAATTTCCTAATCCAGGAACAAGTGTCGCTCGGCGAGGGCTACGTGAAGAGCCCATTCACAATTCGTGAGGGCTATCTTGATCTGCCCACCGGACCCGGCCTCGGCATTGAGTTGGATGAAAACGCGATGGCCGACAAGCTGGGGCATGACTGGCGCAACCCTGAGGCTTACGACAAAGAAGACGGCAGCGTGATCGACTGGTAGTAACACATGCTGACGGTTGAATCCATCCGGTCTGCCTTTGCCGACCGCATCGAGCCCGTGCGCGAACCGGCGCTGTACCGGCTGGCAGTGGCGGCAGCGGCGGGGGCCATGATTCTCCTGCCGCTGATTTATGTAGGGCTGGTGGCGCTGGCCGGATGGGCTTGGTTTTACTACGCCTTCGAGGTGTTGCCACAATTCAAACGTGTCAACGTCATCACACTGGCGCCGGTGGCCGTGGGGCCGATTCTCATCCTTTTTCTTCTGAAGCCATTGTTGGCGCGGGGCGAGAAGGCCAGCCCGCCGCTGACGCTGAGTCGAGGGCAAGCGCCACTACTATTCGAACTTGTCGATCGTCTTTGCGACAACGTTGGCGCACCTCGCCCGCACCGCATTGATGCCACGGTGGACGTCAACGCCTCGGCCAGCCTGCGCCGGGGATGGCTGAGTCTGTTTAGCCATGACCTGGTGCTGACCATCGGTCTGCCGCTCGTCCAAGGCTTGTCGCTGCGCGAGTTCACCGCCGTGCTGGCGCACGAGTTCGGACACTTTCGTCAAGGCGCGGGCATGGCGTTCAACCTGATCATTCGTTCTATTAGCTATTGGTTTGCCCGCGTGGTTTATGAGCGGGATCAGTGGGACGCGCGGCTGATCCGTTGGAGCGGCCTGGACTGGCGGATTTCCATCGTCACCTATCTGGCTCGCTTCTTCATCTGGGTTTCCCGCAAGATCCTGCAAGGACTCATGCTGGCCGGGCACGCGCTCGCCGGTTTCCTCTCGCGGCAGATGGAGTTTGACGCCGATCAGGTGGCGGTGCGCGTGGCGGGCGATCGCGCTTTCGCGGCGACGATGACGCGGCTGCCCGTGCTTGACCTCGCCAGTAATTGGGCACACCGCGATCTGGCGCACTCGTGGCAAAAGGGGCGGCTGGGCGACGATTTCCCCGCCCTGGTGGCCTCGAATCTGCACCAGTTGCCCGGCGATCAGACGCAAGCGGCGGTCGAGGCCGCGATGGACGGCGCGGTTTCGATGTACGCCTCGCATCCGCCTACCAAGCAGCGGATCGAGCGCGCCGAGTCGACTCCTGCCGCCGGCATATTCCAACTGGACGGCGCGGCGACGGAACTATTTGGCGATTTCGAAGCCACCTGCAAAGACGCGTCACTGCACTCCTACCAGGTGTGGATCGGCAATACGGTCACGGCAGAGAAACTGATTTCGTCCAAGCAAGTGGCGGCCGAGGGCGCCGAGGCCCTGCGCCTCAAGCTGGCCCGCGAGCGGGTCTTTCACGACTGGTACGACGGCTCGATTTGGTTTCACCTTCCTTCCGGCCAAGCTCCACAGGGCGACGATCAACCGGAGAAGGCCACGGCGGCGCGCGAACTCGCCGACACGGCCTTCTCGCGCATAATTGAGCTTGAGCAGGTGTTGGCCTTTATTGATACAGGGCTCCAAGTCCCGGCTGCCGATTTCAACTTACCCAAAGCGGACAGGCCCACCGTTGAACGGATCGTGGGCGATACTCGCCGCGACTGGGCATTGGCGGAAGGCGAACTTCGTGCGGCTACGGCACGAGTGACGCGGCGGGCACTCGGCGTGTCGACGTTGGCTGCGAGCGCGGCGCGACGGCTTCGCCTCATCGAGCGTATTGAGCCGCACTTCAATCAACTCATCATTGAGATGCGAATAGGCGAAGCGCTCCTGTCCCAACTCCAGGCTAACGACGCTCATGAGCAATTGCGCGCGGTGGCGCTTGCGCAGGGCCCAGCGGTGTATCGGGCCATCGAGACCTTGGAGACCGCGTTGGGCGCCGAAAGGGGGGCGCTTGGATTGACCGACCCTCCGAAGCGCGACCCTGAGGACAATCCGATCAACGCCATCCGTACGGCTGGGCTTTTTTTGACCCGGATCAGCACAGTCTACTGCACGGCACTGGGCGAAGTTGCCGAAGCGATGGAGCGGCAAGCCACTGAGTGAAGAGCAGGCCGCGCTACTGGCCACTCTTAAGGAACACGCGCAAGACGGACTCGCTCCGGCGCGGCATCGCGAGCGGGTTCCTCGCGGTTTGGCGCCGCGCCTACTCGGCCTTTGCGCTCTTAAGGAACACGCGCAAGACGGACTCGCTCCGGCGCGGCATCGCGAGCGGTTCCTCGCGGTTTGGCGCCGCGCCTACTCGGCCTTTGCGCTCTTAAGAATGCGCCAGAGCGTCCCGCCGAAGATGTTCGCCTGGGCGTCCTGGGAAACGCCGCAGGCATCCAACATGCGCTTGTACCGTTCGAGCGACTGATCGAATTCGGCCAGCTCGCCGCCGAAGACGTCGGATCCGAAAATCAATTTTTCAAACGCGCTGGCCTGCGCCTTCGGCGTATGTGGGCTGGCGACGCTGGACCACCAGAAAATGGACTTGAAGAACTTCGGGTCCTCCTGCTTCTTGATGAGCGTGGATCCTGATACGTCAAAGAACAAGTTGGGGTTCCAACGCGCAATTTCGCCGGCCCACTGATAGTCGGGATTTCCCAGATGCGCACCGATGATCGTGGTTTTCGGATAGCGGCGGGCGATGCCGTCAAGTAGCGACACTCGCAACCGGTCAGCACTGACATCCTCGGCTACTTCGGGTCGGCCGCGGTTCACAATCCCGGTGTGGAAGAGCAGCATCATGCCGTGCCTGGCCGCGCGATCGTAGAACGGCGTGTAGCTTGGGTCATCGTATGGCTTGCGGGTCCGGCTGATTTCGCCAAGACCTCGGAAGCCCGCCCGGTGAAACTCGTCGATCCTGTCGAGGGCCTTGGGGTCGTCCGGTGACAGATCACCAAAGCCGATCAGTTTGCCGGGATGAGCCGCCATGAATTCCGTCACTTGCTTCAGGTGATCGGGCTTCACGAGCAAAAAGGCGATGCCGTTGTGCTGGTCAAGCCGTTCGATCAGTTGTTGCAGAAATTTCAGATCGCCATTGTGATGCACGTGCGCGTCGACAAGCTTCGGTGGCGCTTGAGCGCGGATCGTGGCGGCGAGGAACAGCGGAACAGCTAAGGACGTCAACCTGATCATTCTGACAATCATAGCCGCTACTCAATCCGCACCACCATCGAGGCTTCGGCCTCGCCGTTCGCCTTCACCACCAAGGTGTAGAGCCCGGGAGCCAGCGGCTCATTGGGTCGCGAGTACAGCGGCACCTGCACATAGCGAAGTGATCCGGCCAATGCCGCCGCCCGAAAGACGGCTGTCCCCGCGGGATTACGTAACTCGAGATCCGCGCCGGGCCGCCCCTCTACTCGCGCCTGCACACACGGCTTGTAAGTGCCCGGCGGGTCTGCTCCGATCAGGCCACACGCCACGCAATAGCTTGGTACGGCACAGTTGGTCACCTTGCGGCCCGTGACATCCAGCACCGTTTTCTCGATCGACAGACTCACTTGCGCCGCCGGAAGCACCAACCGGATGCCGCCGTCCAGGCGCGCCTCCACCAATTCGAGCCCCAAGACAAAGCCGCCCGACGAGCCGGTGAGCATGGTTGCCGAGGACCTCGCCAACCCGATCCCCCTTACATAGAAGCTTTCCTCACGAATCAATCCGCCCATCGTCGTCACCACCCGCAGCGCGTCCGCAAAGACGCCCAGTGGGCCCGTGAGTGATGCAGCCAGAGCCGTCCTGGGGTCCACCAGAACCGCCTCGCCGTTCCCCGCCAATCGCAGGATGCGGCCATCAGCATCGAGTCGCAACCGCATCACCACTTGGCCGGTTTGGTCTGAAACCGTATAGTAGGTCAACCCGTTCACTTGCCCGGTGCCGGTGATTGTCCGCGTGAGATAGTCCGACGTCTGCAGGCGCGAGTCCAACCGATACACCCACTGATTGCCCACCTCTAACGGGAAGTAGCTCATCGGCGGTGGAACCGATCCACAACGGACTCGTGCCGTCGCCTGCGCTTCGGCGACGCCCTGTTGATTGACCAGGAAGAATCCCAACCCATCGGTGACCCAATTTCCACTGGAAGCGCTGCCTTCCGGCCCAACCACTCCTGTCATTGAAACGCCCTGAGAACTGCCCACGCGCACGTCCACCGGTCCGCTGGCCCCTGACCACGAGAGCGTGACGCGACCCAGGCCGCTCGCACACTGATTCACGGTCTCCGGCGAAATCGCCAGCGTGGCTGCACACCCGCACATCGCCCAAAGCAACCCGCCAACATAGAGTCTGATCATGTGGGCCCCCATAAAGATTATGCGTAAAAACTTGCCCCGGCGGGTCAAATTATTGAAAGGGTTCAACAGCCCGCGGCATGCCCTCCACGAAGGAGGTTCATTCCACAATGAAACCGTTACTCATCTCACTACTTTTCGCCTTGTCGGCCTGGGCCGCTGGTCCTGGAACTGCGGCTAACCCCAAACTGGCGGGCAACGCCCCTGAGGCAGTTCAGAAGGGCCTGCGGTGGCTAGTGTCAACGCAAGGCCGTGACGGAGGCTGGGGGCAGGATGGCGGCGAAACATCGTTCGTCCGCACCGGCGAACGCTTGGAGCATTCCGGCAATGACGTCGCCAACACTGCGGTGGCCGTCTTGGCCCTATTGCACGCGGGGCATACACCGGACCGGGGACAATACGCCGCCAACTCGCGGCGCGGGCTTGAATTCATTCTGGCCAGCATCGAGCAATCGCCCACGGAGGGCTTGGCTGTCACCAACGCTCGGGACACGCAAATCCAGCGCAAACTCGGGCCTTTCATCGACACGTTCCTCAGTTCCATGCTGCTATCGGAGCTCGACAAGAAAGTGCAAGACCAGCGCCTCGCCGCCCGTGTCCGCGCTGGGCTTCGTAAGTGTGTGACCAAGATCGAACAGAACCAGCAAAAGGACGGAAGCTGGAATTCCTCCGGCGGCTGGGCACCGGTGATCGGGACATCCATGGCTTCGCGCAGTCTGAACAAAGCCAAGGACAGCGGCCTTGCTGTCAGTGCGGTGGTGATGGAACGGGTTGACAAGTACACGCGCGAAAACCTTGCCTACAGCGGCGCCAAGCCGGCGTCCGGCACACCGCGCGGGATGCCCACGGGAGCGGCTCCACCAGTGGCGCTCTATCAAGGCGCGCAGGCACTCGAACAGCTCACTCGTACGGAAGCATCACGCAAGTCCAACGCCAACGAGATTCGCCAGATGACCAGCCAGTTGAGCGACGCCGGGTATGTACGGGGCTTCGGCTCGATGGGCGGCGAGGAGTTCTTCTCCTACCTCAATATCAGCGAGAGCATGAGGCGTGCGGGCGGCAAACCGTGGCATGACTGGAATGAGAAGATCAAGACGCAACTGGTGGAACTGCAAAATCAAGACGGCACGTGGGCTGGGCATCATTGCATCACGGGACGCGTCTCGGTGACCGCCGCGGCAATCCTTACGCTGATGGTTGACCAGCAACTTTAACTCACTATCATGCGACGCCGGGACTTTCTTCTCTCTGCAGCGGCTCTCCGGTTCCCAACCGAGAGCCGCTGGCTCCTCGAGCAACAATCGCCAGACGGCGGGTGGCATAGCCGTACCTACGGACTCCTCCGCTCCGGGCAATCGCTCACCGGATTCGTCCTGGCGTCCCTCCCCAGGCAGGGCGAGGCGTGGGAACGTGGATGCGCGTTTCTCACGGCGCACACCAATGCTGAAGGCGCTGTCGGGATGTCCAATCCGGTGCTGCCTGACTATCCGAACTACGCGACCTCACTCGCCGTGCAAGCGCTGCGGGCGCCTAAGTCAGTTGACTATCTCTTGTCGCGCCAATTCACCGAAGCCGACGGTTGGCGTGAAGCCGATCCCGCTTTCGGCGCATGGGGCATGGGTGGAGACCGGCGCACGGCGCCCAACGCCGGCCACGTCGATCTGTCGATGACCCGCCATGTTGTCGAAGCCCTCGCGGCGGCGGGCATCCAGCAGCGCCATCCCGCGATGCAGCGCGCGCGAATCTTTCTCGAGCGCTGCCAGAATGACGACGGCGGTTTCCACTTCTCCACGGTCGTGCTCGATGCCAACAAGGCCGGCGCGCTCCGCAGCTATGGAACGGCGACGGCCGATGGCATCATCTCGCTGATCGCCACCGGCGGAGAGCGGTCGCGGATCGACGCGGCCAAAGCCTGGTTGTTGAAACAACATCGGTCCGACGCCGCACCAGGATTCTCCGGCGAAGCCTACGCGCGCTGGCCGCAGGGTCTTCGCTTTTACTATGCGGCGGCCAGCTCGCAGGCGTTCCGGCTGCTGGGCGTGCCGCGCGACATCGATCAAGACCGCCTCCTCCGCTCCGAGCGCCGCGCCGACGGAAGCTGGGCCAACCCCGAGCCGCTGGTGAAAGAGGACGACCCGCTCATCGCCACCGGCTTCGCGCTGCAAGCCTTGCGGTGAACACGGGCGCTAGTGGTGTCGCGCGTAATTATTGACCACCGCTCGCGGTCACGGCTCCGTTACTGAGCCGCGCGCGCCAGCAAGCCCTGATGTTCGGACGAACATTGAAAGCGATGAAAATGCGAAGACGCAGCGCATTTTTGGCGAAGACTCAGCGCATTTTCGACGGAGCGGTCTTCGGACCCCGAGCGCGACTCTCGATCAAGTGAAAAAACTTAGCCGGGTCCCGACACCAGTGTCCTTGTCTCAACAATCCTTACACTCGCGCGCGCCTCCTGGCGATGATTGGCCAGGAGGGGAGCCTGGCCGCAGGTGAACTTGGCCGCGTTGTCGCGGCGGCTGTAGCTTCGCCGACAAGAAAATACGCCAGGCAATAGCTGGGCACCACACGGTTCGTCACGTTGCGGCCCGTGACATCCAGGCAGCGGCGTAAATGAGTAGGCCGATCGAATTCCTCTGCGTAGATCGTCCACTCAAAGCTCTCTAGTATCTGAGGTGGAACACTAGCCGCGTCGGCGCCACGGGAGCACGCGGAAAGTCACCATCGCAGCGCCGATAAGCACCATGGCGACGGAAGATGGTTCTAGAAGACTGCTCAGAAAGCCCGGAATAGTGCCCATTGCTGTTACTGGGTCTATCGTCGGCGTAGGTGATTCACTTTACACTTGTGATGCGGTTTTTGGGAACGAATTCGGGCGGCAATGCCCCAAGAGGGGGTGTCGTTGACGCGAACAAGGAGCGTTACCCGAAAGCCTTACGCAGCACCGCGAGGCTCTTGGCGACCGCGCCGTCGGCCTCTTCCTTGCCTTCCATTTCCAGCGAGATCCAGCCGCGGTAGTGGTGTTTGTGCAGGATTGCGGCGATGCGTTGGTAATCCAAATCGAGGGTATACCAGACGCCGCCGCCGTAGTAGGTCTTGGCCTGCACGATAGTGGCGCGGGGAGCCAGGATCTCCATTTGGGAGTAGGGATCACCCACGTAGTTGCCAGTGTCCAGATTGACGCCGAGCCACGGCGACTTGATGGCGTCGACGATGCGCACCACGGCGCGGGGATCGGTGGTCAGGCCCCAGTGATTTTCCAGGCAAAGCACCACGCCGGCTTTGGCCGCATGAGGCAGACACTTCTCAATCGAGTCGATGCACCAAGTGAACGCGTCATCGTTTTTGTATCCCGGCAGCGGCGGTTCATCGCCCTTCACTTTCATCAGGTCGTCAAACGAGGCGATGGTGCCCCAGCGCCCGGAATTCAGGCGGATGGCGGGTATGCCCATTTGGGAGGCAAGGTCGATGCAGCGCTTGGTGTGATCGATGTTCTGCTGGCGAACCTTCTCGTCCGGCGAGACAAAGTTCTGGTGGATCGACAGCATGT
>JAYTKJ010000257.1:0-17971 GCA_043730365.1 Acidobacteriota bacterium | reverse complement strand
GCCGGGCAAATTCCCGCGAGCGCCGAAGCTCCGGTGCCGCATCTGCCCAAGGGCAACCTGGTGGTCTCCCGCCTCCGATGCAGGAGACTCATCCATGGTCGCTGGTTCCTCCGAACCGAATTCTCTAGATCGGTTACCTGTGTAGTGACGTTCAAGGCCAGAACGTTTCACGCTCACGGAAAAAAGATCGGGCTTCGATTTCACTTTCGCAGCGGCCGTAGATTCCTTGAGTAGACTTGGAAGGGCGCCCAGTAGTAGGGCTTCGCGTAAGTGCGGCTCTCGGAGATGAACGAGAGCTTGGCGGCGCGCAGCGCCTCGGTGGGCGGTTTGCCGGCGTGTATGGCGGCGTACAGTTTTTCCATCAACTGCGTGGTGGAACGGTCGTCGACATCCCAGAGTCCCGCCACCACGTTACCGGCGCCGGCACGCTGAAACGCCCACGCGAAGCCGACCATGCCCTCTCCGAGTACCGCGCGGTCCCCCGCACTGCGGCAGGCGGACACGGTGACCATTTCGGCCTGCAGGCTAGTCGCGGCCACGTCGCGCGCCAGCAAGCGATAACGCTTGCCGCCATTCGAGAGCTCTTCGGGAGTGAGAATGACCGCGGAGTCAAGGGGCGAAACGAAATTGGCCTGCGCGTGGGCGGTGAAATGGATGTGGGTGCGGGAACCGGGTGAGGCGGCAACGTAAGAGGAGACGGTGGCCGCACTGCCATCGAGACTGGTGACGGCGGACTCACCGAAGATGTTCCGGACGGTTTTCATCTCCGAGGCCGCATGTGCGAGCGTGCCGAAGTCAGGCGCCGCCAGCGCGTTGCCGATCAATAGCATTGACCGAGTGGAGGCGGCCTTCAGAGGCAGCTGCTCCCTCAACAGCGAAAGGGAGGGCGCCACTTGCAGTGTGACATCTTCGATCCAGAACCCCTTGCGGCCATCCTTGACCCGCACCAGAGACTCAAAGTTCAACCGGTGTAGCGCTCCGTCCGGAATCAACACGACGTGGGCGCCGGCGGGGATGCGGTCCTCCAGGGGTTTAATGAGCAGCTCGTAGAGCTCAAGAGCAGCCTTGCCGCGCTTGCGCGGATCTGCCTTTTCATTGCCTTCTATCAGATCATTGTGTTCTCTGACGAGCCGGGTCAGTTCCTTTGGGTTCACCCTCTCCAGCGGCACGCGTTCACTACGCCCGCCTCCGATAACTCGCACATGCGAACCGCCGTTTGGGGCAACCCAGAAGGAAAGAAAGACGCTGCCGGTTTTTGATGCCAAGCCGGTGAGTGCTTCGATGGATTGCTGAGGTTCTGGCCGGCCGGCTTGATCTCCCAGCAGGCGCGCCCGGCTGGATTCCTCCACCGCCAGTGCGCCTCGTTCGTCTCCCCATCGCGTGAGAGCACTCGAGTAGCTTCGATAAATCTTCATGACGCCGTTTAGAAACGTGAGCCGGGAATCTTCGGTGCGGAGCGAAGCCCGCCCCTGGTCCACCAACGCAATGGCTTTCTGATAGTGGCGGATGGCCGCGGGACGCTCGTTGGCAGCCGCATGCAGGCGGGCCATGCCGAATTCGGCTTCCCTATAAATCTCAGGCGGACAGTCGGGGTTGGCCATCACGGTTTCCCAATCGTGACGCGCTTCGGCCAGCCGTCCGCGCCTCTCCTGGATCACGCTGCGATTGGCTAACAAATATGGCGAGACCGGGTCTGAGGCCAACGTCTCGTTGGCAACTCGCTCCGCGTCGTCGAGCCGGTCGAGAGCCAGCAGCGCCAGCGTGAGGTTTCCTGCCCAGCGCTTTAGTTGCTCCAGATTGCCCTGCCGCTTGGCCAGTTCCACCGCTTTTTCCAATTCCGCGGCGCCCTCGTCGGGGCGGTCCAATTCGACCAGGAGCCGGCCCCTCAACCCTCGCGCCTGCATCGTGTCTCTGGGCAGATCAAGATTGGCAAACTCCGCCAGAGCCCGGGCGTTCATTTCCAGGGCTCGCTCATAGTCACCTACCCTTAAGTAGTTTTGCGCCATGTCGTCGAGGGAACTCGCCATCAAAACAGGGTTAGGGTGCCGTAGCAGGTCATTGACAACCTCCTTGTACAGTTCGGTGGACCGGTCCGGTTCGCCACGACGCATCAAGAGCGATGCCTGGTTGAAGCGCACGCTAACTTTGAGATACGCATCGCCCAGTTGAGCGGCAACCGCAGCGGCGCGCTGTAAGGCTGCGATGGCAGCGTCCCACTCGTGGCGGCGGAAAAAGCCGGCCCCCAGTTGGACACCGGCCTTCACCTCGGTACGGCGGTCTTGGTCGTCATGAGCCTTTGCCAACGCCCACTCCAGCTTGGGCTTGGCCGCCGGCCAATTCCCTTTCCGCCGTAGAGCCATGCCTGTCAGCATCGCTTCACGCGCGGCCAGGCCCGTCGACTCTTTGCCGAGCCCGGGAACTACCAGGGCCAAGCCCTCATCTTCACGCTGCGAGAGGATGAGAATTTCGGCCTCCAGAAGCCTCAGGCGCGCGGCTCCCAGGGGATCGGTCGAAACAAGAGAGCGAGCCCGACGCACTACCTTGAGCGCTTCAGGGGTTTTGCCCTGCTCCAGTAGTTGGCTCGCCGATCTTTCCAGCGCTTCAATCGACTCGCCGGTTCGGCACGCCGCCGCAACCAGGCCGAAAAGCAGGATGGCGCAGCCTACGGACGATCGTGTCCGCCGAGACAGCCCAACCCGCCGCCACCGCTGCCGCCATCCGGGCACCCCAGTTCCACTCGAACCATATGCAGACGCCGCTGGAGTGGAGCGATCGTCATCTCGCCCAGATAGATGGTGCCATAGCCTGGCACTTTGATCGAATGGCCCTCGATCATGTTCGGATCGCCTTTCGGATCTTTCCACTGGATCTTGTTTACCACAGTCACGGTGCAGAAGCCCCGCGGGTCGTGGAGTTTACCGCCCTGCCCCGCCGGACTATAGACCATATGCGCGAACTCCTTGGGGAATTTGCCGCTTTCAAACTTCTTCTTAAAAGACCCGAACGTCGGGCAATCGTTAAAGAGGCTGCGCTCGACCGTCACCTTTAGCTCCATGCCGTTGATGAACACCGAGGAGAAGGACAGCCGTTTGAAGCCGATCGCCAATTCTTCACCATCCTTGCGGGAACTGGTGCCTTCCATCCTGAAGTCGAATTGGCCAATCCGCAACGAGGGGCCATCGATGCGGGCGCTGCTGTCGAAGTTCTTCGAATGAAATCCGTTGACGGTGCACTGCGTGGTGGTGGTAATGGCCAGCCGATTGGTTTCCCAAGCGGAAACGGCTGGGGCGTGACTATCGGTCATGTCGCGGGCCGCTTTGCGATTTACAAAGTCGCCGGTAACTTCGGTGCTGTAGCTATCGGCGCCGAGAATGCCTCCGTGCAAGCGGAACAGCGTGTGGCACTCGGCTTTGGCTACACCACCGATCCCCATCAGACAGGCCGAGCCTTCCGTGTACATCACCTCGTGCGGACGCCTCAGACGCAGACTGAGTGCGGCAGCATTGGCCTGGAATAAGTAGAGGTTCGGCGCGAACGCCGAACCGGTGCGGTTGGACATGTGAATTTTCCCTCGATCTTGAGTTTGCTGCTATTTGTGCTGGATCGCGAACCCGAAACGTTCCATGATCGCCGCGCCGGGCGTATCCGAGCTCAAAATCACTTCGTAGTGTCCCACCGGGAATTCGGCGGCCGGCAGAGGCAGGGTTACCTCGTTCTCACGCGCCGTCAGGAAACTCGCCAACTCCAGGCCGCCGGCTGTCCGCACACGCCATAACAGGCGGGGCGCCTTCACGTCATCGGCTACATCAAGCCGAACCTGGACGAGCGATGTTTCCTTGTCCACTACGATCGTCCGTTCGGTAGCTTGCGAGCCTCGCGCCGCTGCGGGCAACGCGACTGTCGCAATCAATCCACCAACGGGCTTTTTAGGATGAGGGATAAAATAGCCTACGGCCAAGCAGGCCGCGATGGCTGCCGGAACCGCCGCGCTTTGCAGCCAGGACGGAAACCGGACGGGGGACCGGCGGATTTCCGGCTCGGCCCTCAAAACCGCCTTGGCATTGTCGACAAACTGCGCCGCCGCCTTCACGTCGGTAGCGCAATCCTGACAGGAGAAATAGTGCTCCTCAAACGCCAAGCGGCTCTCTTCGTCCAACTCGTCGAGCAGGTATCGCTCGGTAGCCCTCGATTTTACGGCAAGTAGATGATTCATGCCTTCACTGACTATATAGTGAACGAAAGCGTCGAATCGTTGCAAACCGCGTCAAACAGCTGGCATTATGAACATATTTTAAGGAAGCAGTACGGCCAGCAACGCCGAGCCCCCGCGCTCCAGGCTTTCACGGAACTTGGCCTTGGCGCGATGGAGCAGCACGCGCAGGTAGTTGCGGTCCACTTTGAACTCGCGGCACACCTCGTCCTTGTCGCGGTCCTCTATAAAGAGAGCCTGCAAGAGCCTGCGATCCTTCTCCGGCATCCCCTCCAATACTTTTCGGACGTGGCGCTTGCGCTCATCGGTGACCAGGCGCTCTTCGCTGCCGGCGGACTCGTCGGGCGGGTCTTCCTGCCCTTCGGCCATGGCCATATCGCGCGCCAATTTGCGAAAGTGCTCTTTTTTGGTGTTTTCGCACACGCGGCACATGAACGCCCCCAGCCGCTCGGGGTGATCCAAATGGCCCCGCTTAAGGAACGCAATCGCCCGCAGAAAAGTATCCTGGACAATATCTTCGCGTAGCTGCGCGGACCTCACGGAACGCACTTTCAGATTAAGTAGCTCGCCGAAGTATTCGGTGAAATGCGCTTGCACTTCCGGCCGGCCCCCTACGAGGGCGTCGATGTACGGCTGGTCGAAAGTCTCCTGGCTCATGCGCTGTGGGAAAGGTAGAACCGATGAGTATACCCCCCGGGCGCGGTACCTGCAAGATGCAGGAATGGAAGTGGGCGCTGCCGGGACACGGCGACGCGATACGGTGGGAACCGTCTGACTCATAATGCCTCCGATTCGACTGAGCGGCGCCGCTGGTCTTCTGATTTACGGCTCGCCGCCTAAGGCCCCGCCTTATTTGTGTTGTCCTATTGTGATTCGAAGAGCTCAGTCGTTTCAATCGGAAAGAAAATTCTTTTTGGGGGCAAACAAAAAGCGATCCAATATCGGTACAGAGCCGCTCACAATTCGGCCGAACGCTTGGCTCCGAGTAAATCCAGCACGCGCAACGCGACAATCTTGCCACGCTCGCCTACTTCACCCAGAGCCCCTACGCAGCTTGGGCAGCCGGATTCGCACTGACAACTGGCAATCAGTTGCGCCGTTACATCCAGCAGCCGGCTTCTCAACCGATAAAGCGGAGAAGACAGCCCAACCCCGCCAGGAAAGTTGTCATAAAGAAACAAATCAGGCTCCCAGGTCTGCAAACTCCCGGAGATATTCTCGGTGATGGCCACGCCAAGGTCACGCGGATCGCACATCAGCAGCAACGCCGCCATCGCCCGCAGGCCATTGGCCAAGCCCGTCAGGCCGGCCTGCTTCTCGGCGGCTGAGAACTCAGGCATCGTGTTCAGGAACTCATTCGACAGATGGAGCCAGAACGCGGTGGTGTGCATCTCCTGCTCCGGCAGTGAGAGGCTCCCGGCCCCGACATTCTCATTCGTATAAAACTTGACCTTCTTGAAGCCGACGATCTGCCGGTTCACCCTCACCTCACCGTGGTGCGCGCCGGCGGTTGACGCTTCGATGGCTGTCTGTTCAAAGCACTCCAGCTCTTTGACCTGCGTGTAGTCGATCGCGTCTGTGAAATAGTCGCATTCGACGCGGCGCACGTAGGCTTTGCGATTCTCGAAATCCAGCCGCTCCACCTGATACTGCCGGGCCTCGTGCAGATAAATCGCCTTGTGATGGAGCTCGGAAGGGGCCGCGGTGTGGGCCACCTCGGCAATTACTTTCGGCTCCCCGGTCTCGTCGATCACGACGAAATTGTCGCTCGAAATACTGCGCAAACTCGTGGCGTCGGCCGGATAGGTATCGCTGGTCCAATGCCAGGCGCCGCCGGCGTGATGCACCAGCTTCAGCTCTTCCAGCAATGGGCATAACTGCTCCACATCGTGAGGGCCGAAGTGTTCGCCGTCGCGTAGCGGGAGTTCAAAGGCGGCGCACTTGAGATGACTGATCAGGATCTCCACGTTGTTGGGATTGATCTGCGCATGCTCCGGCGGCTTGTTGAAGAAGTAGTCGGGATGCTCGATGATGAACTGGTCTAGCGGGCTCGAAGACGCCACCAGCACTGCCACCGCCGAGGTGTTCCGCCGGCCCGCCCGGCCCGCGCGCTGCCACGTGGAAGCGATGGTGCCCGGGTAGCCCGCCATGATCACGCCATCCAGCGAACCGATATCGATGCCGAGTTCGAGTGCATTGGTAGCCACCACCGCGCGGATTTGTCCGTCGCGCAGTTTGCGCTCAATCTCCCGCCGCTCACGCGGCAGATACCCACCGCGATAGCCGCGCACACCCTCGGCGCCCATCGGCAGCTTTTCGGCGGCGTCCTTCAGATAAGTGAGAAGGATTTCCGTCGCCAGCCGGTTGTTGGCAAAAACCAACGTCTGCTGGCCGCGTTCTATGAACTCGGTGGCGATGCGGCGTGTTTCATGCAGATAGCTCCGTCTGATCCCCAAATGCCGGTTCACCACCGGCGGATTGTAGAAGATGAAATACTTCTCGCCGGCCGGAGCGCCGTTGTTGTCCACCAGGTCGAATGACTCGCCCGTCAAAGCTTCGGCCAACTCGCGCGGATTGGCGATTGTCGCCGAACTGCAGATGAACTGCGGCTTCGACCCATAGAACTCGGTGATCCGCTTGAGCCGCCGCAGAATATTGGCGAAATGGCTGCCATACACGCCCCGGTAGTAATGCAATTCATCGATCACGATGTAGCGCAGATTCTCAAACGCCTTGGCCCACTTGGTGTGGTGCGGGAGAATCCCGCTGTGCAGCATGTCCGGATTGGTGAGGACGACGTTGGCCCGTTCGCGGATAGCTTTGCGCGCATCCTGCGGCGTGTCGCCGTCGTACGTGAAGGCGCGGATGGAGGAGCCCATCGCATCCACCGACGCGTTGAATTCGGCCAGTTGATCCTCGGCCAGGGCTTTGGTCGGAAACAGGTAGAAGGCGCGCGCATGAGGGTCGGCCAAGAGCCGATTCCACACCGGCAGGTTATAGCACAGGGTCTTGCCGCTGGCTGTTGGCGTGACTACCACGGCGTTGCGCCCGGCCGACACTGCTTCGAAGGCCGAAGCCTGATGGCTGTAGAGCTGCGCAATCCCGCGTGCGGCCAGCCCCTCCACCAGGGCTGGCAACACCGAGGACGGCATCGGCGTGAGCGCTGGTTCACGCTCAGGCTGATGCCGGATCTCACGAATAGGCGAGTCCGGGCGCTTTTTCAGCTCCCGGAACCGCTCCACCGCGGCTGCTACATCGCCGCGCCGGCGCGGCGGCAGATCGTCGGACTCTTCAAAGGCCAAAGACAGATTCATTGCGAACCCCGCTAGATTTGCTTTTTCTTCGCCTATCCTAGCAGGTTCGCCAAACCAGCCGGGCCGTTACGACCCTGATCGGCTCTTTCTGGCACTGCCTGGCAGCGACGTCTCAGTCTTCGCCGGCTTGCGCTGCATCAGTTGGATCCGGCGTACCTGATCGCTGACGCAAACCAGGAACATAGGCTGCCTGGCGTTCTTGAGCAGATCCACCACCCGGGCCTCTGAGTCTTCAAGCAGAATGGTCTTGCCATCTGTCAACAGATGCATTTCTCCCGTACCGTTCATCACTTCCACCAGGCGCTTGCCCATGTCACGCTGCAGGAAGCGCAGCACCCGGCGGATCTTCTGCAGAGAAAATCCCTTGCGGCGTAACTCGGCGATCACGGAAATTTCCACCACCTCGGCCGGCGCATACACGCGCCGATGCCCTTCGTGACGCGGTGATACCACTTTTTGCTCGTCCCACCATTGCAACTGACGCAGGCTCACGCCGGCGATCCGTGCGACATCGCTCGAAGAGCAGCTGCGTTCCGGGGGACTGTTTTCAGGACGGCTTTTTTTTGTTTTGAACATGTTTTGTTGTTTCCGTGCGTTTTGAGGCGGTCGTTCAAATTGTACTGAATCGTGGCAATGAGTCAAGTGCAATAAATAGAAGAAGTTACCGGCGAAAGCGCACAGCTTCTGGTAGCGAGCCGCTGGCTGATGCCACAAGATATTGGGGGTCTCTGGAAAAAACGGAACTTGCAACTTCTGTTTTGGAAAAAACTTACGGTTTGCCGGAGGTCTCAGCGCTCATGCCAGCCTTGTGCTTGGCCCAGTCCAGAACTCGGCGCACTACGGGGAAGTACTCGGCCAGGATCACCAGACCCGGGATGAGGAAGACCCAGCCGGGCATGATCGGCAGCACAAGCCCGATAATGCCAAGCAGGACGAAAACCAACCCGACACAGATTCGCAGCCATTTCTTAATCACGTGTTCAGCAGATCCAACTTCATTATCGGCATATTTTGGGTCGCCCATGTCCCGCCACCCGGAAGGACGCAGTTGGGTCCCCCCAGGTTCCCCATTCGGGGCAAAGTAGTACCCTCCACACAGTACGACTATAGGAGTACTCAAACTATCGGTACATTTTTACTTAGAAAGACCTTGACCAAGGTCCTAGATCTCGCTAGATTGTACATTGTAATGTCCCAGAACGAACAAAGAAAAACAACGCGTTTCGAACTGCGCCTGCCGATCGAGTTGGTCCGCTCCGGCGCGGAGTCGATCGGCAAGATGACCGAGACACGCAACCTGAGTTCTGGCGGCGTCCTGTTTGCTTCAGAGTCGCGGCTGCCCGTTGGAGAGCAGATTGAGTATTTCATTACGCTTCCCACCGGCAAAGCTCCCAACGGGGTCCGCTTACACTGCATGGGCACAGTGATCCGCCTGGAGATGCGTTCCTCGCCAACGGCGCGCGAGAAGGAGCGCCCTTTCAACGTGGCCGCCACTTTGGAGCGCTACGAGTTCGTTCGCGCTATCTAGGCTGCGGCTCCCGGGTGGGCTTGGCGACGCTTCAGGAATAAGCCGACTCCAACCCCTGAACGGCTGCGGGCGTCGCGTGGATCGCCGGTAGCGCTCCGCTCACGCGGCTCCACCTTCTGCCGATCGAGGGCGAGCGCTTCTGCGAACCGGCCCTGCTTGTTGAAAACGATTCCAATGTTCGTGGCTATTGGGGGAGCGTCACGCGACTCGTCGCTGGCA
This sequence comes from Acidobacteriota bacterium, assembly GCA_043730365.1. GTDB lineage: Bacteria > Acidobacteriota > Terriglobia > Bryobacterales > Bryobacteraceae > VFZP01. The sequence goes on along the minus strand of JAYTKJ010000257.1, from coordinate 8,700 downwards.
GGCTCCGCTTGACTCAACTTCTCTTCGATTTCCAGCGCGGTGCGATAATGCGTCATCGCTTCCGTCAATCGGTTTAGACGGATCAACAAGCCGCTCATACGCTTTTGTCGGAGCGTCCTAGTTACTGCGAAAGACGGTGGAGGACGGAGATGACGCGTAAAGCGCGCGCCAGGTCTCCAGTTCCTTTTGACGCCAAGTCATCGCCGGTTCCAGCTCCTCCTTTTCCCTGTAACTGTCGGGCGACGAAGTCGATTGGTACCAGGCCCGACTCCGTACCACTCTTCTCTACGTGTGCGACAAGGCAGGATTCTGGCAACTCGACAAGCTAGTCGGGATTATCATAAAGTGTGAGTACGTTCCTTTTAGTTCACGGAGGATGGCACGCTGCATGGTGCTGGTGTAAGGTGACGGAGCTGTTGAGGAACAAGGGCCACCATGTGATCGCGCCTGATCTGCCAGCACACGGCGCTGACGCTACGCCGCTCACTTCTAAGCCTTACGAGATGTATGTCCCAAGAGTCTGTGACCATCTTGAGGCCCTTGGCACACCCGCAGTTCTTGTTGGATACAGTTCTGGCGGCATGATCATCGACGAGGTAGCACGCCGTCAAAACGACTACGTGCGAAGCTTGGTTTTCTTGTCGGCGTTCTTGTTGCCGTTGGGCAAGACCCCGCGCGATGTCATGGCGATGGACGGAGAATCAATCCTTCACGCGAGCCTGGAAATCGACGTCGCCAGGGGGGTGTCGTTTGTAAAGAAAGACTTTGCCAGAAGTGTTTTCTACGAAGATTGCAGCGACGAAGACGCAGAATGGGCGATCAATCAGCTCCAGCCTGAACCCCTGATTCCACCGAGTTCGTCAACTTCCACCGCTCTGGAGGAACCGTCACCCTATCGCGGGCCGCGATTCTATATAGAGTGTTTGCGCGACAAGGCATTGGGGCCACGTACTCAGAAATGGATGTACACGGAGTCTCCCTGTGAGGCGGTATTTTCTTTAGACACGAGTCACTCACCATTTTTGTCAGCGCCGTTATTAGTGAGTGAATATTTGATAGAAATAGCTGATCGAACCTCTCGCGCAAGTTAGTCGCAAGCGGGCATCGTAGAGTACTTTTCGGCAGTTCCGCCCTGACGGCGCAGCGTCGAGCTTCCGCGCCGCCCGGCCTGCGCGATGAAGGAGTCCACCGGGGGGACTGGGCCAGGCCTCAGTGACAATACCGTCAATTTTTGACCATTGGAGAATTAACCCCAAGTAGGGACCGCGCTCACCGGGAGACTGCTGACTCCCACTTGAATGGCAGCACATCCGGCACCACGCTCACCTCAGTGGTGAATTTGAACGGATACTTGCCGCCGCCCGGATACACCAGCTCCACGAAGAATGCCTTGTAGCCTTGCGCAGGCTTGGGCACCCGGGCCTCGTAAATACCCGGGCTCGTCTCGGCGAGAACGCTGCTCGAGTAAGCGTGGCCAATCACGTCGACGCGGAAGTCCCGCGCTTTCGGGTTCGCCGCCTGCCACAAATTGACTTGGGCGGGCCGGTCTTGCACCTCGACGCGCAGAGAGCCGTCGGCAGGGTTCTTCTTCCACGTAAATCTTGGCCGGGGCTTACCGTCCAGAACCGACTGGTAGTAGGCGGTGAGGCTCTCGCGCGCATCCGAGCCCGCCAGATTGTGCTTGGCGTTGGGTACGTAGCGGAGATGCTTCTCGCCTTCGAGCGCGTCGAAATAGAACTGGGAATTGTCGGGAAGAAAGAACTCGTCCCCGGACGCATTCACCAGATACTTGGGCATGCTTAACCGCGCGCGATGCTCATAGGGGTCTTCGATGCGCAGCACGGCGCGATATTCGGGCGTGCCGATCTTGCCGGGGAACAGACCATGTTCCACGTAGTCTTTCAGCGCCGCGCCGGTCGGTCACACCTACCAGCCAGGCTGTCCAGCCTCGCTTGGACCCGCCCGAGACCACGAACCGATCCACTCGCGCCCCCTGCGTCTTCATGAATTCCTGTATCGCGTCGAGTGCCCGCACGCCGCTCTTCACCATGGCCAACCGCACCAACCACGTGTCGTCCTTGGTGGTGAAGTGTTTGACGCGCGTGTAGGCGATCAGGTCGTCTTCCACACGGGCGCGGTCCGGCGAATCGGCGAACCGGAGCGGCTGATTGGGGACCATGCCAAGTTCGGCGACCACCGAGCCGGTGTCTTCGGCCATTTGCAGCGTGCGGTCCGCCGCCACGGTGGGCGCAGGATTGTTGTTGGAGCCGGAGCCGATGAACAGCAGCGCGGTGTTGAAGCGTATCTGGGCCGGTTGAACGATGGTGAGCCAATGCTTCCACACCGGCCGATCCACTTCCGCCGCGCTACGCCAGGTTTGAGACGTCAGTTCAAGAACGTGAGTGCGCAGGCCCGCCGGATCGGTGCTGGATTGAATGAGCTTCCAGCCATAAACGGCATCACGCTTCTGGACGTACCGGTCAAGTGAAGAAGTGGGCTGCGCAGCCGCGACCCCGGCCGAAAGCAAAAGCGGCGCCGCGAGGTTGACAAGTAGTCGCATCTAGATTGCTTACCACAGAAGCGATACCATAGCCTACTCACGTGAATCACGCATTCGCCCGCTCTGCCACGTTCTTCGCCCTGGCCGTTTTCACTTTGACCTATCTTGCGGTATGGGCTAAATCTCTGCTGCGGATGGGAGACCACACTTTCCTGCCTGGGCCAGGCTCGCTCCTCACAGGGTTCGTCACCAATTTTTTCGACACGCTCGGCATTGGCTCGTTCGCCACCACCACCTCAATTTTCAAATTCACGCGCATGGTTCCCGATCAACTGATTCCCGGGACCCTCAACGCCGGACACACGCTGCCGACCATCTTTCAAGCCTTCATCTACATCGCTGTGATTGAGGTAGATGCCGCTACACTGCTGCTCATGATCGCCGGGGCCGTAGCCGGATCCTGGTTCGGCGCTGGCTGGGTGGCGGGGATGCCGAAAAGGAAAGTCCAGATCGGTGTGGGCTTCGCATTGCTTGTCGCTTTTGTCGTGATGCTCATGCGGCAGTTCGATCTGTTTCCCGCTGGCGGCGACGCGCTGGGCCTGACCGGCGGCAAGCTCGCGATCGCGGTCGTGGCGAATTGCGTGTTTGCGGCCATCAGCACGCTGGGCATCGGCTTCTACGCCCCTTGCATGACGCTCGTCGGTCTGCTCGGTATGAATCCCACGGCGGCGTTTCCGATTATGATGGGCTCGTCGGCATTCCTCATGCCGGTGGCGAGTTCGCGTTTCGTGCTGCGCGATGCGTACTCGCCGGCCGTGGCGCTGGGACTGGCCATCGGCGGACTCTTCGGCGTTCCGCTGGCGGCCTTCCTGGTCCGCTCCATGCCGCTCACCGCCGCGCGTTGGCTGGTCATGGCGGTGATCCTGTCGGCCGCGGTGATGATGTTGCGCTCGGCCCGCCGCTCGGACCTATACTGAATTCTGCTTCTATGAAGATCACTGGCATCAAGGCGTATCAAGTGGACCTTCCTCTGCACGAAGGTAGTTACAAATGGTCGGGCGGAAACTCCGTGACAGTTTTTGACTCCACCGTCGTGGCTGTCGAGACCGATGACGGCATCACCGGGTTCGGTGAGGTTTGCCCGCTTGGGTCTGCGTATCTGGCTGCCTACGCCAACGGGGCGCGGACCGGGTTGGCGGAGCTCGCGCCCGGGTTGCTCGGGCTTGATCCCACCGAACTCGGGAATCTGAACCGCCGCATGGACCAGTTGATGCGGGGGCATCCCTACGTGAAGTCGGCCATTGACATGGCTTGTTGGGATATCCTCGGCAAGTCCGTCAAGCTGCCTGTGACAACTCTGCTCGGCGGGCGCAACGGCGATGATTTCCCGCTGTACCGTGCCATCTCGCAAGACACGCCGGCGCGCATGGCCTCCAACGTCGCCGGGTATCGCGCCGAGGGGTACACGAAGTTTCAATTGAAAGTGGGCGGCAATCCCGACGTCGATATCGAGCGCATTCGCGCCGTGGCGGCCGAGATGAAACCCGGCGACGTGCTGGTGGCCGACGCTAACACGGGATGGCGGCAGCATGAAGCGGTAAGGGTGGCGCATGCGGTGCGCGACGTCGACGTCTACCTTGAGCAGCCCTGCCTCTCCTACGAAGAGTGTCTGGCCGTGCGCAGGCATACCGACCGGCCTTTCGTGCTCGATGAAGTGATTGACGATCTCGCGATGGTTCTGCGCGGAGTGTCCGATCAGGCGATGGACGTGATCAACCTCAAGATCTCCAAAGTGGGCGGCTTGACCAAGGCCCGTCAGATCCGCGACCTGTGCGTTTCGCTCGGCATCGTCATGACGATTGAAGACACCTGGGGTGGCGACATCATCACTTCGGCGATCGCGCATTTGGCGCACAGCACGCCGCCGGATTTTCTCTTCACGGCGACGGACTTCAATAGCTATGTCACCGTGAGCATCGCCGAGGGTGCGCCACAAAGACGGCATGGACGTTTGGCCGCGTCCACCGAGCCTGGCCTCGGCGTGACGCCGCGCATGGACGTGCTTGGTCCGGCAGTGTTTTCGACCAGGAAATAGTAAACTGCTTGCTATCGCGCGCGGCTCAGAAGCGGGTCCGCTAAGCACGGTCGATTTCCATCGCGGCGCGGTTTCCCGATTCGAGCGCCGCTTCCTGGCCCCAGGACATCGATGCCGCATAGGCTCCGGCGAAGTGGATCCGGCCAACCGGACGAGTCACTTCGGGCCAGTAGCGCGCCAGTTCTCCCGGCTTGTATGCCGTTCGCTCACACATGCCGGCATAAGGATCCTTGGACCAATCGTGAGAAATCACTTGCTCGATGTCCGCCGATTTTCCCGGATACAGCTGGTGGAATGCGGCCAGAGAATCCGCCGGCTGCACGCCGGCTTGCGCGCCTCCGAGCAGGATGCCCCGCGGAGTAGTTACTTCATCTGCCGTCGCCCACAACTCGTTTAGCCGGGGATCGGGAGGCGTCCAGTTGGGGCTGACTTTGTCGGTTTTCCAGAAGCGTGTTCGTGTTTGGAAGATCACGCGAACGCGAGTATAGTAAGGCATCTCCCGAATCACCCACATTTTCGCTGCCGGCCATGCCGGTGAAACGGGAATCTGCCGCAGAGCGACCGCTGAGATACAACTTACCAAGTGTTGGGCTTCGTATTTCTTCTGAACCCCAAAGTCTCTACAGGTTAACGTCACTCCGGACGCACCCTGTTCGATGCTGATCACCGGGCAGCCCATCTTGATTCGGTTGCCAAGACGCGAGGCGAAGGCGTCCGTCATCAGCTGATTGCCGCCCTTAAGCCGGAACAGCTTCTTCGATTCCAGGTCGGTGCCGCGCAGCCTCTTGATGGCCGCGGCCCAGATGGTCTGCAGCGCGCAGCCTGAACCTCCCGCAAATTCCAATACCGCAGCCGAGGCTCCCTCTCGTTGGAGCAAATCGTGAGTCGACATGTTATCCAGCGGAGCCAGCCCACCGGCGAACGGATCGTCTTCGTCGCGCACTTGGTCGACGTAGCGCTGCAGATACAGCAGCGGGAGTTCCGCCCACGGTCGTTTGGCGAGAAAATCGACTTCCTTCTGGTTGAATCCGAACTTACTGAGGACTGCCGGCCGGTGCAGATCTTCCTCTTCGTACCGTGCGCCCTTCAGGTAGCGAACCATATTGTCCCGGCGCGGATAGGGGACCGCTGTCAGTGAGAACTCCTTCAGGTATCGCCAGTATTCTCGGTACCCCGGATAGTAGAAATGCTCGGCGCCGACATCGGCGTACAAGCCGTCGGCGAACTGATCATGGAACGTGCGGACATGGCCTCCCGTCCGGCCGCTTGCCTCCAGCACCGTCACTTGGTGACCGCGCCGCACCAATTCATACGCGCACGACAGTCCCGCGATTCCCGCGCCCACGACGATAACCTTCTTCTTCGTTCCGCTGCTCGGGCCGGCTTGCCAAGCCTGCAACGAGCCGCCCGCCAGTCCGGCCATCGCAGCTCCACTCACTCCAACCATCTCACGCCGGTTCATCGCATTTTCTCCCATTCCGCTGACTGCTTCGAATAAGGCGATTGTAGCTCTCCACCGCGACGGCCCGATTCCGACCCTCGTTGTTGAGTATCTTGATCACCCGAGTCCTGCGCTCAACGGCGGTACCGAGAGTTCATCCGGGGAAGTACTCTGCTCATCCAGCAGGACCGTCGGCCGCCGAGATCAGACGCCCTTTACCAATGCGACCAGATCGAGAACCGAGCGCCGCACCGGCCGCATTAACGGCAGGCCGGCGAGTTTGAGTAATTGGACGAGCATGCGAGAGCTCTTGTCGAGCAGAGTGCGTGAGCGTTCCTGATTGGCCGAGGTGTCGCTCAGCCAGAAGAAAATCAGTGCCATCTGGTACATCCACAGCAGTTCGGCCAGATGTGGGGCCAGATCTTTCGGAGGCTTCGCATTGCCTCCTTCGATGGCTTTCTCAAATGCGGCCAAGTCAAAGTTCCGGATAGCGACGGTCTTGCTGCTGAAAGGCGATAGGGGGTTTTGAGGATCAGCCGTTGAACCGAGGAGCGCCCCGAGGAAATTGCGGTTTGGAGTGAAGTAGTCGAACTTCACGGTTACGATGGCGCGGAGCCGGTCCTCAAGCCGGGGGCCCGCAGCGACGAGCGCGGCGTCAATCAAGGGCGCCAAATCGCCGCGCGCACGGTCATAGAAAGCCAGCACGATCGCTTCCTTGGACGGGAAATAATAGTAGGCTGCGCCGGTGGCGACGCCGGCCGCCACCGCGACCTCACGCATGGTGGCGGCGGCGAAGCCCTTGACGCGGAAGAGTTCCAGCGCCGCTTCGAGGATGCGCTGCCGCGTCTGCTCGGACTTGCCCGGTCCGGCGGGAGGCGTCGAGCTCATCGTACGTCACACCCCGGCACGGGCTGCTGCTTCAGGTACTGCTCGGTCTCGCGGCTCGACTCGAGTCTCATCCACCAACCGAGCGCCTCGCGATTTTCTGAGACGGCGGCGAAGGCCTGACGGGCCAGTGGCAACAGCAGGGGGTTTGAAAGACGCTTGGCCCAAGCTCGATAGCGTTTCAGAGCGAACAGGACGACGAGCCAGGCGTGGTCTCCCCGCCAGTAACGGCCGTCGCTCGAGATCACGGTGAGTTCGCCCGCCGGCTCCACCAGCGAAGGAAACAAGCGGCGCGCCTCGTCCGAGCCCGCCGCCACGGCGTAGAGAGGCCACCAGGCGGGCTGCCCGGTGATCCAGTCCCGCATGCGCCGGCACAGGACACAGCGCGAATCATACAGTACATAAAGCCCGGTCATCGCAGTTACTAACCTCTCGTCTTCAAATAGCCGTCGGCCGGAATCGGGGGCTGCTCGTGGGCCTCCATCAGCCGCTTGCGAAAGCGGGAGAACATATAAAGATTGAAGAAGTGCATGGCGCCGCGCCTCTGCGGCCTTTGCGCTTCTCAGAAACCATCTCCGGCGCTGCGCAGAGTGGCCAGCTGATCCTGAGTCTTCAGCACCGAGATGACGAAGCCCACGTTGATCAAGCAAAAGCCGACCACCAACAAATGGTGGACCGAGTCCGCCATTTTCTCATTGCCCCCGAAGGCATCCACCAGAAACACGCGCCCGTTGCGATGCAGGGTGGTGGCCACCCAGACTGTCACGGCTACGCTGATCACCAGATAGATCAGGTAGCTTTCTACGATATACATTGTGTTCTCAACCTTCCAGTAGTGTTGAACGCGTTCAAGTGCCATAGTACCGCAGCATCCCACGGCCAAGACCCGCTTTCGAAACATCCAAGCCCGCTCGGTAAGGCGCACGCGACGCAGTCTCATCGGCGTAACTCCGGGAAGATGAACGGGAGGGGTCCGGGGCCGTAGAGGGCGAAGGGTTGACCGCCGGCTTTCCAACAGGCTAGGGCGACGGCAAAGATCAGGTCATCATGCGCCGAGCGGCGGCCCCAGCGGAGCAATTCGGAACGGAGGGCGGCGGCGGCGTCTCCCTTGACCTCGATGGCGAGCATCCGTTTTTCTAGCAGGACACGGAGGTTGGCGAGTAAGTCTTGCCGGGGCACGTGATAGGCGCCGTACGACACATTGACGCGTTCTCCGCCGGTGAGCGTAACGGCGATCAGGGGGACGCCGAGGTTGGCACGCGTGAGCATGTCGCGCACGGCAGCACCGACGCCGGTAGCGTCCATCACAACCTGCAGCTTGCCTGGCGGGTGGAATTGCTGCACGATGGCGCGGACGCGCGCGACCACATCCGGATACGGCGTGCGCAGGGGGATCCGCTCCAGGTGGCTGATGAGGACGCGGGTGCGGGTGTGCTGCAGGAAAGTGACGGGATCGTGAGTGCCGGTGAGCTCGACGCGGCGCTCGGCAATGGCGATGGCGGAATAGTCACGGGCCTGGCCAAGGTCGAGGCCAAGACAGGAGCGGGAGCCGGGGGTTTCGAGCGTCATGAGGGGTCCTTGAAAGCGTCGTCGATCGCTTCGGGGTCAAAGTAGGCGAAGTCAGCCGCGACGAACTCGCACAGATACTCTTGTCGAAACTTCTGGTCGGAGAGGTGGCGGCGCTCTTCGTCGAGGAACTCGGGGCGGATGCGCGGACATTCGGTCGCAGGAGTTTCGACCCGCGTCCATTCGGCCCCGCCTTGACTCCACTCGGAGTGG
>JAYTKJ010000256.1:0-6170 GCA_043730365.1 Acidobacteriota bacterium | reverse complement strand
CCACTCCGAGTGGAGTCAAGGCGGGGCCGAATGGACGCGGGTCGAAACTCCTGCGACCGAATGTCCGCGCATCCGCCCCGAGTTCCTCGACGAAGAGCGTCGCCATCTCTCCGACCAGAAGGTTCGACAAGAGTATCTGTGCGAGTTCGTCGCCGCTGACTTCGCCTACTTTGACCCCGAAGCGATCGACGACGCTTTCAAGGACCCCTCATGACGCTCGAAACACCCGGCTCCCGCTCCTGTCTTGGCCTCGACCTTGGCCAGGCCCGCGACTATTCCGCCATCGCCATTGCCGAGCGCCGCGTCGAGCTCACCGGCACTCACGATTCCGTCACTTTCGTGCAGCACACCCGCACCCGCGTCCTCATCAACCACCTGGAGCGGATCCCTCTGCGCACGCCGTATCCGGATGTGGTCGCGCGCGTCCGCGCCATCGTGCAGCGATTCCACCCGCCAGGCAAGCTGCAGGTTGTGATGGACGCTACCGGCGTCGGTGCTGCCGTGCGCGACATGCTCACGCGTGCCAACCCTCGGCGCCCCCCTGATCGCCGTTACGCTCACCGGCGGAGAACGCGTCAATGTCTCGCACGGCGCCTATCACGTGCCCCGGCAAGACTTACTCGCCAACCTCCGTGTCCTGCTCGAAAAACGGATGCTCGCCATCGAGGTTAAGGGAGAAGCCGCCGCAGCCCTCCGCTCCGAATTGCTCCGCTGGGGCCGCCGCTCGGAGCATGACGACCTCATCTTTGCTGTCGCCCTCGCCTGTTGGAAAGCCGGTGGTCAGCCCTTCGCCCTCTACGGCCCCGGCCCCCTCCCGTTCATCTTCCCGGAGTTGCGCCGATGAGCTACGAGGCTGCGAACACTTTCAATAGCGCCGTGAGCGAAGTGCGCGTCGCGTGCGCCTTACCGAGCGGGTGTTGGTAATGAGTCTCGAGCGTGAAGCTCTCTTTGTAGCCCGTCTTCATCAGCGCGCGAATCTGCGTGAGATTGTCCATCTCGCCTTCGCCTACTGCGCACCATTCATATTTGCCATCGGCGGTCTTGCGATAGTCGCGCAAATGCACGTGCAGGATGCGCGCGGCGTCCAGCAGCCGATAGCCGTCCGGGAAGGACTTCTCGCCCGAGGTGCCGGCGTTGTTGGGATCCCACGTCAGGCCCAGCGAGTCGTGCTTGATGTGCTTCAGCATGGCCGAGGCTTGCGCGCCAGACCATACGTAGCTGTCGCCCACATTTTCCACCGCCAGCCGCATACCGCGCTTCTGCGCGCGCCGCGCGGCTTCCGTCACCAGCTCGTAAATACGAGGATAATGCCCCTCGTCCGGCTGCTCATTCTTGCCATGGGTGAAGGCAAAAATGCGGAGCTTGTTGGTACCCAGCACCTTGGCCCGCTCCATCGCCCCGTCCAGCAGAGACCATTGATTATCGAGAATGCCGCGGCCCTCCGGCGTATCCGGCGGCAGCGGAATTTTGAAAAAGCCCGTGCCCAGGATCGACGTGTGGATGCCATGTTTGTCAAAGATCGCGCGCGCTTCCTTGACGCGCTCCACCGGTTGCGCGGTGTTGTACTTGCCCCAGATGTTGCGCACCTCGGCCCACTGCAGCTTGAACTCCTGGAGGAATTCGGCCGCCACCGCGACGTCGTCGTCGATCTCATCGGTGGTGACGCCGAGATGAACTTTGCCGATTGGCATGGCCGAAGCGAGTGGAGCGAGGGCTGCCGCCAGGGCGGCGCGGCGGGTCATGTTGAGGTGTTGCATGAGGATCGTTCACAGCATATCGCACAGGCGGCGTGCCAGGGGAGGCCGGAATCGGTTAGCCTCAATAGAGATGGTGATCGCGACGAGTTTGGGGGAATGAAGCAGTTTCAGGACTATTTGTCCCGCCAGTTCTCAAAGCTGTTCGGAGCCGGTGTGTGCGGCCGCGGGCTGGAATACTTCGCCAGCGGCGCAGTCCATATTGACGTTGGGGACGACCAGCGCGTCTCGGCGACCGTGGCCGGCGCCCGTGACTATCACGTCCAGCTAATCGTCAAGGGCGCCAAACTGGCGGTCACCTGCACGTGCCCCTTTTTCATCGACAACGAATCCTGCAAGCATATCTGGGCCGTGATGCTTGAAGCCGAGCGCCGGCAATTGCTCGGCGGCGGCGAAGTTGCTTTCGACGAACTCTACGAAGATTGGGACGCGCTGGCCAATCGTGGGCCCGCGCCCCCGCCCAGGCCCCTGGCGCCCAAACCCGCCTCGGTGCCTCCTTCGGTTCCCTGGCGGCAGCGTTTAGGCGGCCTCTTGAACCGGCCGGCGGCTCACTCTACGTCGGCCGACGAGCTCTGGCCGGCGACGCGCGAGTTGCTTTATGTGGTGGACGCGGGCCTGTCTTTGGCCAAGCGGCGTCTGGCCATCGAGCTCTATTCGCGAGACCGCAAGCAGAACGGCGAATGGGCCAAGCCCAAGAGTTTGCGGTTCCAACGCAAGTTGATTCCGCTACTGCCCCTCGAAGCCGATCGTTCGATTCTATGGCGCTTGGCCGGCGCGCGCTTCGGCGATCGCTGGAGCCTGGACAATGACTACTACTATGGGAGCTCATCGGCGAATCTGTTTCAGGCAGACCAGCCGTTGTGTGTTTCGCTGCTCCCCGATTTGGGCGCGACTGGCCGGCTCCTGCTCCGCAGGGACAACGAGAAATCGGAAGTCTGGCCGGTCATGGAATGGGATGCCAACCCGGAACCATGGCGTCTTCATCTGACGCTGAAGCCCGAAGGCGAGGCGTGGGAGTTCAAGGGCGAACTGCGTCGCCAGGGCGCCATGATGCCCGTCTCGACACCACTTCTCTTTATCCCCGGCTTTCTGTTCACCCACGCCAAAGTGGCGCCGATGGATGCCTCCACCTCCGTCGATTGGCTTGACACTCTGCGCCGGCAGGGCAGCGTGATCCTGCCTGATGGTGAGCAGGAGGAATTGTTCGTAGCCGTTTTGGAGCAGCCGGACAGTCCGCCGGTGGAAGCCCCGGAGTCGATGCAGTACGAACGGCTAATCGGACAGCCCCGGCCTCACGTCCGTATCGGCAAGGATTCGTCTGGATACTCGACAGTGGAGCGGCTCTTTCTGTCACTTTCCTTTGACTACGGCGGGCAGCAAGTAGCGAACGGCGAATCCACCGCCTCGCTGGTGGATCGGGTACGACGCCGCATCGTCGTACGGGACCGCCCGGTCGAAGAACAAGCCGTCGCTCGTTTGTTGGCGGCTGGCCTCAAGCCGCAAAGGCAGGACTACTGGCACAAGCAGGATGGCTGGACGCTGAGCCCGGCCAAACTTCCCAAACTGGCGCGCGAACTCTCCGGCGAAGGCTGGCTGGTGGAGGCCGAAGGCAAGCTGGTGCGATCCGGCGGCGCCTTCAAAGTGGAGATCGTCAGCGGCATTGACTGGTTTGATCTGCACGGCGGCATCGACTTTGGCGAGGGCGCCACGGCCTCGCTGCCTGACTTGCTGCGCGCGGCCCGGCGCGGCGAATCGATGGTTCGCCTTGATGACGGCTCCTACGGAATTCTGCCAGAGGACTGGCTGCGGCGCTTCGGTTCGGTTCTCAACATGGGCGAGCAGCAGGGCGAGGAGATGCGCTTTCGGCGCAGCCAGGCGGGACTACTCGACGCGCTGTTGGCCGCTCAACCGGAGATTCGTTTCGACGAGCAATTCGGCCGCATGCGCGACCAGCTTCAGCGCTTTTCCGGCATCACCCCGGCGCCACAGCCCAAGGGCTTCGTCGGTACGCTGCGAGGCTATCAGCTGGAAGGCCTCGGTTGGCTGCAGTTCCTCCAGGAATATTCGATTGGCGGCTGCCTGGCCGACGACATGGGTGTCGGCAAGACGGCGCAGGTGCTGGCGCTGCTCGAGACTCGACGCGCCGCCAAAGCGGGAACGTCGCTAGTGGTGGTCCCCAAGTCGCTGGTGTTCAACTGGCAGCAGGAGGCCGCGCGGTTTACTCCGCGACTGCGCCTGCTGGAGCATGTTGGCATGGGCCGGAGCCGCGCCTCCTTCGCCGGCCACGACATCATTCTCACTACGTACGGCACGCTGCGGCGCGATGTCATCGACTTTCAGCAGATCGAGTGGGACTATGTTGTGCTGGACGAGGCGACCGCGATCAAGAACGCCGGTAGCGAATCGGCCAAGGCCGCGCGCCTGCTCAAAGCACGCCATCGGTTGGTCATGAGCGGCACACCGGTGGAGAATCATCTGGGTGAGCTGTGGAGCCTGTTTGAGTTTCTTAATCCGGGGATGCTGGGTTCGTCAGCGGTGCTGCAACTCGCCGGAGGCTCGCTCCGCAGTCCGAGTGATGAGACCCGGCGTATCCTGGCTCAAGCCCTGCGGCCCTACATACTACGCCGCACCAAAGAGCAGGTGGTCAAGGAATTGCCGGCCAAGGTAGAGCAGACCCTCTATTGCGAAATGGAGCCTGAGCAGCGCAAGCTGTATCAGCAGCTGCTGGATCACTATCGCGGGCGCCTACTGGGCAAAATTGACCGTGAGGGCATGGGCAAATCTAAGATGCAAGTCCTGGAAGCGCTACTGCGGCTGCGGCAGGCGGCGTGCCACCCGGGATTGATCGATAAGAAGCGCGCCGGTGATCCGAGCGCCAAGCTCGAGGTGCTGCGGATGCATCTGGAGGAGGTGCTGTCGGAAGGTCACAAGGCGCTGGTGTTCTCTCAGTTCACCAGTTTCCTGGCGCTCCTTCGTCAACAGCTTGACGAGGAAGGAATCCGTTACGCGTATCTGGACGGAGACACGCGCGATCGCGAAGCGGCCGTGAAGGAGTTCCAGGAAGATCCCGATTGCAAGCTCTTTCTGATCAGCCTCAAGGCGGGCGGATTGGGCCTGAATCTTACAGCCGCCGAATATGTTTTTCTGCTGGACCCGTGGTGGAACCCCGCCGTCGAAGCGCAGGCGATTGACCGCGCGCATCGCATCGGCCAGCTGCGCCGCGTCTTCGCCTACCGGCTCATTGCACGCGATACCGTGGAAGAAAAAGTTCTGAAGCTGCAGGAGACCAAGCGAGATCTGGCCGACGCCATCATTAACGCTGATAATAGCCTCATCCGCGGCTTGAAACGCGAGGATCTGGAGTTACTCTTGTCTTAGCACGCGTGTCATCACCCGCTCCACCGCGGCCGCGATGCGATCTTCCACGTCCTCGGCCAGCGGCCCCGGGAATCCGCTGAATTGGAAGGCTCCGCCGCCTTCGTAGCCACCTTCACGCAACACTCGGAGTGAAGGGATGTAGCCGAACACGTCGTTGGAGTAACCTGCCACCCAAAGTTTGCCGTGCCCGTAAGTGTGCTTGAAGCGCAGCGAGTAATCGGCGACTAACTCGCCGGCGAGCGCCAGCAATACCATACTGCCACCGAAATTCCAAGCCTGGACGGGATAGGCGACAGTGTCGCGGATGCGGCCTTCGCGATCGAGCGAGGCGAGCAGCCGGCGGGCGTGGCGGCGCTCGAGTTCTGGCCCGGAGGTGGCCTGCTTTTCGAGTTCAGCCCGCGAGGCCGGTGGTTGAAAGCGAAGTTCGGGGAACTCAATCACCGCCTTGAGCGGGCCGGCGAGCTTGCGCATTTTGGCGGTGAGCACTTCGTCCACGGCATCCGCTAGCGTGTTGCCGTAGCGCTCAAGGTGCTCAGCCTTGCGCCGGGGCAATGGATTGGAATCGGCGCCAGCGCCCTGCACGAACAGAGCCACCGCGCCGGGATGACGCTGCTCAAGGGCGGCCTGAGCGTAGCCGGCATAGTCGCCGTGAATCGAATACTGACCGGGAGCAAAAGCCACATGAAGCGGCGGGTGATGACGTTGCGGCAAGCGAAGCGCAGCCAAAAGGCCACTAAGGGACCAAGGCTGGGGCCGAAGCGCCGGCCGGCGCGGTCGAAGAAACTGTCCCAGACGATCGCGCCCGACGTCCGACGTTGCTGCCGCGCAGGCCGTTGCTCGAGCCAGGCGAGCGCCGACAGGAGAACGCCGAGCCAGGCGAGGATGATGAGCGGACCGGCGAACCCGCCTTTTGCCAGCGCATGGGCTGCCGCGAAGGCCGGAGTTATTTCGAGCCAAGGGTAGAACGAGCCATTTGCCCGCGCTACCAACGCGATGGCGACAGCGGTCACCAAGGCACCAGCGACTAGAATCCTTGCG
>JAYTKJ010000255.1:0-7052 GCA_043730365.1 Acidobacteriota bacterium | reverse complement strand
GTGGGCGATGCGATGCTGCCAATCCTGCGCAGCCTCACGCTCACGCATGCGGTGCGCTTCCCAGATTGTGATGCACGCATAGGGCGCGGCGTTGGCGATTGCAACCACCGCGCCGGAGGCTCCCATGTCGAGCGAAGGCCACAGAGCCGGTGCTGAACCGGCGAGCACTTGGAAACCCTGCTTCACTTCGCGCAGCATCCATTTCGTTTTCCCAAGGACGCCCGAGCTTTCCTTGATAGCGATGATGTTGGGATGCTCGCTTAGCTTGGCTACGGACTCAGCCGCGATGTCGATTCCCGTTGCCTGGGGCAGGTTGTCGATAATCACGGGGATCTTGGCTTGGTCGGCTACGGCGCGGAAGAACAGCTCTTGCGCTTCGTTGTTGTTCACCAGATTCTTGTAGTAGTGGGGCGTGCCGACAACGGCGGCCTGATAGCCGAGCGCGGCGGCCTGGTTTGTGAGCGCCACGGTTTCCCGCACACTCTCCATGCCGGTGCCGGCAAGTAGGAGCCGGTCAGACGCTTTGGCCTCTGCGACCAGGCCCCACAAGACGATCTTTTCTTCGGTGGTGAGGTGGACGCTCTCGCCGGTGGAGCCACAGACCAGATAGCCCGACAGCTTCACAAGGTTCCACTTGTCGACGTTGTGGCGGACTTTGACCTTGTAGATTTCGCCGTGGTGATCGAAAGGAGTGGCGAGCGGCGCGAAGATGCCTTGGAGTTTGAGCATGGAGGGAGGTGGGGCGGCCGGATTGAACCGCCCCAACGCGAAAGAGGACTAGCGGAGAACCGCGACGAAGGTGAACAGAGCGAGCGACTCGATGAAGGCCAAGCCGAGCAGCAGCAGGGTGCGAATCTGCCCGCCGGCGCCCGGATTGCGCGCCACGCCTTCGGCAGCGGCGGCGATGGCCTTGCCTTGGCCCAAACCGCAGAGCCCGGAGGCAATCGCCATCGCGAAGGCCGTGCCGAGCAGACCGTTTGAATTGGCGGTGCCGCTTTGCGCCTGCGCAAACATCGGCGTGGCCATGATGAACAACGCCAGTAGCGTCGACTTATTTTTCATTTCAACTATCTCCTATTGAATTCGCTTCAGGAGGTGGTTCCAATCCGTCTGTTGGGACAGCGGCGGCTCACACTGAAAGCGTGCCAAACGAAAACGTTATCGGTTAGTTTTCCTCGGCATGCTCGACAGCGCCGCTGACGTATAGCATGCTTAGAACCGTAAAGATGAAGGCCTGGACGAACGACACGAACACGTGCAGGGCCATGAAGACCACCGGCACCAGGATTGGCACCAGCGCCATGAATCCCATGGTCACCTGCTCGCCGGCCAGCATATTGGCGTACAAACGAACGGTGAGTGAGACGGGGCGGATGCACATCGACAGAATTTCCAGCGGGAACATGAACCAGGCCAACCACCAGATGGGGCCGGCGAAATGCTTCACGTAACCGAAGCCGTTCTCTCGAAGCCCGTGGTAGTTGAAGAAGAGAAACGAAGCCATCGCCAAACCCAACGGCACGGCGGCGAACATGGTGGGCGATTCGAAGGCCGGTATGATGCCCGTCAGATTCGAGATCAGGATAAAGATGAAGGCGGTTACAAAGAAGGGGACATAGCGCCCCGAGCCGTGGCCGATGATGTCGTGGGTGAGACTATCGAGACCTTCCCAAATCATCTCGAAGATCTGCTGCATCTTGCCGGGCTTGTCCACCGAAAAGCGGCCGAACAAAAACGGCAGCGCCATCAGCAGGAAAACCACGAGCATCTCAACTGCCATGTAGTTGGTCCAGGGACGAGCCACGGACTCCCACCCAACCAGTGTCAGAAACCAGTTGCCTATACCCGCCAAGTGATCGTTGAATACCCTGGTTATCCCAAGTTCATGCATAGTAGTGAACCAACCAGCGCTTCGATCGTAATCGCCACGACGGTGGTCAGCAGACCCGTGCCAGCGGCGAGAGGATGAAGGCTGTAATTCGTCATTATAACAAACAAAACGCCACCAACCAGCAAAATGCGCATCGCCGAAAGTGCGAGGCCGGAGCGCGAAGTTGGCGCGCCGCCAACCGCCGCCGTGAATTTATCCAGCAGTCCGAAGCTGGCGATCGAGGCCAGGGCGCCGACCGCGAAACTGAGGGCCTCGCGTTGGCCGCCCAGAATCCACCAAGCCGGAAGGCCAACGGCGGCTGCCAACAATTGCCAGCGGCGCACGCGGCCGACTACGCCTTGGTGGCGCTTTTCGTCATCCGCGTTTGTTGGTGTCTTTTCCGGTTCGGATGCCATTCTCGATGCGATCAGCCTGACGCATGGTCTCCCAGAGGCCAGCGGCAAAGCCGACCATGATTCCGATCACGTAAACAAACTTGGTGCCGAGCTTGCTATCAGCCCAGACTCCCAGGTAATAGCAGACCAGCATCGCCACGGGCATGATGAAGGCGAGGCCGGTGTAGGCACCCGCCTTCGCCCATGACTTAGCTTCTTTTTCTTTCACACAAACTACGAGGCGGCGTCGGGAATGACCAGCACGTCGCCGGGGTGAATGAGGTTTTCGTTGGGGATGCCGTTGGCCGCGACAATCTGCTTATAGAGGTTGCCGTTGCCCATCTGCTCCTGCGCGATCTTGTAGAGCGTGTCGCCGGATTTGACCGTGTAGGTCTTCTGCGGCGGCGCCAGGCTCTCATCGATCGAAATGTCGCAAACCAGGTCCGATGCCCAGTTGGCATCTACCAACTTCACCTGATTCCAAACGTCGTTCTTGATGTCTTCGGTACCCGCGGCTCCGCGGATGAGGAGCTTGCCGTTCTCCACGTGGAGGTTGGCCAAGCGCACGCCCTTGACGGCGATGTAGTTGAGGACGGACTGATACTTCAGTTTGAGTTGAGCAAGTTGATCCATATTTGACGTCTCCGTAGTTTAAGTCCGCGCCAGAGGGCTGGACCGATTCAGTGTAGCAGGCTAGCGCCGCTTCAATGTGTGCGGCGAATGACAACTGGCGCAGACGGGTTTGGTGGCTTGGCCGGGCGGCGGATCTTTGCGGCAAGCGGCGGGCAATTCAGCGTGACAACGGTTGCATTGGGTCTCCATCGCCGCCGGCATTCTCTGGGCATGAGTGCCGTGGCAGGTGGTGCAGGCGGCCGCCCGCTTCTCCGAGCGCGCCATCACGCGCTGGCCGTGTTTGCTGGGTTCGTAGTCTTTGCGCGCCGCAGCGTGACAGCGTCCGCAAACGGCGGGCTGCTCGGCTGGAGCCGCCACTTGATCGGGCGGCTTGTGCCCGGTGGCGTCGCGATGCGGCTTGCTCGGCCCGTGGCAGGCGTCGCATTCGATGCCACCGGCAAAGTGCGCATGCTCCTGGAAATCGGCGGCCGGCTCGGTGTGACAGGCCCCGCAAACCTCATGCAGAGGCTGCGCACTCAACCACGCGGCGGAGGCGCCCAGCCAGAGCAGCAGAGGCAGCACGGTAATTTTCAACCAATCCTCCGGATCATCTTGCGGTTCAACTCGCCGAGGTTGCGCACACCGGTGAGCGCCATGGCGAGCTTTAGTTCCATGTTGAGCAGGGTCAAGACACGCTCCACCCCGGGTTGACCGAAAGCCGCCAAACCCCAGATTGGCGCACGGCCGATCAGTACGGCTTGCGCACCGAGCGCTATCGCCTTCACTACGTCCACGCCTCGCCGGATGCCGCCATCGAAGAAAACCGGGACTCGGCCGGCCACGGCGTCAACCACTTCCGGCAAGGCATCGAGGCTGGCGATGGCTCCGTCAAGCTGCCGCCCTCCGTGATTGGATACGGAAATCGCGCTGGCGCCGCGTTGCACGGCCAACTCGGCGTCGGCGGGATTCAGGATTCCCTTCACCACGATTGGCATCTTCGAGGCGCCGCGTGCCCATTCGATCCAATCCCAACTCAGATTGGGCGTGTTTGGCATCCAAATCGCGGCCTGCGCAGGACTGCGTGGCGGAGGCGCGGGCTGCCCTGGCTGCGGCACGCCCGTTTGCATGTAGCCGTAGTCGAAGCGGTTGCGATTATTACGATCGCGATTGGACTGGTAGGCGTTGTCGACGGTGAGCACGATGCCCACGCCCCCGATATCTTCAATGCGTCTCACGTAGCTTTGAGCCGACGCCTTGTTGGGTGAGCCGATCGTGTTGCTCCACCACTTCACCGGCTGCCCATCCTGCAGCAATTTCTGGACGCCGGTGGCCGAACAGACCAGCGTCCCCGTCTTGACCGCGGCTTTCGCCACGGTTTCGTCGGCGTCTTTGATGACCAGATTCTTGCCGCCGGTTGGCGCGATCATGATTGGCGAAGCAACTTTTTGACCGAGGATCGTCGCGGAGATATCCACCGTGGTTGTGTCCACCATCACACGAGGCAGCAGAAACACGCGGCTGAACGCCTCGCGGTTGGCGCGGAGGGTCTGTTCGTCTTCCACACCACCGGCGATGAAATCGTAGGCGAGCTTGTGCAGGTTCCGGCGGGCGATCTCTTCGAACTCGTGGACGTTGACAGGGCCCATCACCGGATCTTCGGCCGCCCAAAGCGGTGAACCGGCAGCAAAACCCATCAGCGCACGCATAGCGGCTCGACGATGTAGCATTCGACACCGATTCTATCGAAAAATCCAGGCCCGTAAAAAACATACATCATGAAACGCGTGCTATGCTGGCGCGTGAGCGCGATGAGTGCCGCAACCATCATTCCCGTGCGCGCCTGCGAGTTCGAGGGTCCACTCGATCTTCTGCTGGAGTTGGTTCGCCGCAACCAGGTATCGCTCGAGTCTCTGCCCTTAGCGACGATTACGCGGCAATACCTTGACTATGTCAAGGATGCACAACGAGCCAACATAAACCTGGGCGCGGAATTTATTTACATGGCGGCGACGCTCATCCAAATCAAGAGCCGAATGCTGCTGCCACAGGACCCGGCGCTGGGGCGGTCAACCGTTGACCCCAGCGATTCACGCGAGGCTTTGATTGACCGGCTCCGCGAACATGCGCAGGCCAGGGCGACCGCCGAAATGCTGCGGACCAAGCTGGAGGTGGAAGAGACGGCGTGGTCCCGGCATACATCCGGCGACGATCTGGCGCCAACAGATGCCATCGTGGTGGACCGCCTGACCGCCGCTACGCGCCAAGCAACTTTGGCCGACTTGATCGATACGTTGGGCGAGGCGCTGCGCCGCGTGAAGAACCACGCCACCATCGCCGTTGAAACCGATCCGGTGACGGTGGAGGACCGCATGGCCTGGGTGACTGAGCAACTAGCCGGGCGGGCGCGGTCCTTGCGCATCACCGATCTTTTTCGTCAGCAACCTTCGCAGGTGGCCCGCTGTTGCCTGTTTCTCGGCATCCTTGAAATGGGGCGGGACGGCCACGTGCGTATCGAGCAGGACGAACCATTCGGCGAGGTCACGATTGGCCCCCGCCGCTGAGCAATGAGCGTGCGTGTATGGAGTTGGGTCGTCTGCCTGCTAGTGGCTTGTCCGGCGGCATGGCCCGCCGATGACGCGGCCAGCATCCGCATCGCCCGCATCCGCGCGCACATGGCCGACAACCTGCAGCGGCTGCCCAACTACACTTGCACGCAGACGATTGAGCGATCCACCCGTCCCGCCCGCAGCCGGCGATTCAGGCTGCTTGACACATTGCGTTTGGAAGTCGCGCTGGTCAATGGGCGGGAGTTGTTTGCCTGGCCCGGGTCAGGCAAGTTTGACGACCGAGAGTTGGGCGAGATCATCGGTAGCGGCGCTTCAGGCAATGGCAATTTTGGATTGCACGCCCGCTCGATTTTCCTGGGCCGTGAAGCGCAATTTCAATTCGCCGGCGAGGTGGACCTGGAAGATCGCCGCGTTTATCAATATGTTTACCGCGTGCCCAGGCTGCGCAGCGGCTTCAAGTTGAAGTCCGGTGAGGCGGAAGGTATCGCCGGGTATCACGGCCGGTTTGAAGCGGAAACGGACACTCTGGACGTGGTCTCGCTCGACGTGCTGGCCGACGACGAGATTCCTCCGCATGTGCCCATCCGGTCCGCGTTCACGAAAATGCGGTACCGCCGGATGACCATCGGCTCCGGTGAGTTCCTGCTGCCGGAGAGCAGCGAGCTGGCGATCACCAACTTGACGGGCGACGAAAGTCGTAACGTGGTGGCTCTGAGCGGCTGCAAGCAGTATGGCACCGAAAGCGTGATCAGCTTTGCCGATCCGCCGCCAGAGGAGACCACTCCGGCCACGCCCGCGCCTCCCGCTGCCGGAACGGAGAAGTCCATCGGCGAATTGCCAGTGGGATTAGACTTTGAGGCCAGTCTCGACACCCCCCTCGCCTTTCCCGGCGCCGCCGTTGGCGATTTGGTGGAAGGCCGGCTGACTTCCGATGCCAAGAAAAAGGGCGCGGTCATGATTCCCAAAGGCACGCTGGTCCGCGGGCGGCTGCTGGCCTTCGGGTTCCTGGGCAACGCGCGGGTGCCGACTCTGAGTGTCACCATCCGGTTGAACGAGATCGATTTGCCGGGAGGGCGCGCCGAAGTCCGGGGGGTCGCGCAGCGAATCCTGGCATTAGGGGCAGCCGGCGCGCGGCTAGGGGTGGATAATGGAGTGATTTACATTGTGAGCAATTCCCGGCGCGAGTTAGTTCGCGGATCGCGAATCTGGTGGCGTCTGGAACAGAAAACCGAAACGAGGTAGAGAGACAGTGATTCACTTCGAGCAGGAGTCCGACCGCGAACTGTTTGTCGATGCCCTGGAGTTCGCTCAGAAGCAGGTCAAAGGCCTCATCGAGCGCCAGCCGGACTTCTATCCCATGTACACGCAGAACGGGAAGTGGAAGCACGACGGTCCGAAGTGGACGCACTGGTGCGACGGCTTCTTCCCCGGCCAGATGTGGTTGTTCCGCCGCTTCAACGCCAGCCGGAAAAAGGAAAAGGAGACCAAGTACTGGATGGAGCAGGCCATCCGCTATAGCGAGCCGCTGGAACCGCGCCAGATGGACCGCGATGTTCATGATCTCGGCTTCATCTTCATGAGCACCTATCATCGCTGGTATAAAGTGAC
>JAYTKJ010000254.1:0-13760 GCA_043730365.1 Acidobacteriota bacterium | reverse complement strand
GCGCCTCGAGCGCTCGGTGGCCGAGTTTAATTTCCCGCAGTACTTCAAGCTGACGTGGATCGCCGAACTGCCATTCGGCCGGGGACGCCACTTCAACCTCGGCGCGGTGGGCAACGCGATCATTGGCGGCTGGAATGTCACCGGCATTCACAACTATCGCTCCGGTGGACCGATCTCGGTCAGCATGAGCGGTTTCCGCACGGACGGCATCTTCCAGGGGAATCTGCGGCCGGATTATTTGACCGGCGCCCAACCGGTGCTGGGAACGTCGGGCACGCTCGATGTCATCAACGCGGGCAAGTCCATTCAATACCTGAACCCCGCCGCCTTCCGGGCCGTGCCGCTCACCCCGAACGGCGTCCCGACGCGGCTGGGCACGGCGCCCCGCTTCCTGCCAAACGTGCGTGGACCGAAGTTCTTCGGAGAAGACTTCGGCATCGAAAAGCGCTTCGAGTTCGGCGAAAAACGGGCTGTCGAAATCCGCGCCGACGCGCTCAACGCGTTTAATCGGGCCGGTCTCGGCAATCCGGTCACTGACGTAACCAATCCACTGTTCGGGCGCATCACCGGTCCGCAACAAGGCCCGCGCAACGTGCAGTTGTCGCTGCGCCTGGACTTCTAGTCTGCCGTGAAGTGGCTGGCCGCATTTGCTGCCGCTGCCATTTCGGCCTGGGCAGCGGATGACTGTTCTGCCCTGGTGGAAGCGGCGCGCACGGCCTATTCGGGCAAGCAGTATCAGCTAGCAGCGGGCAAGCTCGAGCAAGCGCTCGGGTCTTGCCCGCTTCGCGTTTCGTTGCTCCTCGATCTGGCCAAAGCCCGGTTCATGGCGCAGGAATTCGAGAAGGCCAGCGAAGCGCTGACTCGCTTGCTAACCACAGAACCACGCAACGCCGCAGCCTTAAAACTCCAGGGCGATACGCTGTATTTACTCGGCAAGAACCAGGAGGCTGAGCAGTCTCTGCTCAAGGCCGCTCAACTTGACCCGGCTAATCCGGAGGCGAGCTACGCACTCGGCCGCATCTACTATCAGCAGAGCCGCTACGACGAGTCCATCGAGCAGTTGCGTAAGGTGCTGGCCGTGGACCCAAAGTCTTACCGCGCCTACGACAACATCGGCTTGGCCTACGAAGGCCTCAACGACGTGCCGAAGGCCATCGCCAACTTCCAACGCGCCATGGAGTTGAGCGCCGGCGTCGACCCGCCCTACGACTGGGTCTACGGCAACATGTCGAATCTCATGCACAAGACGGGCAACTACAAAAACGCCTTCCAGTTTGGCGCCGAAGCGGCGCATCGCAACCCCACTTCGGCCCGAAATTTTTTCCTCACCGGGCGGGCGCTGGGCAAGCTCGAGCGCTGGGAGCTGGCAGCCAAATGGCTGGGCCAATCCGTGGAGCTCGACCCACAGTATGCCGAGGCGCGGTATCAATATTCACAGGCCTTGCGCAAACTGGGCCGCCTTGCCGATGCCGATGCGCAGTTGGCTGCCTTTCGCAAGTTGACGGCGGATCAGCCGCGAAACAGGCGATAGCTCTACCGCAGAACGATGATGGTTATGTCATCGTGTTGCGGCGCTTCGCCCGCAAAGGCGGTCACGCAGGCAACCAAGTCACGGGCCAGGACCAGCGAAGACGAGTTCGACACCGAGACCGCCCACTCGGCAAGCCGCTCTTCGCCGAACTGTTCACCCGCCGGATTCATCGCTTCGGTCACGCCATCGGTGTAGAACAGCAGCAGGTCTCCCAGCGCGAGCGTGATCTCCATCTGGGAGAACCTGGCCTGCTTCACCAGTCCAAGCGCGACGCCTTTCGGCCTGAGCCACTGCGGCTCCAGACCGGCGCGCAGGAGCAGAGCGGGGTTATGGCCGGCCCCGCACAGCCGCATCCGTCGCGTAGCCGAATCAAACACGCCCAGCATAAAGGTGGCGAAGCGGTTGGAAGGCGTCGCCTCGTACATGAGCCGATTGAGCCGGGTCATCAACTCGGGAAGATCGGCGATGCCATCGGCGGCCAGTCCACGCACGGAAGCCTGCAGACTGGCCATGAGCAGCGAAGCCGAGACGCCCTTGCCCGCCACATCGCCGATCGCCAAGGCCCACTCGCCATTCGGCAGCGCGAGATAGTCGAACGAATCGCCGCCCACTTCCCGCGCCGGCACGCAGAGACCCGCCACGTCCAGTCCGGGAATCGCGGGCGTATGACCGGGCAGGAGCCGCTCCTGCACCTCCCGCGCGATCTGCAACTCGCGATCCATCACTTGGCGCGACGCCGTCTCACGCACCACCGTTTCGGCCAGCCTGGCGTTATCCAAAGACAACGCCGTTTGCGAAGCCACCGATTCAAGCACTTCGATGTCTGAGGAAGAATACGGCTGCTCGCCGCGCCGCGGCCCCAGGGCGAGAAAGCCGAGCAAGCGATCCTGCCTCGCGACGGGCAATAGCAGTTCGGCGCCCAAGTCCCGCACGCGCAGACCTTCGCTCGGGTCCAGCGAACTCAGCCACTGTTCCGGGCGGCGCCAATCGATCCACTGCGGACGGCGTTCCAGGCTCAGACGTGACAGCGTGCCGGCAAATGCGGAGGTATCGTGATCGATCAAATGCACCGGAGCGGAATGGAGCGTGGCGGCAATTCGCCCCGTCACCAGCTCACGTAGTTTGTCGCGCTCA
The DNA here is from genome assembly GCA_043730365.1 of Acidobacteriota bacterium. Lineage (GTDB taxonomy): Bacteria > Acidobacteriota > Terriglobia > Bryobacterales > Bryobacteraceae > VFZP01. Next base: position 11,095 of record JAYTKJ010000254.1, on the reverse strand, counting down.
GCCAATTCACCCGCTTGCTGCGCCAGTTGGGTGAGCAGCTGCCCCGCCTGGTATTCCTGACGGAAAAAGCGCCGGTCCACCCAACGGCCACCCGCTTCGACAAGGCGTCTGGAAAGCACGGCTGCCCCGATCCCCAGCGCCACCCGCTGCATCCTTTGCGGTAAGCGCAAGCCGGACTCTCCCAGACTAATTCCTAGACCGACGACCAGGGCCAGGATGAGCAGGAATTGCACGACGTACAACCCGCGGCGTGCCAGCGCATACTGCAAGCCCTCTCTCAGCGCCAAGCCCAGATCCATGGCTCGATCAACCAGGATTAAATAGGCCAAGGTGACCGGGAAAACGAGCAGCAATGCGTACGCCGCAACCATTGGCCACCCGGTGGCTCTGGCGCCAAAGAGATCGAGCGCAAAGACCGCCGTAAGAAACGGCAGCCAAGCCAGCACCGAGCCCGCGAGCAAGATCCGCAGCCGCCGGCGGGTGTCGGCGTCCGCAGCCGTCCGCAACTTGCGGGCGCTCTCGGCAATAGTGGCGAACACACACAGCACCCCGAAATAGGCGAACGTCTTGGGATGCACGATGGTGTCTGCCAGCCGCACCAACTCTCGAAACCGGGGCATCGCATCCACGGCGGCCGGGAAGGCCAAGGCGCGTAGCAGCGCATGTCCAACGGCCGGCACAATCACGATCCACTTCAGCCAGGGCCGTGCGATATCCCATTCGGCGCGGTGCGGAAAATAGATAACGAAGATGGCCAGCAGCACCGGCCAAAGGTAGAGCCACAAGGCCATGTGTGCTAACGCGAGCAAACGCCAGCCAGGCTCCCACTGGCTCACCATGCGAACGGGATCGTAGCTCAACCCCCCGGTGGCCAGGATGGAGAAGCTGACCAGAAACGCGAACACAATCCAGGAGAGCGCGCGATCCGGACGGCGGACCGCCACCAGCAGACCCAGACCGAGCGCTACCAGCGGCGTGAGGATCTGCGTGATACCTAAGTACGCAAGATCGCGTGGTCCCCAACTCCGCCCGTCCGTCCCTCCCGTTGAGACTCGCAGCTTCACATCTACGTCGCGCGCGGCGGGTTCGGAATCGCGATGAACCCGCACTCGCAGGGTCTCGCCCGCTTTGTGACGATCAAGAGCCCGATAGTAGCCGCCCGATCCTTCGTGAGGCTCGCCATCGACGGCCTCGATCAAGTCTCCGCGCAGCAGACCGGCGTCACGCGCTTCGGGAAGCGCAAAATCCACACGCCCCTCAGCGTCGAAGAGCCGGATGTTGAAGGGCCGCCGGGCGCGTTCGGACTCCTCACTCTCCTTGCTTAGCCAGTCATAGCTGAGGCGCGCCTGAAAGGCGAGGCAAAAAATACCATACGCTACTATCGCTAACTTGCGGAGCCATCCGGGCATTGGTAGAAGTCTAGCGCGATACCGTGCAGAATCTACAGGCCTGGCAGGCCGGGCTGTCACACCTAACCTCAACAGCATGAGCGAGGCGCCTCGTTTGGGCACCTGCTTGCCTGAGAAGAATCACCGGAAGGAGATTAGAAAATGCAAATACGAAGAACTGGCGTCTTGTTTTTACCAATGGTGCTGCTGGCGCAGGCGCCGAATCCCACGCAATCCGATCAACCCGTCGTGACCACTCCGACGGTGGTCTTCCGCACCACCGTGACAGCACGGACGGTCAAGGCCATCAATTATAACCATAGGCAAGGCTCCACAACCATTGGCTTTGCCGGCACCGCGCTCATGCCGAGCGCCAAAGGTGAGGCGCGCGTTGACAGCAAGACAGGGGCCACCAAAGTGGAAGTCAACTTCGACAAGCTCCTGCCCGCACAGCTTCACGGCAATGAGTTTCTCACCTATGTGCTTTGGGCGATCACGCCGGAGGGCCGCGCCGAGAACCTCGGCGAAGTGATGCTGGAAGGCGATAGCGCCAAGCTACAAGCCAGCAGTGAATTGCAGGCCTTCGGCATGATTGTCACGGCCGAGCCATACTGGGCGGTGACGCAACCAAGCGACGTGGTGGTGATGGAAGGCGTAGTCAAGCAGGGCTCGACCACCGGCACCATCACGCCAGTGGATGCGCGATATGAATTGCTCCAGCGCGGCGCGTACTCGGCGATGCTGCCGGCGGCAGACCGCGCCATCCTACAGCAGAAAAACGATATGCCGCTGGACCTGAAGGAGGCCCGCCATGCGATGGCGATCGCTCGCGCAGCCGGGGCCCAATCCTACGCCGCCGATACGATGCAAAAGGCTGACAACGACTTGCGGAACGCCGAGGCCTTTTGGCAGTCGACCAAAGACAAGAAGCGCGTCCAAACACTGGCCCGGAACGTCGCACAGTTGGCCGAGGATGCCCGGATCATTACCGTCAGAAAGCGCGAGGCCGAGCAGTTGGCCGCCGAGCGGCAACAGGCCGAGCAATCGCTCACGCAGGCCAAAGCCGATACTGAGCGAGAGGCACGCCAACGCGCTGAAGTTGAAAGCTCGCGCGCCCAGGTGCAGCGGCAATTGGCCGAGACTCGCCTGTCGGAGTCCAAAGCCCGCGACGATCTCAAGGCTGCCGAAGCCGAGCGGGTCTTGTTGGTGCAGCAGGCGATGGCCGCGCGCCAAGCCGCCGAAGCGGCCAAAGTTGAGGCTCTGAAGGAACAGCAGCGGCTGATGGAAGAGACCGCGAGAATTCGCAGCCAGACCGAAGCCGCCCGCGCCAAGGCTGAGGAAGAACGGCAGCGGTTTTCCGCCGAAGCCGAGCGCGCCAGACTGGCCGCAACCGCCGCAGAAGATCGGAGCCGCCAGGCCGACGCCGAGCGATTGCGCCTGCGCGATGAACTGCGTCAGCAACTCAACATCGTGTTGCAGACCCGGGATAGCGCCAGGGGGCTGATCGTCAACATGTCCGATGTGCTCTTTGATACGGCGCAGTCAACGCTCCGTCCGGGAGCGCGCGAGAAGCTCGCCAAGGTGGCGGGGATCATCCTGGCTCATCCGGATCTCTCGCTCCAGATCGAAGGACACACCGATAGTGTTGGTGACGAAGGCTACAACCAGAAGCTGTCGGAGAAGCGAGCCGCCGCAGTGTCGGATTTTCTATTGAGCCAAGGCGTGAAGCCCGGCGCGATTTCCTCGAAAGGACTGGGCGAATCGGTTCCCGTGGCGTCCGATGAAAATGCGGCGGGCCGGCAACAGAATCGTCGGGTAGAGTTGGTGGTGACCGGCGAATCGATCAAGGCTGCCGGCGCGGCTTCGGTGGGCGCGGCAAGCCGCTAGAATCGACCGACCGCTCCGTGACCGTCGCGGCTCGGTTTGAGATGGCGTATGTTGGCCTACTTGAGCAACTCTCGTCGCATGTTTTCGAGGGAAGCTTTGAAGGCTTCGGCCTTGGGCTTCCAAACGCCACCGCTCTGCACTGGCTCAACTTGGGGCGCGACGGGCTCAGCGACCGGCTCAGCCGCCGCCGACGTACGCGCCTCATACTTGTTCAGCGTCTCAAAGAACAGAGCAACCAGTTCCGGATCGCGCCAGCCACGCTTTACTTCGTCTTCAAAGATCTGTTCAGATTCTTCTCGCGAAAGAGCCGGTTTGTAGGGGCGGGCCGTGGTAAGCGCGTCGTAAATATCGGCCATCTGGAGGATTCTGGCCAGCAGCGGAATCTCCTCGCCTTTGAGACCATCCGGATAGCCGGTGCCGTCCCAGCGTTCATGATGGTTGCGAATGATGGGCAGCACCGGACCCAGCGTCTTCATGGGGCGGCAAATTTCTTCTCCCTTCGTGGTATGCGCGCGCATAACCACCCACTCCTCATCGGTGAGCGGGCCCTTCTTGAACAGAATCGCGTCTGGCACGCAGACCTTGCCGATGTCGTGCATGAAGCCGCCGCGATGCAAGGCCACCAGTTGAGACTTGGACATGCCCATGGCCGAGCCGAGCATCACGCTGTAGGTGGCCAGCCGGTCACAATGGTCACCCGTGTATTTGTCCCGCTTTTCCACCGCCTGGGCGAGCGCGAAGAGAATCGTCTCGGCTTCCTCGAGAGAATCGATAGCCGCCTTGTTGCGCAGCATGGCGCGGATGCGGGTGCGCACGACGTCCGGATGCAGAGGCTTGGTCAGGAATTCATCGGCGCCCGATGAGATGCCCGCAATTTCGTTTTCAATGCCCTGCACGCTGGTGAGCATCAGCACCGGCATCAGTTGCATCCTGCGGTTAGACTTGATGCGCTGGCAGAATTCCAAACCGCTCATCTCAGGCATCATCAGATCAAGAATCAGCAGGTCAACCGTTTCATGATCCATTAACTGCATGGCTTCACTGGCGCGTTTGGCTTCCAGTACCCGGTAGGGGGCCGTCTTGAGCATGGCGCGCAGAAGCCGGCGGTTGATATCGAGATCATCCAGGATCAAGATAGTGGGCTGACGTTCTGAACCATCCAGTTCGCTGGTAAAGTCCGTCGACCGTAAAGCTGTCGCTCCAGTTCCAGGTTCACCGAGAAGTTGGCCAATACCAAAAAGAGGCAGTGTCATTTCGTTGGACGCCATGATATTCCGAAAGGCCCGTATTTCCTGTGGCCTACTGTGGATCTATCGTCGGTGCGCGGGTTAACATTTAGAGAGAAAGACTGGTTCCTGACATCTTTGGGGTCGGGTAAATACCTTAGAACAGGTGAACGAAATGCGAATTGCCTCTAGTCTGCGGGTCTTGGCGATGACTACGGGAGGTCTGCTGATGTCGCAAGTGCCGACGCAAGGCGAACGGGATCGAGCGATGAGCTATCTTCATTCGACTCGCAAGCAGTTTCTGGATGTGGTGACGCCGGCGACTCCCGAGCAGTGGAAGTTTAAGCCTGCCGCAGGCGGCTGGTCCATCGCCGAAATCGCCGAGCATCTGGCGATAACGGAGGAAGCGGTAGCCACCGATATTGAGAAGATATTGCAAGCGCCAGCCACGCCGGAAAAAAAGAGCGAGACGGCAGGGAAGGACGAGGTCATTATGAAGGCGGTGCCGGATCGCTCGCGCCGCGTGCAGTCCCCTGAAGCGGTGACGCCAACCGGCCGATGGTCGACGCGCGACGCCGTGGTCACCGAATTCAAGCGGCGGCGCGACTACACGATCGAGTTCATTGAGAAAACGCCGGGCGACCTGCGCTCACACATGACACCGCACCCGTTCCTCAAGCAGCTGGACTGTTACCAATGGACGCTTTTTCTGGCGGCGCATACGGACCGGCACGTCCAACAGATCATAGAGGTGATGGCGGAGCCTGGTTTCCCCAAAAAACCATGAAGGGCGGCTGGCTGTTGCCGATAGCCATCGTCGCGGCCGCAGCGCGAGGACAAGAGTCGATTCCGTATTCGGAGGCGGTCGGCGAAGGGGGCGGCGCGCTCACACTCGACTACTACAAGCCCGCGCCAGGCGGCGCGCTCGCTCATCCGGCGGCAATCCTTCTGCATGGAGGCGATCTGGTTTCCGGATCGAGCCGCGACGAGGACACCGTTGGACTCGCCGGCCTGCTGTCCCGGGCCGGATACGCCGTTTTTGCGATCAACTACCGGTTAGCGCCGGGGCGTCCTTATCCCGCCGCCTTGGACGACGTGACGCGCGCCATCCGGTTTGTGCGCTTAAATGGACGCCGGTGGCGAGTAAATCCCAAGCAGCTCGCGCTGGTGGGCACGGATGCGGGCGGATATCTGGCTAGCTTGGCCGGGGTGCAAGGATCGGTCGCGCAACCGGGCTCGACCGATGCGGTAGGCCGTCAAAGCGCCGAGGTGCAGGCAGTGGTGAGCTTCTTTGCCTACAGCGATTTTCGCGGCTGGCCCGTATCGCTCGCTCTGCGCAGCTTCCTGTTGCCACTGATTGAAGCTCAGGGACTGGAGCAAGCCCTGGCCACAGTCTCGCCAGTCATGAAGATCCGGCCCGGCGCGCCGCCTTTCCTGCTGATCCATGGCGACGCGGACGAAGTGGTGCCTATGGTGCAGTCCACGCATTGGCAAAACGCGTTGCAGGCGGCCGGCGTGAAATGCAACCTTATGCTGATCGGCGGAGGCGGGCATGACGCCGGGGAATGGGCGCGGCTCCCGGGGGTGCGGAATTGGGCCGAGGAGATGGTGACGTGGCTCGACGCGACGCTGGGCCGTCGAGCGGGTAGATATGCTGGTGTCAAGGAACGGGCTCCGAAGACCGCGGGGCAATTATCACGCTGAGTTCACGGCAGGCGCGCCCCACACAGCCGAAGCGGAGGAAGCCATCAAAGGCGATGGGTCTTCGTTCGGGAGAACGACATGCTCCCCCGAGGCCGTGTTTGGTGCGTTCACACATGAAGGAGGCGCATGACTCGCCGTTCTTTGCTCCTGACCCCGCTCTTGCCGGTTGCTAGCGCGGCCTCGGGTCTGGACAGCGAGCCCAAGAACTGTTAGCAGATCGACGATTCCTTTGAACGCGATCGAATTTGGGCCGTCTCGCTTCTATCTATATCGTCTTCGCGGGGCGGTGTCATGCGCAAATCCTATCACTCCGGCGAATTCGCTGCTTCGTTCGGATCTATGCCCTACGCTCAGACCCGCCGTCAAGGCGACCCTTCGGGCTCCGCTTCGCTACGGCCTATGACAGCGCGCATCGCTGCGGACCTGAGACTTGGAGGCCTGTAAGCGGTTCACCGCTTACAGCTCATGCCCAAGGGGACGGATACGGATTAATTCACGGTCCCCGTTGAAGCCTTAAAGCCAATCAGCGCTCTCTTGGTTTCCGCGCTGGTGACCTTCACCATGCAGGCGACGCAATCCCAAGGAACCCAAATCGCGACACTGTCCTGAACTTCCAGGGAGACCCCATACTGCTGTTCGTCCGCCTTGCCCGTTACCATTACAACATCCTGTTTACGTAGGGCCGGTAACGCCTCTTCCGCTTTCAGCTTGCTAAGCTCTTCCGGAAAACCACCAAACATATGTATCAGTAGCAGTATAGAGTCTGTCAGGGCGGCCTGTTTCAAGAAAACCATTCGCGAGGTGTCGGTTGCCATAGCCTGAAACGCTATCACGTTTCTTGACTTCACGCCCGTTCCCGCCATACTGCACGAGGCTGCGGCGGCGTGGATGGACACGCAGAAGGAACAGCCCTATTCATGCGGGGTGAGCACTGGTGCCCGCCGAACGAGGCGCAAGCGATTGATGAAGGTGCACCTGGTCAATCGCGGGCTGAAATTAAACCGCATTAGCCGGTGGATGCGTAGTCCGGCCCGCAGCCTACGGAGCTCGCGATGCGCGGGGGAACATTCAGCCCAGCCATGCCATGATGATGCGGCCAAGGCCGGTTTCGTAATCCAATAAGCGCCACAACGCATACAAAAACAGGATTGTTAGAGCTGATTCGAAAGCGTAAAGCTTAATTAGGTAGAAGACCCGATGTGGGTCGTGTGGTCGTTGTGCCACGCAAAATCTCCTTCACCGGCTGAGAGATCTGCGTTTATCACCTTGTCGCGCAATCAACTCACTGGCTCCAGCCGGAGAGCCTAAAACACTCGCCCGATAGGGGGGCCCATGCCACGATGCTCTCACGCTTTCTTTGCTGACGCGGCCCGTTGTTCACGGACACGCTTCAAACACTGCGGAGAACACCCCAATGATAGCTCCATTCTGTTTTAAACACAATCTTTTGACTTCGTTTTATTGCATGGCATGAGGCGCGGGGCTGCCTGTCCGCGAAGATCCTCTCTATCCCAATGGGGGAGGATGATGCCGGCATGGGCGGGCAGCCAACAACCTCGGGAGTCCGAAATGAAGGCTGTTCTACCGTTAGCGCAACGACTGACCAACCTCGCCTTCGCTCCCACGTATTCGATACAGACCAGCGGGGCGTATGTTCCTCCGCACGTATCGGCCGGAGAATTCAGCGAAGCGATAGCTGTCGTTAAAGATGCTTTTGAGATGCGGAAAAATCCATGATTAACTTAAGTCAGGACATCCACCCCCTCACCGGCTTCAAGCGGAACACCAGTAACTTCATGAGCCGGATGAAGAAGACGCGGAGGCCTGTCGTTCTCACAGTGAACGGCAAGGCCGAACTTGTGGTTCAGGACGCCGAAGGATACCAGCAAATTCTCGACCGGCTTGAGCGATTCGAGGCCGTCGAGGCGTTTCGGCTCGGCATCGCCGCTGCCGAGAAAGGCCGCGTTAGGCCCGCGCGGCAAGCGCTAGCGGAACTTCAGGAGAAGCTTGGCATTTCAGGTTGACATCACTTAACCGGCGCTGGCCGATGCCGAGGACTACGTCCGGTTCATCCGTGATGTCAAAAAGGAACCCGACGCCGCTAAGCGATGGTTTCGCGAGCTTGTCGAGGCGATCTATTCGCTCGAACAACTACCGGAGCGCCGACCGGGGACCCCAGAGTGAATTCTCCTTAGAGATTCGTCATCTGATCTCATCTACTTTCCCATCGGATCGTCTTTCGCGTTCAACACGACACGAAACGGGTAGTCGTCTACCGCGTGTATCACTGCCATCGGCGAGGGCTCACTGAGGGAGAACTTCGGTAGGGCCACTTCGAATACGATTGAGGTTCCGATGAATGATGCGAAAGCCCTCTTCTGCGTCGGGCGTATCGCCGATCGAGACCTGCCCAGCTTTCATCATTGGCCGCAATTGCCGGCTGGCGCTCGCGCAACGCTATTTATAGAGGCCACCGATTGGGTGGCGTGCTGCTGAGTAGGGTCTTCGCCGGTCTGGTCGATGCCAAAGATGATGCAGCGCAGCGTTTGTACGGGCACGATGGGATTTACGCTCTTGCCGGGTATAGTGCGCCGCCTGATTCTGTCGGTTGCGTTGGCCTTGCGGCAGTTTAGCGCCGCGCGCCAGTCTTGCTTCCCGTTGCTTCTTTTCGCCAGCCTGAGCGTCAGTCCGCAGGTGATATTCGTGGCCCCTGATGGGTCTGAGAATGTGCCATAACGTCCTGCGGCGGGGCGTCAAGAACCTAAAATCTCGGCTAGACCCTACTTCGGCATCATGATATTGTATGCTTTAAACATGATGGAGGTTCCCATGATCGACCTGAGAGAAGTTCGCTCCGTGACTGAGTTCCAGCGCAACATCAAGGACTACGTTGGGCGGCTCAAGGAAAAAAAGTCGCCGATGGTCCTGACCGTGAACGGCAGAGCGGAACTCGTCGTTCAGGACGCGGTCACGTATCAAGAACTTCTCGAAAGGCTTGAGCGAGCGGAGACCGTTGCTGCCATTCGCCGAGGTATGGAACAAGCGGAGCGTGCCGAAGGAATTCCGCTGACCGAAGCAGAAGCTCGCTTGCGTAAGAAGCATGGCTTTTAGCGTTGAGATTGAGCCCCAGGCGTTTGACGACATCGACGAGTTGGCGAGTGCCATTCGTCGTGGCAGCAGTTTCGAAACGGCTCAGCGGTGGTTCAACGGCTTGATGGCCGCAATTGCGTCCCTGAGTGAGATGCCGGAGCGCTGTGCCCTTGCTCCCGAGGCCGAAGAACTCGGCGATGCCATTCGCCTCCTGCTACATGGCCGGCGGAATCGCAGCTACAAGATCTATTTCAAGATCCAGCCTGACTCCGAGACTACTGGCAAAGTTCTGGTCTTCCATGTTCGGCACTGGGCGAGACGGCCATTGACTGAGGATGAACTTGGCGAACTGATGGACGACCAAGGCGAGCAGTAAGCATGGCATCGGGCAGTTGCACAAACGAGCGGTTTCGCAGCGGCCCGGCCACTTGCCGATTCTCTGTGCTTTGAGCGTTGCGAAACGGTATTGCACTACGTTCTGGAATGGCAACAGGTTTTCGCAATGGGCGGGATATCCGTTAGCAAGTACAGCCCAGGCCACTGTGCCCGAGGTCATTTGGCATTCCTTTGACGCCAGGCTCGAACTCCGCTTCTACCCATTCGAAAAATTTCTCAGACAGCCCTGCGGGGCGGTTCACGCGGATTCCCCTCTGACCAATCAGGGGCACGAACCCATTCGGGACTGGGACAGCATTCTGACCGAAGTACCAAAATTTGTGAGAAATAAATACGAATGGTTTACGAGGGTCTTTTGCGAGATACGTGGGTCCAACGTGAAAGCGGTTCCGGTGTTGCTGCCATGAGCCATCTGGATTCTGGCTATAGAAGTTGTCACCACATCGATCTTTCCACGTTCCTCGAAGGTCCGGCTTTTTCTTAGCGAAACGCTTATCTTCGAAGTACGCTTGCATGTGGATGCGGTTTGCCACCTCCATGACGTACAGAAGGCGGTGCCGTCGGAACCCAGCTATCCAATCGCCATCGTTAACACGAGCCCCTTGATGGTTCGGTGTACATACGGCCAACGTGCACCAGCCCCAGGATGGGTTTGGAGCGAGCCCTGTGTCTTTGGTGAGAACGTAAGTGCAAAGCTTCCGCATCGGCCAGGTTCAATTTTGCCATGGCTCTTGACCTTATGCTCCGGAGGTGGACGGACTTGACCGCCAACGGAAAAGTCGCGCCCCCTCCATCCAAGCTTCCGATAATCCTGCGTTACGTCGGCTCCGCCCGCAACCGCTGAGCTTCCCCGAGGCGCGAGACCCGTCGTCGCCACTCCCAGCGTGCTCGGCTGCACACGGCCTCGACCGCCACGCACCACCCTAACCCGAAGTCTTCATCTTCGGCCCCACCCGAACAACCGTTGACTTGCCTCGAAAAATTCCCTTCTCCAACAAAACCCAACAGTTAGCCTCCTCCCCGCCGCTCAATTCTTTCGCCGCCGTGCGAATATCTTGGTCGGCTGGATTCACCGGCCCAGGAGCACCACCACCAATGGCATCACTAACTCAAATAACAGCCAACCGCGCCAACGCGCAATTCTCTACCGGCCCCCGCACCGAAGCCGGCAAATCGCGCGCCGCGCAGAATGCCCGCAAACACGGACTCACGTCCAGTCACCTGATCGTCGTCGATTCGGACCGTGAGGCCTTCGCATCCATGAGTGAGTCTCTCGCAACAGAACTCGCGCCCAAAGGCGAACTCGAATCCACGCTCTACGACGCGATCCTCTACGCCAACTGGAATGTCCGGCGCTGCCGTATCCTCGAAGCCGGCCTGATGAAGGAGGACGGCGTCGACCCG
>JAYTKJ010000253.1:0-58556 GCA_043730365.1 Acidobacteriota bacterium | reverse complement strand
GGCTCGTTTTCTCGCCGAAGAAGCCGGCAAAGGTTTCCACGCGCGATTTCGCGATCTGCCGGAAGCTCTCACCGGCGGAGATAGTCTGGAGGAAACGAGATTGGAAGCGGCGGACTGCCTGGCCGAAGCAATCGCCGGGCGGATCGCCCGGGGCGATGCGATTCCCAAGCCTTCCAAACCCAAGCGAGGGGAAAAGCTGGTGGGCGTCCCGCTCTATCTGGCGCCCAAGCTCGCGCTCTACGTGGGTATGCGAGAGCGGGGCATGCCGAACACTGAATTGGCAGCGCGGTTGGGCGTGAGCGAGACGGTGATTCGCCTCTTGCTCAACCCGAGGCACGACACCAAACCCGCCCGGATCCAGGCGGCGCTGGCTATCCTGGGCAAGCGCATCGTGGTGACGTTCGAAGACGCGGCCTAATAGCTACTCGCCCACTTTCACCAGCATCTTGCCGGTGTTCTCGCCGTTCAACATACCGATGAAGGCGCTGGGGGTGTTCTCGATACCGGTGTAGAATTGCTCGCGATACTGGAGCTTGCCCTCGCCGAGCCACTGCGCCATTTGTGTGAGACCTTCTTTGAAGCGCTCGAAGTAATCGAAGACAAGGAAGCCTTCGACGCGGGCGCGCTTCACGATCAAGTGAAACAAGTGGCGCGGGCCCTGCGCGCCTTTTTCGTCATTGTAATGGTGGATCTGGCCGCAGATGATCACGCGAGCGCGCTGGTTGATCAGCGGGAAAGTCGCATCGGTGAGCGGGCCGCCGACGTTATCGAAATAGACGTCGACGCCTTGCGGGCAAAGTGCGGCGATGGTGTTGCGGTACTCATCGGGGACGACGGTCTTGTAGTTGAACGCCGCGTCGAAGCCGAGCTCGCTGGTGAGCCAATGGACCTTATCATCTGAACCGGCCACGCCCACGGCACGGCAACCTTGAATCTTGGCGATCTGACCGACGAGCGAACCCACCGCGCCCGCCGCGCCCGAGACGAGGACCGTTTCGCCTGCCTTGGGTTTGCCGAGATCGAGCAGCCCGAAATAGGCGGTGAGACCGGGCATGCCCAGGATGCCGAGCGAGGTGGAGATGGGTGCAAGCGAGGGATCGACTTTGCGAAAGCCCTTGCCATCGGTGAGGCAATGCGTTTGCCAGCCCACGTCACCCATCACGATATCGCCAACCTCATAGCGCGGATTGCGCGAGGCGATCACGCGGCCCACGCCTCCGCCAGTAATGAGTTCGCCGAGTTGAATGGGCGCGGCGTAGGAGGCGGCGTCTCTCATGCGGCCGCGCATGTAGGGGTCGACCGAGAGAAACTGGACGGCGATGACCATCTGGCCGTCACCGGGTTCGGGCACCGGGCCTGACTCCAGGCGGAAGTTGGCGGCTGCAGGCATCCCGGTGGGGCGGGAGGCAAGGACAAAGCGCTGGTGTGATTGAGGCATGCCCTGTTATTTTCGCTTGCGCGGCGGCGCGGCGTATGCTACAACATGTAACAGTACAGTCTGTAACATTACTATGCGGCAAAATTTTGAAGAAACAACGCCCCCCGATCTGGGCGAACTCGAGCACGAAATTCTGCGGCTCGTATGGGAGCGCGGCCCGGTGACAGCCGAGCAATGCCGGGAAGGCTTGGGCCGGCCACTGAAAGATTCTACGGTGCGCACGGTGCTGCGGCGGCTGGAGGAGAAGAACTTCGTCCGGCACGCCGTGGACGGGCGCACGTTTCTCTATGAAGCGGCCGAGCGGCCTAACCAAGTGGCGGCGCGGGCCGTCCAAGGTATTTTGAATCGGTTCTGCGGCGGCTCGATGGAGCAGCTACTAGTAGGTCTGGTGGATGGCGATGTAGTGGACCGCAAAGAGCTGGAGCGGTTGGCGAAGAAGATCGGACAAGCGAAAGCGAAGGGAGTAGGACGATGAGCGAATTCACGATGTTGATGGCTGAGTCCGCTTTGCGGGCGGCGGTGCTCGCCGGCGTGGCTGGGGTGGCGATGGCGGCGCTGCGGGTACGCGATGCATCAGTGCGGGGCGCGGTCTGGAGCGCGGTGATCGTGGCGTCGCTGTTGATGCCGCTGGCGGTGTGGTTCGTGCCACCGGTCTATTGGCGCGAGGCCGTGGCGTCCGAAGTTTCGGCGCCGGTCGTGCCCTTCCGCGCCGCGATCTCGCCAACATCCAATGCCCCGTCGCCATCGCCCATCGATTGGCTGCTGGCGATCTACTTGGCCGGCGCAGCCTTCGGCGTAGCACGGATTGGGTTCGCGCTGGCGTGGGGCTGGCGATTGCGGCGCCGGAGCAAGCTGGTGGAGTTGGCGGCGCCGGTGGAAATGCGGGAGTCCGAAGCGATCGACGTGCCGATGACGTTTGGTTGGCTGCGGCCGTTCGTCGTACTGCCCGCGGCGGCGTGGCGTAGTTGGGAGCCGCGTAAGTTGGAGGCGGTGGTGTTGCATGAGCGCGCGCACATTGAGCGGGCGGACTTCCTGGTGCAGACCCTGGCGGCGCTTCACGAAGCGATGTACTGGTTCAGCCCCCTGGCCTGGTGGTTGCGCCGGAAGGTGGCCGTGCTCGCCGAGCAAGCCAGCGATGACCAAGTGCTGCTGGCGATGAATGATTCCACTTACTACGCCGAGGTGTTGTTCAGCTTCCTGGGCAAGCCGCGCCTGGCCTCGATGGCCGTGCCGATGGCGAGGCAAGGCTCGGCGGCGGCGGGACGCATTGACCGGATTCTTGAAGAAGGCCGGCGGTTGTCGCGCGGCACGGGCGCTGGTTCGATGGCGGCGATCGCGCTCTTCACCGGCGTAGCGCTTTGGGGCGCGTCGGCAGTGTCGCTGGCGCAGGCTCCACCTCCGCCGCCTGCGCCTCCACCTCCGCCAGCAGCTGCCGCGCCGCCGGCTCCGCCCGCGCCTCCCGCGCCTCCGCGTGATGGAACCACCACTACCACGTGGCGCCATCGCCACAACGGCGACAGCGAGAGTATTGAACTGAGGCCGGGCCGTCTCGACTATGAGCGCAATGGCAAACGCTACCGGATCACCGATCCGAAGACGCTGGCCGAAATCAAGAGTCTCTATGCTCCCGTAGAGCACTTTGGGCGCGAGCAGGCGGAGCTGGGATCGCATCAAGCGAAATTGGGAGCCGAGCAAGCCGAGCTCGGTGAGCGGCAAGCCGGGGTCACGGTGGAGACCCGCGATCTCGATGCCAAGGTGGCGGCGCAGATGGACAAGATCCGCACCACGGCCCGCAAGAAGACTCTGACGCAGGAGGAACTCGGAGACATGCAGAATCGCCTGGGAGAACTGCAGGAGCAGTTGGCCCAGTTGCAGGAGCACGCCGGCCATTCGCAAGGCAAACTTGGCGAGGAGCAGGGCAAGCTCGGAGATGAGCAGGGCCGCTTGGGCGAACGGCAGGCACAGCTTGGCAAAAAGCAGGCAGAGGCTTCGGCGAAGGCGGATGAAGGCGTGCGGAAACTAATCGAGCAGGCTATCAAGGATGGCCGGGCCAAGCCGGTGGCGGAGTAAGTGCTCACCAACTAATACTGCTGGGTCATAAAAAGAACATTTCGTGGTAGAATTGTTTTGTGGGAACACGCCTGTCTGCGCCAGGCCCACAAGTGAAGCGCTTCGCGGCTTATGTAGAGGGCCTGGCGACGGCCGCGGCGACTTTAAGTTTGCACCTCCCTCAGCTGCAACACCGGGGGTGACCTGAAAGAACGCCCAGGCGCAGCTGCGGCTCTCCAACGTGAACACTACCGCGAATTATATACACGAAGCCGATTCCGATGAGCGTCAGGGATGTCGTGGAAGCGCTGGATCGCAAGATGCGCCTGACTCATTAACGCTGCGAAAGACAGCAAGGCATGAAACCCGAATGTCTTTCGTTTTTTAATGGTGGGCGCGCACGGACTCGAACCGTGGACCTCCTGCGTGTGAAGCAGGCGCTCTAACCAGCTGAGCTACGCGCCCGGAAACCCGTCCCATTGTAGCAAGCTAAAACGGCTACGGCCACATTCGTTGGGCAAGGTCTCACCGTGCCAGTCAAAAAAAAAGAGGCGGCCTCAGCCACCTCTTTTTCAAACTAATACCTAGAAGGCTTGACTACGCGGATTTCCGCTTGCGACGGGCAAATTGAATCATTGCCAGCCCGCCAACCATCATCATCCATGTCTGCGGCTCAGGAACCGTAAAGTCGTCAATCGTGACTTCGCTGCCGCCGATTGGAGCGTTGGTGGGCACGAGATTGGTCGTCCCAGCTAGATTGTTGATTGTCGAAGACTGCGCGGAATTGCAGGTGGCCGAGGAACTCGCCGGTGCCGCAGCCGCAGAAGGACTGGCCCAACTGTTGTACCAGCTTGTACCTGGACTGGCCCAGCTCGAAACCATGTTGCAGGCCGTCGAATCACTATTGACCGACCCGCCGCCGCCGTTGCCGCCCCATGAATTCCACCAACCGCCGCCTGAGCTCTGCCCCGCGCTGGAGGACACGTTATTCCAGCTCGCGCCGGTATTCCACCAACTCGTGGCAACTCCACCCGCCGCCGAGGAGGCACCCGAGCTGTTGCTCGAAGAATACCAGGAGCTCCAAGATGAAGTAGCACCCTGGGCCGTCGTGGCCGCGCTGCTGTCGCTCCCGTAGGAGTTCCACCAACTTGTGGAGCTACTGCTGGCCGTCGCAGTTCCGCTGCTGCTGCTTGGGTAAAGGTAGCTACGGTAGAGATCATCCGCCACAACCGGCGTTGTAGGCGCTGCGGCTGCCGCCCAATTCGAAGACGAATACCAACTGGAAGCGCCACCGCTCGCCGCAGGCGAGGCTGTGATGGCAGATGTATTCCACCAGGATTGCGCCGTGCCCGTTGAGGCGACTTGGTAGCTGCTAGCCGAACTGTTGAGAACATCAGATAAGGGATTTGAATTGTTCCACCACACGTCGGTCGCGCCCGCGCTCGCTGCGCCTAATGCCAAAAATGAAATTAGTACTATGTTTTTGTTCTTTGCCATTTCGTACCGTCCTCCAGGAACAGCTACTCCTACGACTTCTAGCGTAGTACAATTTGCTCAGGTTTGTCAACACAGGACCCAGGACTAATCTACTAGATCCACTCGGTCCCTTTCGCCCTGCCCCCAAATGGGGCTGGCACTACACCTATTGGAGCAATGCTTTCAAGCTGACACTGCCCAAATCCCGTCGTTTCGGACGGGAATCTAAACCTAAGCTCCAGAACTGGACTACTCTCAGGCACTAGTATCACTGATCACCCCAAACCCGTCAAGGACCAAACTCTAGTTCTGGGACTATACCGGGACATTCGCGGGTGCACCGTTGGCACGCCTACAGACACGTCACCAATTTTCGCCCGTTGCATCTGAAAGGGAGTATGAAGGCTCGCCCAGAGCAAAGGAATCGTGAGATCGAATTGGCTCGCAGGATAGGCCGAGGCGAGGCAGAATTTTTCGATGAGTTCGCGGCCTCAGTAGGCACGCGCCTCCTGGGATACAGTATTTTGCTCTGCAGCCAGCGGGAGGACGCCGAAGACGTGGTCCAGGAAACGCTGTGGCTGGCTTACCAAAAATTCCCTGGGCTCCGGGATGCGGATCGCGTCCACGCATGGTTCTTCCGGATCGCGCGCAACGTTTGTTTGGCGAAACGCCGCCGGGAGTGCGCCGAGACATTGGAGGAAGGGGAGGCTGGGGACCCGGTAGGGCGCCAAGGATGCTGGAACCTGAAATCGCCTTAGTCCGCGCTGAATTGGCTGAGTCAATCCACACCGCGATTGGGTCATTGCCTGAAAACTACCGGACGGTAGTATTGCTTCGTTGTGTGGAAGAACTGTCAACAGAGGAAACAGCCGCGGCACTGGCGGTCAGCGAGGATGTGGTGAGAGCCTGGCTGCATCGTGCCCGCCAGGCCCTTCTCAAGAAAATCGGCAGAGCCTGAATCCGCTAAGGATTCGGCCCGCGATGGCAGCTATAGCAGCCGATGACCGCGCCCTTGGCAAACTGCCGGGTGCCGAAGTCGCCGGCGTTAAACACGCGGGCAGCCTGAACGCGCGAAAGAACCGTACCGCGGTAGCCATGGCAGGCGCGGCACTGAGCCGCTCCCCCACGTTCGGCGGCGTCGCCGTGACGGCTGACCCAGTTCTGGCCAATGGCATGCATTCCATGCGGGCCGCCGGCAATTGTAGACGGCTCTTTGGCATGACAGGCCGAGCACTCGGCAAGTACGCCGCCGTGTCCTTGTAATTGGATAGATTGCACGTTATCGCTGGCGTGCGAACTCGGATACTCGGCATGGGTAGATCCGTGACAAGCCTCGCACTGGACGCCGCCGTGCCCCTTGGAGAGGCGATAGAGGTCTAGCCCCGCGGCTGGTGTGTTGAGGTTGGTGGCAAAAGTGGAATCGAGAGCAGTCCGCGGTAGCCCGTTTACGTCGAACGTCGTCGTGTATCGAATCTGGCCGTTGTTCCGAAGGGCGGTTCCGGTGTGGCAGTTCTGGCAGGATGGCTGCTGCAGCCAGCCCGTGCGGGAGGCATTGCCCACCGCGGCCATCCCTCCGTGACAACTCTGACATCATGAGCATAGACCCGTTGGAGGCTGTGGCCGCGCCCATGGCCCCACGCAGGCACTTGGTCTCCGAGCCAGGATGACACCGGTAGCAGGCCGAACGGTTCTCTACCGCATCGAGAGGCAGATTGGTCACTGGGTCCAGCACCTGCGCGTGGCGCGAGTGGACCGCCCGCGTCAACGGAGAAATACCCGTCACTCCGGTGCCCGGCAGCGCGTTCGATCCATGGCATCCGGCGCACAGGATCGGCGGCCCGCCTCCAATGGTAGCTTCGAGACCGGCGGCATTGAATCCTTTCGCCAACAGTGCATTCTGATAGGCCGGGGAGCCCCGATGCCGGTCATCATGGAGCCGCACAATGTTGGTCTTATAGTCGCGCTCGGCATCGCTCAGGAAGCTCCAGCCGGCTGACGGCCGCGCCGAGTTCGGAGAGCCGGAAGCATGGCAAGTGTGGCAATCCAATTCGTCTGAGACCGGCAGCACGATGTCAGTCTTAGCCAGCATCGCGCCAGAGCTGTTGCGCGCCACCAGCCGCATCATCGGATAGTAGTTCTTGACACCGGCGTCATCAAACGGAGTGATCGGGACTCCTGCGGCGGCAAACCAGCGAAAGGGCGAATCGAACCGCATCGCCTGGGGTTTGTTGCTGGTTCCCGGCATCGCAAACCCGGCCAGCCCCACGTCAGTCGCCAGTGTGGCGCCGAACAAGGGTAGTGCATAGTTCCAGAAGTTGGTCTTGCCCGCCGCCGTTCGATTCCTCCGACCTCATTTCACGACGCCGGACTCGACGGCAACCTCTTGCGAACCGTCGATTGAGCGGTGAGCCAGGTTCCGTACCCCTCCCGGGTTGGTTTCATATAGCGAGAAATTGAGATGTGTCGGTTGGCTACAATCTCGCTTGAGTTGGGCCACCCTTCCGAAATGTGACCACCATGTTCTCTCCCCGTGGCAGGAAGTAGCCGAAGAGGCCCCAAAACCACAGCTTCGGCGAACTTATCACCAGGAATAGTTGAGAGCGTTCCATGACGGCATCAAACTGGCCACCGCTCGCTTCGATGTAGCCGGTGATGAAGCGCGAATTCAGAGTCGGCACCAAGCTATCCACGAGCGATCGCCGGTAGACGCGCTCGGCTGTCAGGCCATTGTCGCTGCCCAGCTTCAGCAACACACGTTCGGAAAGGATGTGGCGGTGGTAGGGCGGATGCAGAACCATGTCACGCGTGCGTTCGAGCGCAATCCCCTCCGCTCGAGGCGTCCCGATTGCAAGAATCCCGTCAGGTCGCGACAACGCCGTAAGCTCTTTCATATATGCCACAGGATCCTCGACGTGCTCGATCACGTCGTACGACACGATACCGTCATAGTACGATGCGCGAAGTGGTTCCGCGCCCGCATAGCGAGGCACAAACGAGTCGTACCCGACCGCGTTTAAAAAACCTCGGCTTCGCAAAAAGTCAATGAATAAACCTCCGCCGCAACCGTAGTCGAGGATATGATGAGCGGGCTTCAAGCCTGCTTGTTGCAGCTGTCTCAGACGGTTTCGATAAACCATCCGGATCGGAGGACTGAGCTCCAGCGAGTTCAGCGGATAACCTTCGTAGTACCGCGCGAGATTGACGTCCTCCAGGCAGTGGACCGACTTACAATTGCCGCAACGCCATAGCGTGAATTCCTCTTTGCAAAATCGGCGCACATTCGATGGAACCCGCCGAACTTCCGGAGAGTCAGAGATCGTCCCTCCTCGTTCGCACAGTTTGCATCGCGCGTAATTCGGCATCCGAACCTATCCTCCGGCTCTTGCTTCCAGCAGACGACAGACTGTGTCGAGGCCCACCGACGACGTATATAGACGTTGAACGCGCTGGCACGACGAAGCCACCTTCTGATCCGCCAGGATTTCGTCGATCTGAACGAGAACGCGTCCGGGATCCAACGATCGGGCAACACCAAGTCGCACCAAACGCGCCGCATTGTCAAATTGATCATGTCCTTGCGGCGCAAGCAATTGCGGAGTTCCGGCCGAAATGGCTGCGGACGCCGTCCCGATCCCGGCGTGGTGGATGATCAGGCTTGCTCTCTGCAACACCGAACCTAATGGAGCGAACGCCAGTTGCTTCAATTGCCCGGACGGGTTCGATGCGAGAACGAACGGGTTCGACGAGAGCAGCAAGACTTTGAACTTCCCGTCCAGACAGGCTTGAACGATTGATGTGAGAATCCTTTGGTTGCCGGCGAGGATCGATCCCATGGTAACCACGACCAGCCGGCCCTCCCGCTCCAGGAAGTTCTCGACGTCCGGCGGAAGTACGTCGGACTGAGCCTTGAGCGCGAGGAAATTAGTGAGGGTGACCGCCTTGGGCCAATCCGGCTGCACGGGAGCAAACCATTCCGGGAATAGGCCGACTACACTATCTGGCGAGGTCCACCACGACCGAACCGTCGAGGAGAGCGGCGCCATTCCGTTTTCTAAACGGATGGCATTTATCCCCGGCTTCAGAAGTCCGTCGAGAGCGCGGTCAGTGAGTGACTGTACGATCCTCTTCAGCGGGCGAGGTACCCACCCAGGAATAGACAGTCCCGGTGATATAGGAGTGAGATGTACACTCGGCAGCATGAAAGGAGAAACTACGAGCGTGTGCATCGGCAGGCTATAAAGCTCGTTTGCGACCCGCAATCCCACGGCGGCGGTGGAACCGACGAGTACGGTCTCGCGACTGCGCCGGTGCGACGCCAGGTAATCCAGTGTCTTCCGAATGCCCGGTAAAATCCATTGTTGGGAAATTTCTTTCACGCCTCGGAGAGGGTGGTATAAATCTTCGTGTTGCGCCAAGCGGAGATATTCTTCCCTGGTTCCCAGCGGGCGGAAGTCGATGCGATTTCTTTCGACCCTCTCCTGAAAGTTGGCGTTGACGAGCAGAACGGTTTCGTGTCCCCTGTGCCGAAGCGCGACAGCCACTTCTACAAAAGGGAGCACATCTCCCAAGGTTCCGATCGTGGATAATACAAATCGCATGCCTTAACGTTTTATCCGCCTCACACCGTTGCGGCTGCGGTCGTCACCTGATACACCCTGCTATCCTACCTTCAGAAAAAAACCGAGCTTCCGCGGAGCCCCACTCGAATATTCTAGATCACGGCTTGCGCCGTCGCGGCAGACGGCAGGTTGCGGAAATCCTCCATTCGCCAGAAATCGAGTAGATTG
Source organism: Acidobacteriota bacterium (assembly GCA_043730365.1). GTDB lineage: Bacteria > Acidobacteriota > Terriglobia > Bryobacterales > Bryobacteraceae > VFZP01. The sequence goes on along the minus strand of JAYTKJ010000253.1, from coordinate 48,806 downwards.
AATAGTCTTTCCCGTCCATGCAATGCATGCCGAGGTCATTCCAGCCCACCAGCGTCCAGCGTGAGCTCGGCGAAGCCGGAGCTGGAACGGGCGCTGGCTTACCTTTGGTTTTGCCGTCCGCCTTCGCCAGAATGGAGACGAGAAGAAAAGCGAGTACTGACTTGCGCCGAAGCATGAACTCCTCCGCTGTTTGCTTTCTTGTTTTGCTGTGCTGACGCGCAAGAGCTATCCAGGCGGCTTGGCTTCGCAACCGTGCCGCTCTGGGGGCTCGTTAATGAGGATGCGACCGCCCACGCTTTTGTGACAGTTGCCGATAGTTTTCCCTTGTAATCAATACGATACAGTGAAGCTTGCGATGAGACCGGGTGAAGCGCTACCTGCCAGGCCGCGTGGTGCCCGGGAAATATTTCGCTTGACTTTCTCTTTTTATTCGCCAAAGATGAGGTATGGCATTGACGCCCCGTCAAAAAGAACTGCTGGACTTTATCTCCGGCTTCGTCGGCGAAAACGGCTACTGCCCGAGTTATGACGAAATCGCCAAGGGCCTGGAACTGGCCTCGTTGGCAACGGTTCACAAGCATATCGCCGCGCTGGCAGCCAAAGGGTACCTGAACCGGACGGAAAACCACAGCCGGTCACTGGAGATCGGGGCGCGTTATTTCGACGAAACCAAGAGCTCCCGTTCCCCCCGTATCAGTCTGGAAATCCCGCTCGAAGGCCGGATTGCCGCTGGCCAGCCGGTCGAGGCCTACACGAATCGGGAAGTAGTGAACTTCGGCGATTTCACGGGAGCCGAGGGCACCTACGCCCTGCAGGTAAGCGGCGAGTCAATGATCGAAGACCATATATGTGATGGTGACTTCGTCCTGATTGAACGGACGGACAGCGTCCGCAATGGAGACGTCGTCGTCGCGTTGGTCCGAGGTTCGGAAAGCACTCTAAAGCGGTTCTATCGCGAAACCGATGGCAGCGTTCGGCTGCAGCCGGCCAATCGCACGATGGAGCCGATTCGCGTGGCGGCCTCTGATATTCAGGTGCAAGGTAAGCTGCTGGCCGTACTTCGCAAGTATCGCTGACTCTATTTGGTGGGGCGAGATACTCTTCCACCCAGCCGAGCCAGCACCGTCCGCGCCGCTTCCACTCCTCGGTATTGCGCTTCCTCGAAAATCGAGATCCCGCTCAAATCGGAATTGGCCAGCAGGAAGCCGGCGGCTACCTCCGCTTTCCCCCGCCGCTGCAGGAAGCCCGGAACCGGCCGCGCCATCGCATGCCCGAAGCGCATGATGTCGATGCGGCTCACACAACTGCGCAGGTCAGGGTGCGCTTGTTCCAGATCGGAAAGTACTGCTTCCTTCCAACCGTGCCAATCGCGCTCGAGCAACAAGCGCCGCGCCTGCGCCGGCTCAGTTCCACTCAACGGCCAGTAGTAAGTCCACACCGTGCGCTCGACCCGGCTCCGCAAGGACTGGTGCGTAGAAACCACATACCCAAGACCCGGCGACTTGTAGATCACGTTGTCCCAGGCAACCGGCAACCCTCGCTCCACCGGCCATCTATCCAACGTCAGATTGGCGGTGAGCCACGGAGAATAGACCACGGGTGGCCGCGGCGGAAGCTTGTCAGTCAAATATGGCAGTAGATAGATTGGAGCGGCAAAGATCACCGCGTCAGCCTCGTAAACGGTATTGCCGGCTTGTACGCGCCAACCGTGCCCGAACCGCTCGATGCGCGACACCATTGTTCCCGTCTTGAGCCGTCGCTCGCCCACGCGCTCCATCAGGCGGCGCGCCACCCAACCGTTACCCTCCGGCCACGTCAGCGGCCCCTTCTCGTTGGTCTCGCGGCGCGCGGCGAAGTAGTGCAGGCCGGCCCAAGCCGAGACCGCCGAAGCCGACCCGCCATAGTCATCCCGGCAGGCATAGTCGGCATACCAGTTGAGAGGGGCCGAGTTGAAACCCTCGCGCTGCAGCCATGCGGTGAAACTCTGCGCGTCAAGGTCTGCGCGCCGGCACGCGCCGGTTTCGAGCGGAATGCGAAACTCGCCGCTGGCGGCAAGCTCGTCCACCCGCTGCTGGAAACGCCGGTACTGCTGATGATCTTCTCGCTCCGAACCCAATTCCGGCTCCAGTCCGTCCTGCCATCGCCCATGGATAAACAACCGCTCCTGTGGCGAGTGGCAAAGATGCCGTTCCTCCCACACGCCGTCGCGCAGTACCCCAAACTCCTGGAGCAAATCGCGGACGAGCGTGGCTCCCGCGCCGGGCACCGGAATGTAGTGTGCGGCCCAGGGATACGCGCCAGCCTCGCCTTCACCCCACCGCGAATTCCCGCCGGCCTGCCGCTCCATTTCGAGCACGACATAGTCTGGCATGCCGCGGCGGTCCAACCACCACGCCGCGCTCAATCCAGCGATGCCTCCGCCGACGATCGCCACAGGAACGCGCACGTGTGCGCGGGGTGTTTCGAGCCCAGCTCGATCTCGCAGGCGATGCCCGGCCAGGTGCGACCCGTCGGCAAATCCTCCCGCAATCCGGCGCTCGGCTTTCAACGAGAGCCCTACCAATCCCGCACTAAGCTGCCTACGCGTCAAGCCTCGACGTTAGCATGCCGCTTGCATTCCACCATACCCGTGTGATGTAGTACTCAACTTCAGAGATGACTAACGATCTACCCAGCTTGGACTACGAGCGTTTCTGGCGCCGCCTGCAACAGATCGGCCTCAACGCGTACGAGTCCCGCGCTTATCTCGTGCTGATCGGGCATCCCAAATTCAAGGCGTTGGAACTGGCGGCGCGGGCAGGCGTGCCGCGCCAGAAAATCTATGAAGTCCTCGACAGCCTGACTGAAAAGGGTTTCGCCGGAGTCGTGCAGGAAAAAACGAAGCTGTTTTCGGCGATTGAGCCGGAACTGGCAATCGCCAACTATATCGCCGGCCGTCAAGATCAGTTGCAGATCGAACTAGCGCAGCAAAGCAAGGCCGCCAGCGAGTTGGTGGATGATCTGGTTCGTGCCCATCGCGAAGGGCAAGACGGCCGCGGCACGCTTGACTATCTGCGTATCGTCTCCGATCCCGGGCAAACGGCCGCACAGTATCGCCGCATGATCTCCTCCTGCGCCAACGCCTATCTGGAATTTTCTCGGCCACCCTATGCCGTTGACCCGTTGGATGAAAAACTCGTCAAAGAAGCCCGCCGCCGAGGCGTAGTCTGCCGAATTCTGCTCGAAGCGTCCAGCTTGGACGACGACGCTCGCCAGCGCTTAGCCGACTATCAGTCGGCCGGCGTCGAGGTGCGCGGCACCGCTCACCTGCCAATGAAGCTGGCATTGTTTGACGGGCGTCAGGGCATGATTGCTCTGCTCGATCCGTTGGTCACCAAGCCCACCTGGACAGCCGTCACGTTTGATCATCCAGGCATGTCGGAAGCCATGCAAGGCCTGTTTGAAGACTACTGGGGCCGTGCCCAAAATCTGTAACGCGCTCTCACAGCTTCAGTTCCCAGCCCGGCCTGAATACGGGCCGCACGTACTTGTTGGCTTCGGCGCAGTTGGTAAAGCGCAGCATTTTACTATCCCAAAGCAGTTTGCCCGGCACGCGCGTGGCGATCACGCCCAGCAGCATCCACTCGGTGTACGGCCCGGCAATCCGGAAATCTGAAACCGATTGTTCCCCGCCCTTGCACGCCCGCACCCAGTCCCGCATGTGCCCTGGCGAGCGCAGCATCAACGGCTGCGGCAACGAATAGTCATTCCAACGCGACGCCGGCAGCAATTGCACGCCTTCGCCCCGGTCCATCGTCGACATCATGCCCTTCTTGCCCACAAACACCGCGCCGTTTCCGCTCAACACACCGGGCTGCGCCGACATGCCGAATCTTCGATCACCATACACGGGCACGTCCGGACCACCGGCGCCTTGCCGGACCATGCCGGCGCCGCCCTTCTTCCCTGCTCCGCCCCCCGGTCCGGCGGCCGCGCACGTACCGCGTCCCTTATCAACCAGATTATTCGCCCCCGGAAGAGTCGTTTCCCCCGCCATCCCCGGCACCTGATACGCCTCCGGCTCGCCTGGCCGCGCCGAGTCGTGCCAGTACACGGTCACCGGCGGCATCGCCCCACGAGCGGGAAACTCAAACCGGATCACGCAGCGCTCGGAGAAACTAAACTTGCTCGACCTTTCCTGCCTCACCAGTTCCACGCTCAACGGAGCGCCCAACTGCAGCGCCAGATTCACCGGCCCCATGGTGTGGATTCCCCAGTTGCCGATCTGCCCGGTGCCGAAATCGAAAAAACCCCGCCAGTTATAGGGCGTGTATTCGGCCGCGTAGGGCCGCATCCCGGCGCCACCGAGCCACAGATTCCAATCCATGCACTCGGTCACATCTCCGATCTCGCCGGACCAGATGATTTCAGCGGCGACGCGAATCGTCTCGTCATCTCCGGCCATCCCCTGCTGGTCGAGGCCGCACAACAGGCGCTCAGGCAATTCAAGTACAGGCCCACTTTGCTCAACGGCCAACCTGGATATTGAATTCAAGCTGTAGCCACGCCCGTCAAAACACCATGTTGATATGATGGATGCTGTGAGCTTCCAAAACGTGGGGGCGTAGCTCAGCCCGGATAGAGCATCTGCCTTCTAAGCAGAGGGTCGCAGGTTCGAGTCCTGCCGCCCCTACCACATGCGGTTCGACGCAGCGGGACTATGGACCTTCGCTTGCACTATGGCCAGTGAAGGAGAAAGCCATGCAACCCATTGCTGTCTTTTACGCAACTCGCGAAGGGCAAACGGAACGGATCGCCCAGCGGGTAGTGGCGGGCCTACGAGCTTCCGGCCTCGAGGTGGAAATCCAGAACCTGAAAAATGCCGCCGATGCAATGGGGCAACCGGACCGCTATTCAGCGGTGATCCTGGCCGCCTCCGTCCACGCCGGCTCGCATGAACCGGAAATGGTGAGCTTCGTCAAGCGGCACCGGGCGAAATTGGACGCGATGCCCCACGCCTTTCTATCGGTCACGTTGAGCCAGGTGGGAGCCGAAGATTCAACGCGACCAGCGGCTGAGCGTGCCCGTTTCGCTGCCGATGTTGAATCCGTCATCGCCAAATTCCGTGCTGAGACAGGCTGGCATCCGAGCTGGGTGAAGCCGGTGGCCGGTGCGCTTCCCTACAGCAAGTACAACTTCTTCATCCGTTTCATCATGAAGCGAATCGCCAGAAAATCCGGCGTGCCAACCGACACGTCACGCGATCATGATTTCACGAACTGGGCAGACCTTGACGCCTTCGCTCAGCAATTTGCCGCAAGACTGTTGGTTGGAGCAAAGAGCTAAGCCGGCTTCGCCGCGCCGTCGGAAAGCGGTTGCCCGCCGACGAGGAGGAACAGAAAAGATTGGGTAGCGCGATTGAGTTTCTTGCGGCGTGGTTGAAGGATGCCCAGCGGCCGCTTTAAGCCCGGCGCCTCGAGCGGGATGGCGAGCAACTGGCCCTGCTCGATGTCGCGCCGCAGAATCGGCTCGGGGAGAATGCTCAAGCCGCTCCCCATCGCTACAGCTTCTTTCATGCTTTGGATGTTGTCAAAGTGCAGCACCAGGCGAACCTCAACTCCGGCGTCGCGCAAGAACCGCTTCACTTCTTTGCTGACCGGAAGCTCGTCGTCAAACCCGACGAAGTCCTGATTTTGCAGGTCGGCCGGGCGAATCACGGATTTGGCCGCCAGCGGATGGGAAGGCGTCAACGCCACCACCATCGTCTCCTCACGCCACGGCGTCGCCTTGATGTCCTTGGTGGGTTCGGGATAGCTCACCAGGCCCAGATCGGCGCGGTCATTCATCACCGCTTCATAGACTTTTTCCGGCCGCAGGTATTCCACCTTGAGCTCCGCATCGGGAAAGCGCGCGGCAAATTGCACTTCGAGTCCGGACATCTCCGAAAAGCCCACCGAGTAGATCGAGGCGACGCGGCAAAGGCCTTCCACTTGCCCCTTGAGCCCCTCCATTTCGACGTCGAATTGCTGCCGGAGCCTGAGCACTTCACGGCAAAAATCCTGATAGTGCCGACCGGCCGTTGTGAGTTGCAGTGGACGAATGCTACGATCTACCAGTTGAATATCCAACTGGCGCTCCAATTCCTGCAAGTGCTGACTGGCGGCCGACTGGCTGACGGCATTGAGCGCGGCCGCCCGGCTGATGCTCCGGGTTTGCGCAATGTCACGAAAGAGCTGGAGATGGTCCAGGTTCACCTGCTCAGGATACTATTAGCATCCCTGAAATTGCAATCGTGCAAGGTCCGAGCAGTCTTATATTGAGGAGCAGGCCCGGATGCCTACAGGCCGGACGATCCAAATAGTAAATTATCGATTTTACTTATTTTACATCTACTGCAATTTTCGTTTGTCTGATGTTGACGGAGTGAGCCGTTTCTCGTATACTCAATCAATCCCCGTCGATCCAGGTTCCGGGGAGGGGAGTATCCAACGTGAGCCAGAACGAAGAGAAACGCCCTTTCGATTACGACAATCCCATGGGTTTGCCTCCTGCTCAGGGGCTCTACAATCCGTCGCTGGAACGCGACGCCTGTGGCATGGGCTTCGTCGTCAACATTAAGAATCAGGCCTCGCACGACATTATCGTCAAGGGCATCCAGATCCTGATTAACCTGACCCACCGCGGCGCTTGCGGTTGCGACCCTGAGACCGGCGACGGGGCAGGCATCATGATCCAGGTGCCACACGCGTTCTTCGTTCGCGAATGCAAGACGCTAGGCTTCAAGCTGCCTGATCCGGGCAAGTACGGCGTGGGTATCGTTTTCTTTCCGGTGGACCGCACGACGCGGCTCAAGGTGGAAGGGATTCTCGAACGTATCGCCACCGAAGATGGCCTGGAAGTGCTGGGCTGGCGCGACACGCCGATCAACGTGGATGCGATCGGCCGGATAGCGCGCGCCTCACAACCTTATATCCAGCAGATTTTCGTGGCGCCGCGGACCGAAATGAGCGTCGACGAACTCGAGCGTAAGCTCTACGTGATGCGCAAGCGCGCCGAGGCCGAGATTGCCTCGAGCGACATCAAGGACAAGGACTTTTTCTATGTCCCGTCGCTATCGGCCCGGACCATGGTGTTCAAAGGCCTGCTGCTGGCGCCGCAGATATCCGAGTTCTATAAAGACCTGAAGGACCCGGAATTAATCAGCGCCCTGTGCCTGGTCCACCAGCGCTTTTCCACCAACACGTTCCCCACGTGGAATCTGGCACATCCGTTCCGCTTCATCTGCCACAACGGCGAGATCAATACCATCCAGGGCAACGCCAACTGGATGAACGCGCGCGAAAACGTGCTCCAATCGCCGCTGTTCGGAGACGACATCAAGAAACTGTCGCCGATCGAGGTGCCGGGCGGGAGCGACTCGGCCAAATTCGACAACGCCGTGGAATTGCTCCGTCGAGCCGGTCGCGAAATGCCGCACTCAATGGCCATGATGATTCCAGAGGCCTGGGATCACGACGTGACCATGGATCCGGCCAAGAAAGCTTTCTACGAATATCACGCCTCGTTGATGGAACCGTGGGACGGCCCGGCGGCGATTGCCTTCACCGACGGCGAAGTGATCGGCGCTACGCTGGACCGCAACGGCCTGCGTCCGGCGCGGTACATGGTGACGCACGACGGACTGCTCATCATGGCGTCTGAAACCGGCGTGCTACCGGTGAAGCCGGAAGATGTCAAGTTCAAGGGCCGCCTGCAGCCGGGCAAGATGCTGCTGTGCGACTTGCGAGAGAAGCGCATCATCCCGGATGAGGAGATCAAGGAAAAGCTGTGGACGCGACAGCCCTACGGCGAGTGGATCAAGCAGCAGCAGATCACGCTTGACCATTTGCCGGAACCACCCAAGTGGCATCCCACGGAATTCGAAAGCATTCTGCAGCGCCAACGCGCGTTCGGCTACACCGATGAGGATCTCAAAACGATCCTGATCCCCATGGCCACCAAGGGCGAAGAGCCGATCGGCTCAATGGGCACCGACACGCCGTTAGCCTGTTTGTCGGAGCGGCCACAGCCGCTGTTCCACTACTTCAAGCAACTGTTTGCGCAGGTGACCAATCCGGCGATCGACTCGATCCGCGAGGATCTGGTGATGTCGTTGTGCTCCTACATCGGCACTGAGCGCAACCTGCTGGCCGAAACGCCGGAGCATTGCCATACGCTGAAGCTCCCGCATCCGATCCTGACCAACTACGACCTGGAGAAGCTGCGCCGTGTTTCACAAGGCGACTTCCTGGCCACTACGCTGACAATGCTGTTTCGCGCCGACGGTGGCGAGAGTGGCCTGGAGCGCGCCATTGACGCACTGTGCCGCCGGGCATCGTGGGCGATCAAATCCGGCTATTCGGTACTGATTCTGTCAGACCGGGGCGTGGATCAGGATTATGCGCCCATCCCTTCGCTGCTCGCGCTCTCGGCGTTGCATCATCACCTGATCCGCGAAGGCACCCGCACGCAAGTGGCGCTGGTGGTGGAATCTGGCGAGCCGCGCGAGGTGCATCACTTCTGCCTGCTGATCGGCTACGGCGCCAGTGCGGTGAATCCGTATCTGGCGATTGAGACGCTGGAAGACTCGCAACGCCGCGGACTGCTGCCCGATGGCATGAACTTTGAGGCGGCCCTCAAGAACTACAAAAAGGCGGTCAACAAGGGCCTGCTGAAAGTCTTCTCCAAGATGGGCATCTCCACGCTGCAAAGCTATCGCGGCGCCCAAGTGTTTGAGGCCATCGGCATCACCCAACAGGTCGTGGACAAGTATTTCACCGGCACCGCTTCGCGCATTGAAGGCGTTGGTCTGGAGCAGTTGGCGCGCGAAGCCAAGCTGAAGCATGACCTGGCGTTTCGCGCCCTCACCGATGTCGACACCGAGTTGCCCGTGGGCGGCAGCTACCAATACCGGATCCGGGGCGAGTATCATCTTCTCAACCCCACCACGATCTCCAAACTCCAGCACGCCGTGCGCGCCGAGAAGGAGCCGACTGCCGCCGGATTCAAGACGTTCCAGGAGTACAGCAAGGCGATTGACGATCAGTCACGCCAGATGTGCACGCTGCGAGGCTTGATGGAGTTCAAGTTTGCGGCCAAGCCGGTGCCGCTCGAAGAAGTGGAACCCGCCGCCGAAATCGTCAAGCGCTTTGCCACGGGCGCCATGTCGTTCGGCTCCATCTCCAAGGAGGCGCACGAGACGATCGCCGTCGCCATGAATCGCATGGGCGGACGGTCAAACACCGGCGAAGGCGGCGAGGACGAAGAGCGCTTCAAGCGCGATGCCAACGGAGACTTGCGCCGCAGTTCCATTAAGCAGGTGGCGTCGGGCCGCTTCGGGGTCACGGCCAACTATCTGGTCAACGCCGACGAATTGCAGATCAAAGTGTCGCAGGGGGCCAAGCCGGGCGAAGGCGGCCAATTGCCCGGTCACAAGGTGGATGAGGTTATCGCGCGCGTCCGGCATTCGATCCCCGGCGTAGGTTTGATTTCCCCGCCCCCGCACCATGATATTTACTCGATCGAAGATCTCGCGCAGTTGATTTACGATCTCAAAAACGTCAACCCCAAGGCGCGCATCAGCGTGAAGCTGGTGAGTGAAGTGGGCGTGGGCATCGTTGCCGCCGGCGTCGCCAAAGCGCACGCCGATGTGGTGCTGATTTCGGGCGACTCGGGCGGTACCGGTGCTTCGCCCATCACGTCGCTCAAGCACGCTGGCATTCCCTGGGAAATGGGTTTGGCTGAAACGCAGCAAGTGCTGGTGATGAATGACCTGCGCAGCCGGATTGTGGTGCAGACGGACGGCAAGCTCTGCACGGGCCGCGACGTGACGATTGCCGCGCTGCTCGGCGCCGAAGAGTTCGGCTTCTCCACCGCGCCGCTCATCGGCATGGGCTGCATCATGATGCGCAAGTGCCACCTCAACACGTGCCCGGTGGGCATTGCCACGCAGGATCCACGCCTGCGCGCCAAGTTCGACGGCGCACCGGAGGACGTCATCAACTTCTTCTTCTTTATCGCCGAAGAAGTGCGGCAGCTCATGGCTCAGTTGGGCTTCCGGAAGCTGGAAGATATGGTGGGCCGGGTCGACAAGCTCGAGATGCGCGGGGCGATTGATCATTGGAAGGCCAAGGGGCTGGACTTCAAGTCCATGTTCTACAACCCCGAAGTTCCCAAGCGCGTCGGACGCCGGTGCACGATCGCGCAGGATCACGGGTTGGTGGAAGCGCTCGATCACAAGCTGATGGATCTGGCCAAGGAAGCGATCGAGAATAAAACGGTGGTGGAATTCCGGCTGCCGATTCGCAACGTGCATCGCACGGTGGGCACCATGCTCTCGGGCGAGATCGCGCGGCGGCATGGCTCGGCTGGACTGCCGGACGGCACGATCCGCATTCATCTGACTGGCTCAGCCGGCCAGAGCTTTGGCGCCTTCCTGGCGCCGGGCGTGACGCTGCTGCTTGAGGGCGACGCCAATGACTATTGCGGCAAGGGCCTCTCAGGCGGACGCATTATCGTCGCCCCGCAGAAGGGGTCCAACTTCGTGGCAGAGGAGAATATTATCGTCGGCAACGTGTCGCTCTACGGCGCCACCAGCGGCGAGGCGTATTTCAACGGCATGGGTGGCGAACGATTTGCGGTGCGTAACTCCGGCGCTACGGCGGTGGTGGAAAGCGTGGGCGATCACGGCTGCGAATACATGACGAATGGTCTGGTGCTCGTGCTCGGCCCCACGGGCCGCAATTTCGCCGCGGGTATGTCGGGCGGCTTTGCCTTCGTGCTGGACGAGACCGGCGAATTCGTCGCCAACCGCTGCAACAAGACGAGTGTAGATCTGGAGCCAGTGATGGACCTCGAAGACATCGAGACGATCCAGGCGCTCACCCGCAAGCATTTGGAACTGACCGGTAGTCCGCGGGCCCAGTGGGTTCTGGAGAACTGGTCCGCCATGTTGCCCAAGTTCATCAAAGTCTACCCGCAGGAATTCAAGCGCGTACGCTTGGCTGCGGCTGCTAAAAAGCAAGCCGCGACGGGGGCCGTGCCGGTTCAGACGCCGCTGCCGGCACCCTCGGCTGGCCGGCCGATGGTTCAGGGCGACTAGTCAGCGAGGAGATTCAAAACATGGGTAAGGACACAGGCTTCCTCGAACACACTCGCGAACTTCCCACCCGGCGTCCGGTGGCCGAACGCGTCAATGACTATTTCGAGATCTATCGCGATTTCCCACTCACCGCCGTGCAGACCCAGGGCGCTCGCTGCATGGATTGCGGAGTGCCGTTCTGCCATACTGGTTGCCCATTGAGTAACATCATTCCCGATTGGAATGACTTTGCATACCGGGGCCGGTGGCGCGAAGCGATTCGCGTGCTGCATTCCACTAACAACTTCCCCGAGTTCACGGGCCGCATTTGTCCGGCTCCATGCGAGGCGGCTTGCGTGCTCGGCATCAATGAGCCGGCTGTGGCCATCAAAGTGATTGAGCGCAGTATTGTGGATCACGCCTGGCAGGAAGGCTGGATCAAGCCGGAACCGCCGGCAGTGCGCACGGGCAAGCGCGTGGCCGTGGTCGGCTCAGGACCGGCTGGGCTCGCCGCCGCGCAGCAACTGAATCGCGCCGGGCACAACGTTACGGTGTTCGAAAAGAATGACCGCATTGGCGGCCTACTGCGCTACGGTATCCCGGACTTCAAGATGGAGAAGCACCACATTGACCGGCGCGTCCAGCAGATGACGGATGAAGGCGTCGAGTTCCAAATCAACGCGCATGTCGGCGTCAATGTCGCGATCGATTCCCTGCCTTCCGATTTCGACGCGCTGCTACTGGCCGGGGGCGCCGAGCAAGGCCGCGATCTGCCGGTGCCCGGCCGCGACCTTAAAGGCATCCACTTTGCGATGGATTTCCTGCCGCAACAGAACAAGCGCGTGGCGGGAGACTCGCTGGACGCGAGGCAGGATATTTTCGCTACCGGAAAACATGTCATCATCATCGGCGGCGGCGATACTGGCGCCGATTGCCTGGGCACGTCGCACCGGCACAAAGCGGCTTCGGTGACGCAATTCGAGATCATGCCCAAGCCGCCCGATGAGCGCAGCGGCTCAACACCTTGGCCACTGTGGCCGCTGATGCTGCGGCATGAGAGCGCGCATGAAGAAGGCGGCGTGCGGCAGTTCGCAGTAGCTACGACGAAATTCGTCGGCGATGCCAATGGCCGCGTTACCGAACTCCACACCACCGAAGTGGGTCCGGCGCCGAAGTTCGCGCCGATTGCCGGCACCGAGAAGGTATACAAGGCTGACTTGGTACTGCTCGCCATGGGCTTCACCGGGCCGGTACGCAGCGGCATGATCGAGCAACTGCGCCTGGAGCTCGATCCGCGCGGCAACATCAAGACCGACGCAGAGTATATGAGCTCGCGCTCCGGCGTGTTTGCCGCAGGCGACATGCGGCGCGGCCAATCACTGGTGGTGTGGGCCATCGCCGAGGGCCGCAAGGCGGCGCGCGCGATCGACACATGGCTGGTGGGCGAGTCGCACCTGCCCGCATAAATAGTAGGCTGGTGCAGTGTACCCGCCACTTCGCATCACTTCAGTTCGAGCCTGGCCGTTGTATGCGGCGATCGACCAACGCTTCGGCTGGTCTCTCGGTTGGACCAGTCATCGCCGCGCCAACCTCGTCGAAATCCGCACAGACGAAGGCATCACCGGTTGGGGCGAAGGCTCGGCCGGTTGGCAACCGGAGCGGCTGATAGGACGTAGCGCGTTTGAGATCGCCGCGGCATGGGAGACCTCTCGCATGCCCACGGAAAATCTCCAACGCCAGAAACGCCGCGGACCACCCAGCGCCGCTGGCGTCGACATCGCGCTTTGGGACATCGTAGGCAAGGCTCTCGGCAAGCCTTGCTGCGAACTGCTGGGCCCTGTGCATCGCACGCGCGTCGAGGCCTACTGCACAGCGCTGTATCGACAGGACTGGCCGGATCTGGCGGCTGGCCTCGCCGAAGAAGCGCGTGGGTGGGTGGCGGCCGGCTATCGGCACGTGAAGATGAAGATCGGCTACGGTGCGCATCTTGATGAGACCATCGTCGCCGCAGTGCGAGACGCCGTTGGACCGAGCATCGCATTGGCCGTGGACTCCAATTGCGCTTACGATGCGGGCACCGCCATGGCGCTCGCCAAACGCCTCGAAGTTTTTGACTTGGCGTGGTGGGAAGAGCCGCTGGTGGCGGACGACCTCGAAGGTTATGACCGCCTGCGCGCCGCCACCTCGATTCCCCTGGCAAGCGGAGAAACGGAGTCGACAGATTGGCTCATCACCAACTACATCCAGCCTCGCCGTGTCGCGATCCTCCAACCGGATTTGGAATGGACGGGCCTCACCGGCTTCCGTCAACTCAGTCATCTCTGTTGGCTGAACCGGCTCCGGCTGATCCCACACAACTGGGGCACTGCGATCCGCACCGCCGCCACGCTGCACGCCATGGCCACGTGCCCACCGGTCACCGAGGCTCTCACCCCGCCGCCGATCCTGTTTGAGTTCGACCGCACGCCCAGCCCGTTCCGCGACGCCGTGATTGAAGAGCGGCTGGACAACGATCCGGCGGATGCCTGCGTAGCCGTGCCAACCAAGCCCGGTCTCGGCGTCACGGTGATTCCCGAAGCAGTCGAGCGTTTCTCCCGCCCAGCATAGCCCGACTGTCCGCTGTTGAGACATCCGTGCGGAATCGGACACCAACGCTGTTCGCAGTTGGGAATCTCTATGCATTTTGAAAGTTCAGGAAACAATTGCTCCGTCCAAACGTATGAACCAGTGAATCGCGCCACGGCCGGGCAGCGATGCGATCGACCCAAACGCATCGGGAGGTTTCTATGTTCTGTCGAGTGGCCGTGGTGTGTTTTTTGCTCTCCGCTTTTGCGCTCGCGCAGCCTGACGGCGAGCTACAGCGCCTGTTCCAACTGTCTCAAGACCAGTTGCTAGCTGGCGACTATCTCCTCGCTCGCGAAGGATTCGCCAAGGCGTGGAAAGGGCTCGAGAAACAATTCGGCGAAAGTCATCCGCGCGCGATTGACGCACGCATCTTCTACGGACAGTTACTCACCATGACGGGTGCCCCGGAGGAAGCGATGACGGTCCTCGGGCCAATCTCGAGCGGCAACACGACGAAAGCAATAATCGCTAGAGGCTCTTTCGCGCTGGCTCTTCGTCAAACCGGCCAATTGAGCCGCGCCACGAAACTCTTGAAGGAGTTAGTTCGTACCTTTCCGCCTGTTTCTCCGGACGACATGATTCACCTCGCGCGCATGCGGTCGGAGTTGGCAGTATGTCTGACTCTCGCGCGGCGATTCGGCGAAGCCGAGACCTCCGTCAAAGAGGCTCTCCGATTGCTGAAAGAATCCGGTACACCGCCGCCAGCCCACATCGCCGCCGTGTACACCATCCTGGGTCAGATCTATCTGTTATCACACCGCGATGCCCTAGCCCAGGAGGCGCTACTCGAGGCCAAAAAGACAGCTGGCCCCTTCTGGGATGTGAACCATCCGGAGTTAGCCATTCTCGAGGGTGCTCTCGGCATGCTGGCGTTTCGAGCCAGCCGTTATGACGAGGCCGAGCGGCGCGTCCGGATCGCCCTGGCGGCGATGGAGAGACTGCTCGGGCCGGAGCATGGGGAAGTAGGCGCTCTATCCCGCCATCTCTCGGTGATCCTCAAGAAGCAAAAGCGCAGTCAGGAGTCAAGGGAATGGGCCCTCCGCGCCCGGCGGATTTTGGAAAGGGCCAGCAGCAGCCAAACTGTATCGGCTTGGAGTTTCCGCGAAGTGAAGTAAGCATAATGTTCCTTCGGGACAATTTTTCTGTTCCGTGCCATCTTCGAGACTGTCTCAGAAGCGCAAAGGCCGCGTAGGCGCGGCGCCAAACCGCGAGGAACCGTGCTCGCGATGCCGCGCCGGAGCGAGTCCGTCTTGCGCGTGTTCCTCAAAAGTTGTGAGGCCGCCGGCTGCTTGCCGCTCGGATTCATGATTGTTACCTAAGGAGTCCAGTTGATGAGGAACAACTACTTACTTGCGGCCGTCCGGAACATGCTCTCAACGAGCACGATGATTCTGGTAGCCGCCGCGCCGTCTGCCCTGTTCGCCCAGACCGCTGTCGTCTCGGGGAGCCTGGCGGGTTTCGATGTGATTAATCGCACGGGACAGACCGCGCATGGATTTGAGATCCAGTTGGAGGGAGCGCAGCCCAGCGATCTCTATTACACGGTTTTCGGCGGGCGTTACGGCAACCCTGCTGTGGTTCCCTACGTTGGTGGCGTGAAGGTACGATATAGCGCCAGCTATTCCAACGGAGTGTGGTCCGCCACAACTCCGGTGGCCAACTATGCGGCATTCTCCTGAAACAACTGCTATCTGGGCGGCGCCGGGTACAGCGGCTCAGGCTGTGAGCACTTGGGCCAATCCATCCGCCCGCTCGCGCCTGGAACAACGCTGACGGTTACCGGCCGTTGGCTGTTCGAAGACTCCAACAACCCGGGCCAACTGGTCTCGGTGGATCCTCCTGCAGCCCTTCCCTCCGCCAATTGGGTTGTCCTGGCTCCGACCACGACGCTGCCTTCCCCTCCCCCGGTTGCAGCCATCATCGTTGCTCCGGTGCCACCACCGCCTCCAGCCCAGTTCAGCGACGCGCATTGGGTCAAGATTTTCAAGACGGAGCTTCCGCGCAAAGTGGAAGGCGCCGAATTGACCAGTGACAATCCGTCCGTTGTACCCGAGGACGTGACCCAGATCGAGACGGATTGGGACATTTTGCAGACGGCCCCTCCCGGAGTGCAGAATCGCCGGGGCCGTAGCTCACGAGTGAATTCGGCCGGTTTATCGATCACCTCGGAGTCGGTCATCCGCCGGTACGAAATCTACAAGTTCTCGGGAGCCTATGACGCATTGACCCACGAAGTGGTCTGCGCCGACGGCAATTTGTGCAACGCGCCCTCGGCCGGTGAACTCGGCGAAGCGGTGGCCGCCAACAACACCGCCTCCAACGTGGTTGCTGACTCGCTCACGCTGACCAAAACTGGCAGCGGCGCCTCCAGCGCGAACGTGAAGATAGGCGCCACTACCTGCAACGCGCCGTCCTGCGCCAACTTCTCCTCGAATGGCACGGTAATTACGCTGACGGCCACGCCCAACAGCACGGTGTTTGGCGGTTGGACAGGCGCCTGCACGGGAACGCAGTTGACGTGCAATGCCACGGTCAACGGCAAGGTAACGGTGAACGCCGACTTCAAAAAGGTGTTCACGCTCTCGGCCAGCAGCAAGAACGTGGGCACCGTGTCAGCCACTCCGAACGGTATCGACCGTGCGCTAAACTGCGGCGGTGCTTGCTCGGCCAAATTCGCGGACGGCACCGCGATCACCCTCACCGCGACGCCTCCGGCCGGGAAGGCCTTCGTCAACTGGGTCAAAGGTTGCAGCGGGACCGACCCCGTCTGTACCCTGACGATCACGGCAGACACCTCGGTCCAGGCCGCCTTCACCAAGTAACACCGCTCCCTCCAGGCGGTGCGGGACCGGTTCAAATGCCGGTCCCGTTTTTCCAGGCCCGCGTCCCGCTATGTTATCCTGATTTCCGATCGTGTTCAGCCGCCACCACCGTAAGGCCAAGCTGTTGTTTGCGCTGGCCGACGTTGTGTTGGCATTCTGCGCCTTCGCCGCCGCATACCAATTCCGCTATTGGCTTCCGCTCGAGAGGAACTTCTTCTTTCTTCCTCCCGTTAAGGCGCTGCTGGTAGGCGCCTGCCTGTTGCTGTGGCCTGCCATTGGATACTGGCTGCAAGTTTACGAGCGGCTGGATTCGGCTCATCCCAGCAAGATTCTGCGCGACAGCTTTCAGCAAAGCCTCTTCGGCGTTGTAGGCCTGGTGCTAATCGAGTTCGTCCTGAGGCTCGATGTGAGCCGCACGTTCATGGGCCTGCTGGCGGTGTTCAGTTGGTGCCTGCTGTGTCTGTTCCGGTTGAACGCAGGAACCTTAGTGGGCTGGATCCGTCGCGAGTTCGGCGGCGAGCGTTTTGTGTTGCTCGTAGGTGTGGGCGAGCGGGCACAGCGCCTGGCGCGTTCACTGGAGCTCTCGCACGCATACGGCATCCGGCTGATCGGCTTCCTGGCGGACTCAGAGACCGATCCGATTCCCGCGCGAATCGGGCCGCATCCTGTCCACGCCGCCGGAGCACTTCCGGCGTTGCTGGAGAACCACGTCGTCGATGAGGTGATCTTCGCAGTTGACACGCACCGGCTGGCCTCGCTGGAGGAGATGATCCTGCTGTGCGACGAAGACGGAGTCCGCACGCGAGTGGCAGTCGACTTCTTCCCCCACGTCAACAGCGAGATGTACCTGGACCGGTTGGATAACGCGCCGCTTCTCACTTTCGCCGCCGCGCCCCACGATGAGATTCGGCTGTTTGCCAAGCGCGTGATCGACTTTTTTCTGGCCGCTGCCGCACTCCTCTTACTGGCGCCCATTCTAGTGCTGGTGGTGCTGGCCATCCGGCTAAGTTCACCAGGCCCCGCCATTTTTCGTCAGGTCCGGTGCGGTCTCAATGGGCGCCGCTTCGTCTTCTACAAGTTCCGATCGATGGTGGCCGACGCTGAACAGATGAAGGAAGGGCTGTCGCATCTCAACGAGAAAGCGATTGCCTTCAAGATCTCCAATGACCCGCGCCTCACTGGCGTGGGACGGTACCTACGCCGTTTTTCAATCGATGAAATTCCGCAACTGTGGAACGTGTTGCGCGGCGACATGGCGCTGGTGGGCCCACGCCCAGCGGTGCCCGAAGAAGTGGAGCAGTATCAGCGCTGGCAGCGGCGGCGATTGCGCATGCGGCCCGGCCTCACCTGCCTGTGGGCTCTGGAAGGACGCGATGCGCTCGACTTTGAAACGTGGATGCGCAAGGACATGGAGTACATAGACAACTGGTCACTGGCGCTTGATTGGAAGATCATTCTCCGCACCATCCCGCGCGTGCTATCCGGACGAGGAGCAAACTAGATACATGGAACTCATCCCCACCCAGGAAGAAGTAGTGGCGCTGCTGCACGAGACCGGCGCTCTGCGCAGCGGATTTTTCGAGTACGACAACGGCCTCTACTCTAACGAGCATCTGCAAATGGCGCTGGCATTTCGCAACTACCAGTACATGAAGATTCTCAGCGTGGCGTTGAGCCGGATGGTTCGCACGAATAGCGAAATCCGCGCGGCCATCCCTAAGCTGAGCGTGGTGGCGCCCGCTCCCACCGGACTGCCCGTCGCTTTCGGCATCTGCGAGGCTCTGCACGCGCGCCGCGTTTATTGGGGTGAGCGCGAGAATGCCAACGAGCCGCAGCGATTCCGCCAGTTTCTCGATCAGGACCTCGGCGAGAAGGTTCTGCTGGTGGACGACATCTTGCGCAGCGGGAAAAAGCTGAGTGAACTCAAGACGCTGTGCGAGGCCAACGGCGCTGAAGTAATAGGGCTAGCGACGGTAGTCTATCAGCCCAACCGGGATTGCATTGAGTTCAAGGATATTCCGTTCCTCTATCTGGCCAAGCTCAATTCCACCTTCAAGTCTGCCGAAGATAGCTGGACCGGGATGAAGCCTGGACAACAACCCGTGCGAATCTGGGGCTGAGATGACGGCACGCCTATGTTTGGCATTGGTCGCGGCCTTATTTGCGGCGGCCGCACCAAAGCCCGAGTTCAAGGCTGGCGTCGCGGTGATCGACATCACACCCGCCGGGCCGATCTGGATGTCGGGGTACGCCGCGCGCACCAAACCCAGCGACGGCGTCGACCAACCGCTCCAGGCCAAGGCGCTGGCAATCGAAGACCAGAAGGGCCATCGCGTCGTCATTATCACCACCGATCTGATCGGCCTTCCGCGCCAAATTACGGATCCGGTTTCGGCACGCCTGGGCCAGGCTCACAGCTTGCGCCGCGCCGATATTCTTTTCAACTCCTCTCATACCCACGCAGGCCCGGTGATTTGGCCCAATCTCCGGCCGATGTTTGCGCTGGACGAAGCGCAGCAGAGAGCGGTGGAAGAGTATGCGCGCAAGCTGGGGGAGGACTTGTTTACAGTAGCGACGGGCGCACTCGGCAAGCTCGAGCCCGCGACGCTGCAATACGGCGAGGGCGAGGCGGGCTTTGCCGTCAACCGCCGCGAGTTCCGCAAGACGGGCGTGCAGTTTGGCGTCAATCCCCAGGCACCCAGGGATCACAAGGTGCCGGTAGTGGAAATTCGCGGCGCGGGCGACAAGCGCATAGCGATCCTCTTTGGTTACACGTGTCACAACACCACACTCGGGGCCGACGCCACCAAACTGAATGGCGACTATGCTGGCGCGGCACAGCGGGAAATCGAGCAGCGCTTCCCCGGCGTCACTGCCTTGTTCCTGCTCTTATGCGGCGCCGATCAGAACCCGAACCCTCGTGGCAAGCCGGAGCACGTCCAAGCTCACGGCCTACAATTGGCCGACGCCGTTTCGCAGGCCCTCAGCGGGAAAGTGGTGCCGATCCACGCGCCGCTCCGGACCGCGTTCCAGATGGTGGACGTGGCCTTTGCGCCGCACACGCGTGAGCAGTTTGAAGAGGAGGCGAAAGACAAAGACGTATTTCGCGCCCGGCGCGCGCGGCTTATGCTCGAGAAATACGACGCCGGCCAACCGTTGCGCAAGATCCCCTACCCCGTGCAGGCGGTCCGCTTCAACAAGGATCTAACAGTGTTGGCGCTGGGAGGCGAGGTGGTAGTGGATTACCAACTGCGCGCGCGCCGCCACTATCCAGCCGAGCGGCTGATCGTGGCTGGCTACTCGAACGATGTGATGTGCTATATCCCGTCGTTACGCGTGCTCCGCGAGGGCGGCTACGAAGCCGACACGAGCATGATTTACTACGGGCTGCCCGGCAAGTTCAGCGAAGATGTTGAGGACACGATCTTCGACACGATCCGTCGCGTGATGAAGCAGGCGGGCGCCAAGTAGCCTTCTATCGTGCGGCGACTTTTTTTCGCTCGGCCGCGAGTACTTTGTCGGCGTTCACCGCGGCGTCAAACGACACCTCGACAAAACCGATGTGCATTTCGTCCCAGCTCATGTCGCCCCACGGCACAGCGCGCTTGGCATCCGGATTGTACTTGTTGTTGGGAGAATTGTCGAACCATGCCGCGCAATCGAGGCGCGCGCCAACCGGCAGATCGATGGGCTCACGCAGGAAGTACGTGGTCTGCCACATGAAATCGTAGCGCGGCACGTCGATCACCGGCGCGGGCGCGCCACCCGGTAACGCCGCCTCAATCCGCATGGCCTTGCCGCGCAGATGCATGTGCGGCTGCACGGAGATCACCTTGACCGGTGCATCAAAGGTGACGGACGCATCGGACCGGTAGTTGCCGTCTCCGGCGGGAATCATGAAGTTCATGTTCTGCACGCTGAGAGTAATCACCCGCTCCGCCGGCGCTTCCCTAGCGAAGTAGATCCCGAGTTCGGAAGCGTCCACGGCCTCAGCGCCATTGGGGTTGAAGTGGATCTCGAACACCACATCAGAGCCTGCCTTGATGAGCTTGCCTTGCTTGGGACCCCAGGGGATCGGGCGGTAGCCAGGCTCATATCCGACCAGCAGTTCACGGCGTTCAAAATTCCCCTCGCCCGGCCGGCCCACGCGGCGCTGCGCCAGAGTGGGCACAAAGAACTCCAGCGGCGGATGGCCAGCCACGTAACTCGAACCTGGCGGCCGCACAAAGGCATTCATATGATGCACGACAGCGCGTTTATCGATCCGCCATTCCGCGGCGGAGACCCACGTGTCCTGCTTCAGGTTGGTAGGGAACGCGACGAAGGTGTATGGCACATCGCCTTGAGCGGGCACTTTGTAGCCAGGAACACGGAGGACCAAATCCGGATTGCCGAGCTTCCAATCCGTACCGGCTTTATGCGGCGCGGGATAGGCAATCGCCTTGCCCTCTTTGGCGCCCGAAGTCGCCCACGCAACAATGGTCTCGCGCTCCTGCGCGGTCAACGAGCGGTCATTGTGAAAGGACACACTGGCCTTGGCGTCGGCGTGCCAGGGTGGCATGGAGCCTCGCACAACTGCTTCTCGAATGGCATTGGCCCACGGCCGGGTGTCCGCGAAATTGGTGAAGGCCATCGGCGCCACTTCGCCCTTCTGATGGCAACCCTGGCATTTCGCCTTGATGATCGGGTAAACGTTGGCGGAGAAAGTAGGCGCGCCAGCGGCGAAGGAAAGCGTCGCGGCCGTCAGTCCAAGGAAAATGGGTTTCACGAGTCCATTCTAGTTCACGCGCTCGCTTAGCGCTTCATCATCGACAGCGTTACTTGCGATGGATAGGCCGCGCCATGATGTACGGAATTGCGCGCCACCACGCCTTTGGCTTCGTCGTAGTTGTTGCCACCGGTATTGAGATTGCGGTCAAAACGAGGGAAATTGCTGCTGGAGATTTCGATGCGAATGCGATGGCCGGGCGCGAAGTAGTTGCTCGTCACCATGCCCGTGAGCGCCACTTTGTAGACTTTTCCGGACTCCATCCACACCGGTGGCTTTTCGTAACCTTCGCGGTAGCGCATGCGCTGGATGGTCTCATCCAGATTGTAAGCGGCACCGTCCGGCGAGACGTCGACCAGCTTTACCGTAAAGTCCGTATCTTTCGCGTCGGACGAGACAAACAGAGTCACGTCGATCGGCCCGCTGACTTCGACGCCTTCCGTCAAAGGTTCGCCGGAGTAGACCAGCACGTCGGCCCGGGCCTCCGATTTGCGCTGATCGAAGGCGCCGCCAGCGATCGCGGTACCGGTGCAACATACGTTGCCGCCGAGCGATTGCACTGGATTCGAAGGATCGTAGGTGAACGTGTCAGGCTGGTCTTGCGCGGGCGCGACCGCCGTGAGTGCGCCATCGCCCATTAAGCTGTTGGCCTTGCCGCCGCTCGCAAGGTACAAATTCATCGGCTGCGCACCCTCAGGCGGCCACGTCTCGGCAGACTGCCATTTGTTTGAGCCCATCGTGTAGTAGCGGACCTTGGGCCACTTGTCGAGAATCTTAGTGTCGCCGGGGTTCTTCAGGAAACTATCGAACCATCCGTAAGTCAGCTCATCATAGTTAAGCCGCGCGTCTCCCACGCTGCGCTCACCCACGATGGTGTCCTGCGTGGCGCGCTTGTAGGAGCAATGCAGCGTCGGGGCGATGATCGCATACTGGCGATTGGCCACATCGGGCTTCGCCGTTTTGCGCACGTGATTGTAGGCGGCCAGATTCGGGCCAACCGAAACGTCATACCAGGACATGAACCAAAAGCCTGGGATATTGATCGGCTGATCATCATGCCACAAGCCGCCGCGGTACCAAGCCGGGTCGTTGGGCGGGCGCTTGATCATCGCGCCGCCGGTGGAAACCTCCATGCGATCGGCATAGACGCCATGCGGCCCATCCACGGCCTTGATGATGTCCATCGAGGGGAGATGCCAGAGCGCCTTGGACCAGTCGACAGGCGGCATCTGAGGAGCGAGATCGAACATCTTCGACGCACGGACTAACTCTTCGCGCGGCGTCGCGGGCGGGAACATCGGCCGCACCTGATTCTGCTCTCCGTAGATCCAGGCGGCAAATAGCATCTGGAAGGCGCCGCCCCGATACCAGTTACCCTGCTCGTAGAATCCACCCACGCGGCCCACGCCCGCACCGAATCCTTGCGGGATCATTGTGGTGAACGCGGGATTGCCCATGGCGGCGACCGCCAGTTGCCACTCAGCCGTGGACGAGCAGCCTATCGTGCCAACCTTGCCGTTGGACCACGGTTGCGAGGACATCCACGCAATCGCATCCCAGCCGTCGGTAAGCGGCGCGCCGAGAATATCGTAGTTGCCTTCGGAGTAGAAGTGGCCGCGCTCGTTCATTTCGACGAACGCGTAGCCGCGCTTGACGGCCTCCAACTCATCCTTCATGTCGCGCGGCGCGCCGAGCCTGACGTCCCAGAAGTTGAAATTGTAGGGCGTGCGAACAAAGATGATGGGGTACTTCTTGGATTCGTCTTTGGGGCGATAGACATCGGCGGCCATGCGCTTGCCATCGCGCATCGACACCATCAGCTTGCGCTCGACGATGGCGATCGATTGCAATTCTTTCTCCGTAGTGTGGCGCGCGGCCACGAGTACCGGATCCGGCGGCGTGCGCGGCTGGCTATAGAGCAGAGAGGAGGTAAAGAGGAGAAGCGGCGGCAACAGAAGCCTGGATTGCATTGCCGTCCAGTGTAGCGCGGACGCGGCGTTCACTCTGGGCGCGGAGATACCGCGAGACCTGCCTTGGCTAGCCCGGCGAGAAACCCCTCCAGCACTTCGCCCGCGCCGAACCATTTCCCAAACTCGTCCCGTGCCGCTGCCCCGAAGCCTGGCTTGAGAGCCAGCAGATTCTCCAGCGCGGACCGCGCCGCCTCCCGCTCGCCCAGTTGCGCATACGCAGCCGCCAACGCGGCCTGCGCAAAATAATAGCCAGGCATGTTGATCTTGACGGCAGCATCAAGGGCGCCTTGGTAATCACTCTGACGGTAGGCGTAGAAGAAGGGCCCCAACCAAAACCAACCCGGATGATGAGGATTGAACTGGAGGGCGCGCTCCCAAAGTGCGCGGCCGTGTTCCCAATCGCCGGCAAAGGCCATCAGCATTCCCAGGTAGGCGACGGTGGTGCCGTCCATGGGATTCAAAGCGATCGCCCGCTCGGCGGCTTTGCGAAAGGCTTGGAGCTCTCTTCGGCAAAACAAGGTTGACGCCAGGACGTGGTGGGCCAAGTGGCTTGAGGGCGCCGCTTCCACGGCACGCCGCGCGGCAGCCAAAGCCCGCCCCAGCGGATCGGGCCGCGGGTTGAAACCGAGCCGGTGTTCATCCTGGTACAGCATCGACAACTGTGCCCAGCAGTCGGCATGATCCGGCGCTTGCTGCACGGCTACCTCCAGCGCGGCCCGTACCAAGGCATGCTCGTCCGGAGTGGCGCGCTCGTAGTAGCTGAAGCTGCGGAGGACGGCTTCATACGGAGTCAACTCGACCGAGGCCTTGCTCCGCAGCGCCTCGCTCATCGTGTGCGTAAGCACGCCGCTGGTGTCGGCGACGGTGGAGACGATGCGCGGAACCAGGTCATCCTGCAAATCGAAAATCTCTTCCGGCCGAAAAGGGCGAGCGTACGTTTCGGCCCAGATGTGGGCGCCGGAAGTGGCGTCAACCAGTTGTACCGCCACTCGCAGCTCTGAACCAACTTGACGCAGGTTACCTTCCATGACGTATCGTGCGCCCAGTTCCCTGCCCACGGTTCGCACGTCACTCGCCTCGGTGGCATACCGTAGCGTCGAGCCTCGCGCGATCACGCGGAGATAGGAGAACCGGGACAAACCGGTGACGATCTCTTCGGTTAGCCCCTCGGCCAGCATCGCCAGTTCCGGATGGGCGCCGCGATGTTTGAACGGCAGCACCGCCACCCAGAAGCCCTCGTCGGCCGATGCCGCGGGTGCGCCTGCAACCACCGGCGCTGCGCGGATCTGCACCGTCGCATCGGCGCCGCGTCGCGCCATGTCCGTCAGGGCCTCGGCGACGTCGCCAGACAGGGGACGATGGGCGGCGTCTTTCTCCAGCATCCTCAGAATGAGCGTCTCGAGCGCCGCGGGCAGGCCCGGCCGCCATTGACTGGGTGGCTTCGGCTTCTGCGACGGAATAGCATGCAGGTAGCCGAGCGGCGTTTCGGCATGGAAGGGATGCTTGCCGGTGGCCAACTGGTAGAAAATGATGCCAAGCGAGAACACATCCGAAGGATGGCTGACCGCTTCGCCCCGGGTCTGTTCCGGCGACATATATTTCAACGTGCCCATCAAAAGGCCAGGAATGGTCTCGCCGGTCCGGGTCGGCTCTTCGCCAATGGCGCCGGGCACGAGGCGCGCCAAACCAAAATCGAGCACCTTGACGTACCCGTCATCCCGCACCATGATGTTATCCGGCTTGATGTCACGATGGGTAATCCCGGCGGCGTGCGCGGCGGCCAACGCTCTGGCCATTTGAACACCCAAGGTCAAGATGGTTTCGACCGAGTTGTCTTCGGCAATCTTGGCCCCCAACGTGCGCCCCGCCACCAATTCCATGACAATGAAGCGCCCGGCCTCCGTTTCACCAATATCATGCACGGTGATGATGTTGGGATGATTCAGGGCCGAGGCCGCTTTGGCTTCCTGGATAAAGCGGCGGATGCTGTCGGGATCCTGAGTAACTTCGGCGGGTAGGAGTTTGAGCGCAACCTTGCGATCCAACCGGGTATCCTCGGCCAGATACACTTCGCCCATTCCGCCCGCGCCTAGTTTGGAGAGGATGCGGTAATACGAGAGATGGGTATTGGGCGGCCGCTCTTCCATTTTTTGGAGTAAGGGCCGCCAGCCTACAAAGAGACTGACGGCCCGATTTTATGAATAGTGTGGAGAATAACTAGCCGCGAGCGGACTTGACGGCCGCCAGTGCGGCTTCGTAGTTAGGGTGATTGGCCACCTCCGGAACATACTCGGCGTGCACCACTTTGTTGTCCTTGTTGACCACAAAGATGGCTCGGCTGTGGATGCGCAGCGGCGTGATCAGCGTGCCATAGGCGGAGCCGAAGCTGCCGTCCTTGTGATCTGAGACCATCTTGACCTTGTCGATGCCGAAGGCGCCGCACCAGCGCTTCTGGGCAAACGGGAGGTCCATGCTGAACGTCAGGATGTCCACGCCGTCCAGCTTGGCCGCTTCCTCGTTGAAGCGCTTCGTCTGGGCATCGCACACCGGCGTGTCGAGTGAAGGAATCACGCTGAAGATGCGAACGTTGTGGCCGGTGTCGGATAGCTTGTACGGCTTCAGGCCGCTATCGACGGCGGTAAAATCGGGCGCCGTGTCGCCGGCCTTCAGTTCCGGGCCGGCTAGTTCGAGAGGATTACCTTGGAGAGTAGTTGTACGTGACATTGGGCTTCATTTTAGCAAGTCAGCGAGGCCGGAGACGGTGGTCACCGGAAGTTGGCAGGTAAAGTTCTCGCAAACATAGGCAGCCGGCTGACCGTCGACCGCCGTCATGCCCGTGGTTTTGGGCAAGCGGGCGGCGTCGGCGTGGAGCAAAACGCGGTTAGGACGGAAGCGCGCACGCGCGGCGGAGGCCAACGCCTGGAATTCTCCGGACTGCGGATCGCCGGCCAACACAATCTGGCTTGGCGCGCCCGTGGCGTTCATCGCGGCGCAGATCATCCGGGGCGTGGCGTGTGGCGCGGTGCGGAGGCGCGGCCCAAAGGCTACCAAAGCGCGCGCGCCGGCTTCGCGAAACTGCTCCCGGTCCGTCATGGCATAGAGTCGGAACAGGAGGACCGCTGCCGCCGAATTACCGGAAGGCTCAGCGCCGTCGTACTCGTCTTTCAGCCGCATCACCAGGCTCGCGTCGCCCTCGGCGGTGCTGTAGAAGCCGCCCTGTGCCCGGTCTTCAAACAACAAGATCATCCGCTCGGCCAGTTCGATGGCCGTGGTGAGGTAGCGCGGCTCGAAGGTGGTCTCGTAAAGATCGAGCAAGGCCGTCGCAAAGAAAGCGTAGTCGTCGAGGAACCCGTCGATAGCCGCTTCGCCATCCCGCCATCGCCGGAGCAGCGCGCCTGCTGGGGTGCGCATGTTGGCGAGAATGAATTCGGCGGCGCGGACCGCGGTGGCCACAGAGCCTGGATCAGCGAGTACCTGGCCACCCAGCGCGAAGGCCGAAATCATCAAGCCATTCCACGCGGTGAGAATCTTGTCATCGAGATGCGGCCTCACGCGCCGATTGCGTACCTCCAGTAGACGGGACTGCTGGGCAGAAGTGAACGTAGCATCCGAGACGCGGTGAAGAATATTGCGGCCCGTGAACTCGCCATGCGGATCGTTGTCCACATTGCCGCCGGACCGCACGCCATAGGCCCGGCCGAAGGCATCGGCTTCGGCGCCTAACACCTCACGCAACTCAGCGTCGGACCAGATATAGAAGGCGCCCTCGCCCTTTTCATGCGGATGCGCGGGATCGATCACGCTGTCGGCATCCTCAGCCGAATAGAACGCTCCGCCCGGGTGAGTCATGTCGCGCTGGACGTACTGGAAGATGTCTCGCGCCACCGCGGCCAGTCCCTGCTCGCCGGTAATTTGAAACGCCTCCAGATAGGACGTCGCCAATTGACCTTGGTCGTAGAGCATCTTTTCAAAGTGGGGCACCAGCCAATGCTCGTCCACTGAATAGCGATGGAAGCCGCCGCCCAACTGGTCATACATTCCTCCGCGCGCCATCTGCCGCAGGGTGTGCAAAGACATGTCGAGCGCTTCCTGGTTGCCGCTCCGCACGTGATACCGCAGCAGGAAATCGAAAGCTACCGGGCGTGGAAATTTCGGCGCCTGTCCGAAGCCGCCGTGCGCGGGATCATAGGTGCGCCGAAACACCTGGAAGCAGCTGTCAAACGCCGCCTCGTCGGCGCCCAGGCCCGAAGCCGACGCCTGCACCTGCGTGTTCTTTTTCAACTCTTCGACGATGTTGCGGCTGGACTCGAGAATTTTTTCCCGGTCCGAAGCCCAGGCCGTGGCGATGTACTCGAGCAGTGTCTTGAATCCAGGGCGTCCGTAGCGGTTGTCCGGCGGAAAATAGGTACCGCCGTAGAAGGGCTTCAGATCGGGCGCCAGCCACACCGACATCGGCCAACCGCCGGAGCCTGTGGATGACTGCACGAAGTTCATGTAGATGCGATCCACATCCGGCCGTTCCTCACGATCCACTTTGACTGGCACGAAATCACGGTTCAACACGGCGGCCACCTCGGCAGACTCGAAGGACTCCCGCTCCATCACGTGGCACCAGTGGCAGGTGGAGTAGCCGATCGACAGGAAGATGGGTTTGTTCTCGGCACGAGCCCTCTCAAATGCCGCTTCGCCCCACGCATACCAATCCACCGGATTGTGCGCGTGTTGCAGCAGGTAGGGGCTCTTCTCGTCAGCCAGACGATTGGTATACATTCCAGTCCATTCTAGCGACGATGACCGACGATGACCGGGGGGGTTGACTCCGGCGACCGCTTTTGGTTAAATACCTCGATGCTTCAGCATAAGATCGCCCGGTTAGCGTTCGCTGCCCTGATATGCGCGGCGCCCATGTTGTCTCAAGAACTACGCGGTACCGTCCGCGGCGAAGTCACGGACTCCAGCGGCGCGGTGGCCGTCGGCGCCAAAGTCTTGCTACGGAATGTGAACACGAATATTGAGAGACCGCTGGCGACTAACACCGCTGGAGTGTACGTCTTCGACTACGTCTCACCTGGCACCTACACGATCACGGTCACCTTGGACGGATTTCGGAGCTATGTTCAGGAGAACATCCTCGTCCAAACTCGTGGCGACATCACCGTCAATGCGCGGCTGGAAGTAGGCGGCGTCACCGAGACAGTGCGCGTGACCGAAGCGCCGGTGGCGGTTCAGTTCAATAAGGCAACGATGGAAACCACGCTGGACACCAAGATGACGAACTCGCTGCCGCTCATCAACCGGCATCCGATCCTCCTGCTCCAAATCGACCCGCAGGTGGTGTTCACGTCCACGTCGGCCGAGCAGAGCCCGTATCATCACTGGGCCGGTTCGCGGCTCGATGTGGGCGGCGGCACGGAGTTAAAGAACGACATTCTCATCGACGGATCGCCGAACACGTGGGGGCCGAAAACCAACTACGTGCCGGCCATGGACGCGGTGAGCGAAGTGAACGTGCAACAGAACGCCACTGACGCCGAATTCGGGCACTCGGCCGGTGGCATCATCTCGCTGCAAATGAAGGGTGGCACGAACGAGTGGCACGGCACGGCCTACTTTTTTGGGCGAAACCCGAAGCTCAACGCCCTGGCCAACCGCATAACGCGGTCGCCCAACGTCGTTCGACACAACGTCTGGGGTGTCACTGGTTCGACGCCGATCAAGAAGAACAAGCTCTTCAACTTCTTCGCCTACGAGGGCCAGAACCTGCGCGAACCCGTAGACCAAATCCTGACACTGCCCACCGGCCTCGAACGGACCGGCGACTTTTCGCAGTCGCGCAACATCAACGGCGGTCTGCGCGCGATTTACGATCCGATGACCACCCAGTTCAACAGCGCGGCAAACACTTCCACCCGCACGCCGTTCGCCGGCAACATCATCCCGGCCTCGCGTATAGACCCCACTTCCGCGAAATTCCTGAAGGACGTCTGGCAGCCGAACAACGCGGGCGACGACATTACCAACTCGCGGAATTACAAGAATACGTTCCCGCGCATCTACGAATACTACAACTGGTCTGACCGGGTGGATTGGAACGTGAACGACGCGTGGAAGATCTTCGGCCGGTTCTCGCGTCTACACACCAACGTCAGGTCGCCCAATCCATCTGGCACTCCCGCGGGTTCCACCGGTGGGTCGGAACGTAACTCGCTCACGGCGGCAGGCGATGTGGTCTGGACCATTAACCCGCGCATCGTTTTCAACATTCGAGGTTCTTACAACAAGCCAGTGGATCGCTTCATCGATCCGGTGGCCGAAGTAAAGGATTATGAGAACTACTGGCCGAGTAACCCCTGGTTCCAGAGCTACGGCAGCCGCATTCCGCAGCAGTATTATCCCGGCGTCGCAGTAGGCGGCTCTGGTTTCGGGCGTGGCTCTTACTGGTATTCGGCGCCGGACTTCTGGAACATCCAGTCCAAGGTCTCGATGCAGATGGGCCGCCACTATGTCAAGGTGGGCGGCGAGTTCCGCCGGTTCCGCGGGAACTCGGGATTCTTCCAGCCGATCCAGTTTCGCTTTGGTCCGCAACATACGGCCGACACGTTTATCAACCCCGATACTCGCGTGCGCGGCCACGAATGGGCTACGGCGCTGCTGGGAGTACTAAGTGACGACTCGCGGGCGCGAGCGGATGTGCTGTATGCGGCACGCAACAGCTTCTACGGGTTCTATGTGCAGGACGACTTCAAAATCAGCCAGAAGTGGACCTTGAACATCGGCTTGCGGTATGAGTACGACACGCCGATCGTGGATACCACCAATCGCCTGAGTCGTTATCTGGATCTGACCAATCCGATTCCCGAATTCCAGGGCGCCAACGCCCCGCAACTGCCTACCGAGGTAAACGCCATTCGCAAGACCGCGCCACAGTACAACGGTGCGTGGCTCTTCACCGATCAGAACAAGCGGCAGGCCTATAATGCGCCGAAAAATCTTTTCCTGCCGCGCGTGGGCTTAGCCTACCGGCTCAACGACAAGACCGCGATCCGGCTGGGCTACTCCCGCTACACGATTCCGCAATCGGTAAACAACAACGGCGGCATCAATCTCAACGACACCATCCCTTACAATGGATATGACAACGAGTCATTCCCGCTCAGTGTGCTCGAAGGCGTGCCGCGCGCCTACTTCAGGGATCCGTTCCCGGCCGGGAGCAACCCCCTTAACCCACCGACGGAGAAGACACTCGGACGCTACACCAACCTGGGTTCAACCGCCGGCACCACGTGGTTCCGCCAGAACGCCGGGGCGTCATGGAATGACCGCTTCAGCCTGAGTTACCAGACGCAAACGATCAGTCAGATCGTGGTTGACTTCACCTATTTCGTCAGCATTGGCACCAATCACTACACTACGCGCAACATCAACCAGATTGATCCTCGCTTCGGTTTTGAAAACAAAGCTGCGACCACGGCCAGTGTGGCCAATCCGTTCTTTGGCATCCTGACGCGCGACAAGTTCCCCGGGGCGCTGCGCAATCAACAGCGGATCGCCGTGAACGAACTGCTGCGGCCCTATCCGCAGTACGGGAATCTGACCGAGTTCAACTGGCCGGGTGTGGCGCGCCGCTATCAATCCTTCCAGGTTAAGGCCCAGCGGCCGTTTGCGAACGGCTTCAATTTCCTGCTGGGTTACAACTACCATCGCTCCGGCGCCGATGAGTATTATGACGGACAGGACAACTTCCTGAACAACTTCACCTTCCAGGATCAGCCTGACTCGCGCCACAAGTTCAACTTGGCCGGCATCTACGATCTACCTTTTGGCAAGGGGCGCAAGTATCTGTCGGGCATGGGCAAGGCTACCAACGCCGTGTTGGGCGGCTGGCAGTTGAGCGGTATCTACACCTTCATCAGCGGCCGTATCCTACGCTTCGGCGGCCTGCAAGTGAGCGGCGATCCGCACCTGGAGAACCCGACGCAGTCCGAGTGGTTCAACCGCTCCGCTTTCACCTTGCTCCCGGCGTTCACGCGCCGCTCCAACCCGCTGCAGTACTCGAATCTGCTGGGACCGCGCATCTCCACCGTAGATATGACAGTCATGAAGGAGCACAAACTGACGGAACGCCTGGGCTTGGAAATTCGACTCGAGGCCTACAACATGCTGAACAGCTTTGTCGCGGCCGATCCGAGCACGGACCGAAATAGTTCGTTGTTCGGCCGGATTGCCAACCAGCGGGCGACGTTCTTCGGAAGGCAGATTCAGTACACCGCGCGCCTGCGCTGGTAGTTACTGCTCTTTCTTCAACGCTTCAAACACGCGGAGGTGGCGGGCCGCCTCCGCGGCATTCCCTCGCTTCCGCTCGAGTAGCGCCAGCTGGTAGTGTGCGGCGCGTTTCAAATCGAGCGGAGGATCGCCATCGAGAATCAACTTCAGCTTGGCTGCGGCGCGGGGCAAATCGTTCTCGGCAATGAGCGCCTTGGCCAATTCCAAGTGCGCGTCAAGTAATGAGGCGTCAAGCGTAACGGCTCTGTCGAAGTAGGCGAGGGCTTCCTTCCGGCGGCCCAACTGGAGCAGCACTAAGCCGTACCGATGATTGATGCGCGAGTTCTGGGGTGCGATGGCCAGTTCCTGGCGGTAGAATTCCTCGGCCTTGCTGTAGTCGCCGGTGTTGGCGTGCAGTTCGGCGATGGCAGACTGAATGCCAGGCATCGTGGGCGCGAGCGCGGCCACAGCCCGATACTCGGCGATGGCTTTCTCGGTGTGTCCATTGAAGGCCGCGTATTCCGCGGTCGCCATGCGAGCGCGGGCCGATTCCGGACCAACAAGTAACAACTCCTGCCGAACCGCTGTCGCAGCTTTATCGTAGGCTCGGCCAAGATAGAAGAGCAAGTCAAGGTCCTTGGGTTTCGATTGGCGCGCTTCTTCCAGACGAGTGATCGCTCTCCGGTAGTCACCTTGATCCAGGTAAACGAGCCCCAGCCAAAACTGCGCGTCCGGATTGACGGCGTTCTCCGCCAAGGCGGCTTCCAAATAGGCCTGCGCTTCGGGAAGCACGCCCAGCATGAGATAGTCGAAGCCGAGCAAATCCCTGACGCCCTTCAGTTCCTGCTTGAGACTCAAGGCAGCGAGTAGTTCGTCCACGGCGCCCTTCCAGTTTTTCTGCTGATGATGCACCAACCCAAGATTCAAGTGAATCTCGGCGACCGATGGGGCGAGTTTGGCGGCGGCGCCGAGTTCCCGCGCGGCTTCGTCCAGACGACCCGCCTCGCGCGCGGCGAGCCCGGCCCTGACGTGCCCGGAGACACCCGGGTCCACGGCTTGGCTGAGCAGGCAGAAGATCAGGCAGGCAGTGACAATCATCTTTTCCAACATAGCGCCTTGAGCCCTTCAGCGGGGCCGGGGCTTGAACATAATATACTCACTTGGTGATGAGATACACAGTCCCGCTCCTGTTGATCGCGCTTTCGATTTCGGCAACGGCGCAGCAAAGAAAGCCGCTGGTGGCGATTGCCGGCTTCATGCACGAGTC
Organism: Acidobacteriota bacterium; assembly: GCA_043730365.1. GTDB lineage: Bacteria > Acidobacteriota > Terriglobia > Bryobacterales > Bryobacteraceae > VFZP01. Next base: position 15,994 of record JAYTKJ010000253.1, on the reverse strand, counting down.
AAACTCGTTCAACCCGGCCAAGACGACGATGGCAGACTACAGTATTGAGGAGCCCAAACCCGGCGACGGCGAACTGCTGGCCCGCTGGGAACGTTCTAGCACGGAGGTGGCCGGCTACATCGTGGGCGCGCGCGAGGCTGGGATTGATATCTACCCGACGCTCCACGCCAACGCGACGCCCAAGGGTCCGCTTACCGACGAATGCTACAACACGATTTTCGCGCGGCTGCTCACCAAGTTGAAAGCCGCGCCGAAGCTCGACGGGCTGCTCCTGGCGCTGCACGGAGCAATGGTGGTGGACAGCCACCCGCATGGTGACGAGGAGACCGTGCGTCGCCTACGCGCGCATTTCGGACCGGCATTCCCGATTATCGTCACGCATGACTATCACGCGAATGTCTCGCCGGAGATCGTGCGCCTGAGCACCGCGTTGATCACCTACAAACAGAATCCACACCTGGACACCAAAGACCGGGGCATGCAGGCGGCGCGCCTGATGGGACGCGTGCTGCGTGGGGAAGTGAAGCCAGTGCAGTACGTGGCCCATCGACCGATGCTGTTCAACATCATTTTCCAAAACACCTACGCCGAACCGTACAAGATCGTAACGGACGCAACCGTAGCGCTGGAAAAATCGAACCCCAAAATACTAGCAGCGAGCGCGCCGGGTGGCTATCAGTACGGCGACGTGCCGTACGTCGGGCCCGCGGTGATTGTGACCACGGACAACGACCCGGCGTTGGCCGAGCGCGAAGCCAACCGTATCGCTGACATTCTCTGGGGCCTGCGCGATCGCATCCGGCTGCGTCTACCTGACGCCGCGCAAGCGGTAAAGGAAGCCATGACCGCGACGCGCTTCCCCGTGGCGCTCTTCGATACTGGCGACAACATCGGCGGCGGCTCGGCGGGAGACTCGACGTTCCTCCTCGAGCAACTCATCGTGCAGAAGGCGAAGGGCTGGGTAGTTGTAATCGCCGACCCAGCCGCCGTGCAGGCAGCGGTGAAGGCGGGCATCGGCGGGGCATTCGAAATGCCGGTGGGCGGGAAAACCGACAACATGCACGGCAAGCCCGTGCGCGTGCGCGGCCGAGTCAAATCGCTGCACGACGGCAACTATATCGAAACCGCCGTGCGTCATGGAGGCGGGCGCTATCACGGGCTGGGATTGGCGGCCGTAATCGAAGCTGAGGGTTCCACACGCGACCTGCCCAACGTCGTGCTGCTCACCACGCGGCGCACCAGCCCTAACAGCATTCATCAACTGGTGAGCGTGGGCATTTATCCCGAGCGCATGAAGATTTTGACGGCGAAGGGCACCATCGCGCCGCGCGCCGCCTATGAGCCGGTGGCGGCCGAAATCGTACCGGTCGATACTCCCGGCGCGACGGCGGTGAATCCGGCGCGCTTCACGTTCCGGCGCGTGCGTGACCCGAATCTATTCGGGCTGAAGTAGCGGTTACGCCGTACCGCCGACAGGAGCTTGCCATCGGAAGAGGAAAAAGTGGCGCCCGCAGAGGGCGCACCGATAGGGCTGGACAAGCCAGTGGAAGGCCCTCTCAATAGCGTTTCGAGAGCCTACGCGTCTAAACTCGATGGACCGGCAGTGCGGACAACGGGCAGAGAACATCCCCAGCGCGGCGCCACTCACTAGTTACTCGCCTCTTCGACAACCCCGCAGATCACGGCCTCGGTCGTCAGCATAAGAGAGGCGATGGAAGCGGCATTCTGGAGAGCGGTACGAGTTACTTTCGTGGGATCGATCACGCCGGCCTTCACCAGATCTTCGTACGTTTCGGTGGAAGCGTTGAAGCCGTAGTTCGGGTCTTTGTGGTCTCGTAACTTCTCGGCAACCACGGAGCCCTCGGTCCCGCAATTGGCCACGATCTGCCGGACCGGCTCCTCGCAAGCCCGCCGCACAATGTCGACGCCAAACTGCTCGTCGTCTCCGAGCTTGAGCTTACCGAGCGCGATCGAAGCGCGCAGCAGCGCTACGCCGCCACCGGGCACGATGCCCTCCTCAACCGCGGCGCGAGTGGCGTGCAAAGCGTCCTCAACCCGCGCCTTTTTCTCTTTCATCTCGGTCTCGGTGGCGGCGCCCACTTTGATGATCGCCACCCCGCCCGCCAGCTTGGCCAACCGCTCCTGCAATTTCTCGCGATCGTAGTCTGACGTCGTCTCTTCAACCTGGTTTCGGAGTTGCTTGATCCGGCCCTCAATGTTCTTGGTTTCCCCGCCACCGTCGATGATGGTGGTGTTGTCCTTATCCACGGTGACGCGCTTGGCCCGGCCCAGATCCTCCAATTGAACACTTTCCAGCTTGATACCGGTCTCTTCCATCAGAGCCTTGCCGCCCGTCAGGATGGAGATGTCTTCCATCATGGCCTTGCGGCGGTCCCCGAAGCCAGGCGCTTTCACGGCGCACACCGTGAGCGTGCCCCGCAGCTTGTTGACGACGAAGGTGGCCAAAGCCTCGCCCTCCACATCCTCTGAGATCACCAGGAGCGGCTTGCCCGCGCGGGCAACCTGCTCGAGCAAGGGCAGCACATCCTTCATACTGCTGATCTTCTTTTCGTGAATCAGGATGTAGGGGTCTTCGAGGACGCATTCCATGCGCTCGGGGTCGCTGACAAAGTACGGCGAGAGATAGCCACGATCAAACTGCATCCCATCCACGGTGGCCAGTTCGGTGGTCATGGTTTTGGATTCTTCGACCGTGATCACACCGTCCTTGCCCACCTTCTTCATCGCTTCGGCGATGACGTCGCCGATGGTGGCATCGCTATTCGCCGAAATCCGGCCGACCTGGGCGATCATGTCGCCTGACACCGGCTTGGAAAGCTTCTTCAGCTCTTCCACGGCCACTTCAACGGCCTTTTCGATGCCGCGTTTGAGAGCCATCGGATTGGCGCCGGCCGTCACCGCTTTGACGCCTTCGCGGAAAATCGCCTGGGCCAGAATCGTGGCCGTGGTGGTGCCATCGCCGGCAACGTCGGAGGTCTTGGATGCCACTTCCCGCACCATCTGAGCGCCCAGATTCTCCAGCGGATCCTTCAACTCGATTTCTTTAGCAACCGTCACCCCGTCCTTGGTGATCGTCGGCCCACCGAATTTCTTCTCCAAAACGACGTTTCGCCCCTTGGGGCCGAGCGTGACTTTAACCGCCTCCGCGAGTTGGTTGACGCCGCGCAAGATCGCTTGGCGGGACTGGTCACTATATATAATCTGCTTTGCCATGGAAGGTTCCTTGTTGGTCGATTTGGACTGGCCGGTGCTCTTTGTGGACGGGGCAACCGCCGCACCTAGCATACCTGGAGTACGATTCCGGCGTATGAATAAGTTTTTGGAGGTTGGAACGAAGCGACTTAGCTGCCACGATTCCGGCCCTCACTTTGCAACCGGAGTCCGCGCGTAACATAATGTGAAAGCGAGAAACCATGCCGCCCACTCCCCACCGCTCACTGCCCGCAACGTTCATACTCGCAATGCTCACCGCCCAGGCGACGGTAGCCGGGCCGGCCGAATTCGAGCGTCAAATCCGTCCGTTGCTCAAGCAGTACTGTCTCGTCTGCCACTCCGCCGCCACGCACGCGGGCGATCTCAATCTGGAGCGCTTCACCTCATTCGGCGAAGTACTGCGAGACCCGAGGGTATGGCAGAAGGCCGTGGAGCAGCTCTCGCTCGGCGAGATGCCGCCCAAAGTGATGCCTCAACCCTCCGCGGGTGAACGGGCGCTATTGATCGCTTGGGCGAATGGCGCGTTGAAAACTGCCGCGCAGGCATCGGCCGGCGATCCGGGCCCGGTGGTCCTGCGGCGGCTCAACAATGCCGAGTATACGTTCACGGTGCGCGACTTGACAGGCGTTGCGACGCTCGATCCGGCCAAGGAGTTTCCGGCGGATGGAGCAGCAGGAGAGGGATTCATGAACACCGGCAATGCCCTCTCCATATCACCCTCACTCGTTACCAAGTACCTTGATGCGGGCAAGGCCGTTGCCAGTCATGCGGTACTGTTGCCGAGCGGGATTCGCTTTTCTTCTTCCTCGTCGCGCCGCGATTGGACTGACGATCTCTTGACACAGATTCGCGATTTCTACGGCGCCTTCACCGAGACAGGGGGAGCCGAGACCGTGACCCAGCAAGGCATCGCTCTGGACAAGAACCGCGGCGGGAGTTTGCCCCTGCGAAAGTATCTGGCGGCGTCGCTGGCCCTGCGCAACGCCGGCCTCAAGGGGAGCATTGAAGGCGTGGCAAAAGAGCGCGGCCTAAGTCCGAAGTATCTCGCCGCGCTCATGAATCTTCTGCAGGGTACGCGGCCTTCTCCCTTGCTGGACGGCCTCCGCATCCAATGGCGGAAGGCCAAGCCGGAAGAGATTGAAGGGATGGCGAAGGAGATAGCGTTGTGGCAGAACATCCTTTGGAAATTCAGTAGCGTGGGTCACATCGGCAAGGTCGACGGCCCCAAGGCGTGGATGGAACCGGTGAACCCGGTGGTCGCGCAACAGGAATTCCGCATCAAGCTGGCGGCCCCGGCGCAGGGGAGTGACGTGGTTGTCTATCTGGCCTCTCACGATGCCGGCGATGGCCAAGCGGGGGACTTCGTGGTGTGGCGCGCGCCTCAACTGGCGATCCCGGGACGGCCGCCGATACTGCTGCGCGACTTGCGGGCGTTCGTCGACGAGCTAACCGCGAGGCGCCGGCGAATCTTCGCGGCCACGGCCCAGTCGCTCAATTCAGCCGCCGGAGTCAGCACCGCCGCACAAGGTTCTGGCGATCCCGAAGCGACGAAAGCGTGGCTCGACTATCTCGGCGCGAATACCTCCAAGGACTTCAAGCTGGATCTATTCACGAGCAAGATCGAGAAATCGGGCACCTATGATTTCGTACAGGGCTGGGGGTCGCCCAAAGCGGCGATGTTGCTCGCCAATTCTTCCGGCCAAGCTGTGCGAGTGCCCGGCAACATGAAGCCGCGCGGCGTGGCCATCCATCCTTCCGAGACTCACTACACCGGCGTCGGTTGGCGCAGCCCGGTGGCCGCCACTCTGCGCGTGGAAGGGACCTTGACGCGAGCCCATGTCGAGTGCGGTAACGGCGTGGTGTGGTCTGTCGAATTGCGCCGGGGCAGCACACGGCAACGGCTGGCGGAGGGAGAAGCGCGCGGCGCGGCGCCGGTGGCGATCGGGCCATTTGATCGAGTGCGTGTGCAGCCCGGCGATCTCATTTCAGTGCTCGTCGGCCCACGTGAGCGGAATCACTCGTGCGACTTGACGGATCTGGATCTGCGCCTCACCACCACCGGCGCCGAGCCGCGGCAACAGTGGTCACTGGCTGGCGATGTTGCCGGCAGCGTGTTGACTGCGAATCCACACCCTGACAGTGCAGGCCGCCCGGGAATCTGGCACTTCTACACTGAGCCTGTGGCCGGTGCTGGCAGTGGCACGGTTCTGCCAACGGGTTCGCTATTGGCGCGTTGGCAGGCGGCCGAAGAGGCCAGCGAGAAGCGGCAGTTGGCCGAGGCTTTGCAAACGCTACTCACCGCTCCGGCCCCGCCCTCTAGCAACGTCAGTCCCGACGCCGCACTCTATCGTCAGCTCGCCTCGCTCGCCGGCCCGTTATTCGCGGGCGTGACGGCGCCCGAGTCCACAGGGGCCAAAGGCTCTCAGTCTGCGGCGTGGGGTCTTGACCCAGCGCTCTTTGGCAAACATCCGAACGGCACCGCCATCGACGCGACGAGCCTCTGCGTCAAGGCTCCTCACGTTTTCGAAGTGCGCTTACCGGCTGACTTGGTGGATGGCAGCGAGTTTGTCACAACAGGCGACCTCGACAAGGTAAGCGGCGCAGAAGGCAGTGTGCAGCTTGAGGTGCTCACCTCCAAACCCGCACCACGCTCAGGACTGCTGCCGGCTGGGACCACCGTCGGCGACGCCAAAGGTCTTTGGAGTTCGAACAATCAGACCGTCTCCTATGCCATGCCGGTGGTGGTGAGGGAACGCAGCGCGGCGCGCCAACGAGTGGAAGCGGCGCTCGAAGAATTCCGGCAAATGTTTCCCGCCTCGCTCTGTTACACCAAAATCGTCCCGGTGGATGAAGTGGTAACCCTCACGCTGTTCCATCGCGAAGATCAACATTTACAGCGCCTGCTCCTGGACGCGAAGCAGAAGGCCAAGCTCGATCGTTTGTGGGATGAGCTGCACTACGTCAGCCGCGACGCCCTGACCCTGGTGGATGCCTTCGAGCAGCTCTGGCAGTTCGCCACGCAGGATGCCGATCCTTCAAAGTTCGAACCGTTGCGCCAACCCATCAACGCTCGCGCGTCGGCGTTCCGGCAGCATCTTCTCGATACGGAACCCCGGCATGTCGAGGCAGTCCTGGAGTTCGCCAACCGCGCATACCGGCGTGCTTTGACGGAAGCCGAGAAGCGCCAGTTGCAAAACCTGTATCGCCAGTTGCGCGAGCAGGGGTTGCCGCATGAGGAGACAATCCGGCTGATGTTGACCCGCGTGCTGGTGGCGCCGGGATTCCTGTATCGCGCCGAGAACGCCGGTCCCGGCAAGCAAGCCACGCCGGTCAGCGACGATGAGCTCGCCAGCCGCCTGAGTTACTTCCTATGGTCATCGCAGCCCGATGCCGAGTTACGCACGGCGGCGATTTCGGGAAAGCTGCGCAGCGTAGCGCACCTGCAAGGGCAGACGCATCGCATGCTGCGCGATGGCCGGGTCCGCCGTCTCGCCACCGAGTTCGGCGCAGCCTGGCTGCACATCCACGATTTCGATACGCTCGACGAAAAAAGCGAGCGCCACTTTCCTACATTTCGCGGCTTGCGCGGCGCGATGTATGAGGAGTCCATTCAGTTCTTCGCCGATTTTTTCAGCAGCAACCGCTCGATCCTGAGCCTCCTCGATTCCGATCACACCTTCCTCAACGAGGCGCTGGCCCGGCACTATGCCATTCCCGGCGTAACGGGCTCAGAATGGCGGCGAGTGGATGGCGTGAAGAAATATTCGCGTGGCGGGATACTGGGACAAGCCGCGATTTTGGCAAAACAGTCTGGCGCGTCGCGCACAAGCCCCATCCTACGCGGCAACTGGGTCGCCGAAGTGCTGCTGGGCGACAAGCTGCCGCGTCCGCCGAAGGACGTGCCGCAGTTGCCAACCGACGAATCCACCCAGACACTCTCGATGCGCGAGCTCACCGAAAAGCACACCTCCGATCCACGGTGCGCCAGCTGTCACGCGCGGATCGATCCCTATGGATATTCGCTCGAGGGCTATGACGCGATCGGCGGCTGGCGCGACAAAGACTTCGGCAATCGTGCGATCAACGACCGCGCCTCGTTGAAGGATGGGACCGAGATCGCAGGGGCCGCCGGGCTTCGCGATTATCTCTTGACCAAGGGCCGGCCGGCCTTCCTCCGGCAGTTCTGCAAGAAGCTGCTGGGTTACTCGTTGGGGCGCGCCGTGCAGCTTTCCGACGAACCCTTGCTCACCACGATGCAAGCACAGCTGGCGGCAAACGACTATCATGTTGGTACAGCCATCGATCTGATCGTAGCGAGCCGGCAGTTCCGGGAAATCCGGGGACGTAACCCATGAACAAGAACACGAATAGCCATCAATTCTCCCGCCGCCGCATGTTACGCGGTCTCGGTGTCACCATGGCGTTGCCATGGCTGGAGTCGACACCCGTGTGGGGCGACGAACCGCGCGCTTCCTCAAGCGAAGCCCCCGTGCGGCTGGCCGTGTTGTTTTCCGGCAACGGCTTTCACAGCAAAGAGTGGTGGGCCAAGGGCGAAGGCAAGCAGATGGAGCTGGGCAAAGTCCTGGCGCCGCTCCACGATTTCCGCGAGAAAATGCTTTTCGTGCGAGGCCTGTTCAACGCCGAAGCGCTCAAGGGCAATATCCATAGTTCGCAGACGGGCAATCTGCTTTCGGGCGCACCGCTGGCCTCGGGCGGCGAGATCCGCTCGGGCACCAGCATTGACCAGTTGCTGGCACAACGCTACGGCGGCTCCACCAAGGTTTCGAGCCTGGTGCTCGGTTGCGAGAAATCGAATCCCTCCGTCCACAAAAACTATTCGATGCTCTATAGCTCCCATATTTCCTGGAGCTCGCCCACCACGCCGACGCCCCTCGAAATTTATCCCGCGCTCGCCTTTGACCGCCTGTTCAAAGATGAAGTGAGCAAGGGCGACAAGAGCGTGCTCGATGCCGTGCTCGCCGATGCGGGCAGCTTGCGGCGGAGCATCAGCTCAAGTGACCAGCGCAAGCTGGACGAGTATCTGGAATCGGTTCGCGATGTCGAGCAGCGCATCGCCAATGCCGGCAAAAAGGGCGAGTTGCAAGGCTGGCGGCCGACGCTCGACAAACCCAACATGACCCGGCCGGCCGATGGTGTCCCGCAGGACATCGCCGAGCACATGCGGCTGATGGCCGATATCCTGGTGCTCAGTTTCCAGACCGACACCACTCGCATCACCACGCTCAAACTCAACAACGATCACAGTTCATTGCGGTTCCCCCATCTCGGCGTGGACTACATGATCCATCACTTACTGTCCCACTCTGACACGGCCGACTGGCTGAAGGTGAATCAGTTTTTCCTTGAGCAAGTCGCTTACATCGCGCGCAAACTCGACGCTATTCAGGAAGGCCCGCGCACGCTGCTCGACAACTCGATGCTGCTGTATTGCTCCAGCATGTTGACCGGCAACCACGAGGCCCGCCAATTGCCGGTGGTGCTGCTAGGCGGCGCAGGGGGGCGCATCAAAGGCGGCCGCATCCTTGACTACCTCGACAAGCCCGATCGCCAGATGTGCCGGCTCTACCTTTCCATGATGGACAAGATGAACGTGCGGCTCCCGCAGTTTGGCGACGCCGCGCAGCCGCTTGAAGTTGTTTAGATTACCCGCCTGGCGGACGAGAGGCCAGAGATCTGCACAAGTTTTTGCTCCTGCGGTGATGGGCTTCGCACGTTCTCAAGACGTAGCACTCCGCGCGGACAAACTTCGGCGCAGATGCCACACCCCACGCACGAGGCCCGCGTGAAGCTTTGGTTTGCCTGCGCGTACGATCGAACGTCAATGCCCATCTCGCAATACTTCGAGCACATACCGCAGGAGATGCACATGTTTTCCTTCACGGTGATGCGATAGCGGCCGACCTTTTGCACCAGGCCGAGCAGCGCAGCCATCGGGCAAAAATTGCGGCACCATACGCGCGTGCCTCCCAAGGGATAAAGCCCCACCCCAACCACACCGGCGAGAATGGAGGAAACCACGAGTCCGTAGAAGGACTGAAAGCCGGTGGTGAACTGGGCGAACTCCGGATATCGTTTGCCCGCGCCCCAACTGACAAACAACACAGCGGTCAGTAACAGGCTGGTGGCCAGCACCGAATGAATCGCGACTTTTTCAAATTTCCACGAAGCGCTTGATTTGTCCGAGAGATGCCGCCACGGCTCACCAAACGTATTGGCGAGCCCTCCGCAGCCGCACACCCAGGAACAATACCAGCGCTTACCGAAAAACGCGCCGAGTAACGGCACCAGAATCAGTGAGCCGACGAAGCTGTAGAGAATGTACGGCAGCGGCAACGAGAAGATGTAACTCGGCGTGAAATAGTCCATCTTCAATGGCCACAGATAGCTGAAATAGTATTCGGGCTGATGGAGGAATTTCAGCAGGTGCGGAATTGCGAAGGCGAACACGACCTGCACGAACATCACCACCGACGTGCGCACCACCTGGTAGCGATTGTGACGATACTTGCGCATGACGTGCAATCCGCCGCCCACGACGGCGATGGTGTACAGCACGCCATAAAGAGTCCACTTGCCGTCGAGGCCCAGTGCCACCGCTACGCGAGTCAGCCACTCGGTGAAATAGAGGACCAGGTAGAACGCTGTGAACACCGCCGCCAGCAGCCACGCTGTGACTCCGCGATTCTTCACATCGTGCAGCAGCCAGTTTGCCGTTCCTTGCCTTGTCATGTTGGGTGATCCCTTCTAGGTCTTGCGCCAAGTTGCGTAGGCGGCCCGCGTGCTCTGAAGCGGCAGGCGTCCGAACTCTACGTCGAACTGCGCCAGATGGAGATTGGCCATCACTTCGTCGAGCCGGCGGCGTTCGCGGATCCAGACCTCAAATTGCTGATGGTTCCAGCGCGCGCCTAACATGTTAAACCCGATCACGGCATGGTTGTGCTCAACGATCCTGACGTTGGCGCGCTGGCCCGGCACACGATGCGAAAACGCGACGGCGCCTTCGGGTAGATTCACCGCTTGCCCGACCGTGGTGTATTCGAGCTCGAAGAACTTCGCACTGTTGTAGAACAGCGGCGGCTCGTAGCCGATCGTATCGCCTAACATGGCTCGCGCGGCCAGTTCGCCCTGCCGCTTAGCCGAATACCATATCTGCTCGACAACCGGCTTGCCGTTGATGCCCGCAAACTCCGCACAATCGCCCGCAGTCCACACATCCGGTAGGGAAGTCCTGAATTCCGGCGACGCCTGAATTCCCCGCCCTATCGCCGGGGGCGTCTTCACCTGCTTCAGCCAGTCGACGCCGGGCCGCACGCCAATGCAGATGCCGAGCATCTGGCAGCCGATCTGCTCGCCATTGCTTGTGCATACACCAGACACGCGCCCCGTCTGCGCATCGGAGCAAACTTCGACCACCTCTTCGGCCAACCGCAGACGCACACCGTGCCGCTCAATCTCCTCGGCCACTAGCTTGCCCTCTTCGGGCGCTAGCGCAATGGGCCAATACGACGGCTCCCGCACCAGGAACTCCACCTCCACCCCATGATGCCGCAGGCACTCTACGAGTTCCACGCCGATCAATCCACCGCCCACTACGACGGCGCGCTTGGTTGACGGCGTGAGCCGCTCGCAGGCCTCCAGATGTTGCAGGCTGACAAAATGCGTAACCCCGTCCCGAACTTTCTCCAGACCGCGCCATTCAAAGCGATTCGGAACCGAGCCCACCGCCAGCAGTAGCTTGTCGTAACGCAATGATCCACCGTCGTCGAAATGGATCTCGTGAGAGCCCGCGTCCAGATCCTTGACCCAGGCGCGACGACGCTCGATACGCTGAGCGCCGTAAACTTTACGCTCGAACGGCTCCAGATCGCGCAGGTTCATCTGATCCATGTAGGCGTACATCAGCGCCGTGCGGGAAAAGAAATAGTCGCTCTCGCCGCTGATCAAAGTAATGTCGGCCTGCTTGTCGCGTTGCCGCAGCGCCAAGGCGGCGCTAGTTCCCGCAACACCGTTGCCGATGATGACGTATCTCATGCTGGTTCCCGTTCGTTGGCGATCAGTTAGGGCGTGCGCGCCGCCCGGGGCTTCAAGCCTAGCATCGATAAAGCTGACTCGCCGCCGGGCTGATTCATTTGCCAGTACTTCAGTCTGGCAGACCGAATCAACCGCGCGCTTTCGCCCTCCGTGCTTTCCCAGCGAAGGATGCGATTGGGCGGAGCCTGCTCTACAAAGAAACTGATGGCCGGCCCGTCGGCGATCGTGGCCTTCCACAATTCAACGGTCGCTCGCCCGCCTTCGGCCTCGATTGACTGCGGCGCGGCTGCCCGTGTCAACGTCGCCGTTGTCCACTGCGCCGGGCGATGGGCATGTCTTTGATGCTGGAGTGACCGCAGCAACGGCACGGTTACCGAGCCACCCGGCGAAAGCTTTGGTTCCGCATAGCCGCGCGCCCAGAAAAACAACTGCTCCTCGGCGAGCCCATGGGCGGGCTGATCGAGTGTCTGCGCGCGATCGGCTTCGCCGTCGAAATAACTATGCCCAACATAGTCGAGGCCCTTGGGCTGACGGATCCACTGTGCCCAGGAATGACCGCACCATTCCTGACTTGAAAAGGAAACTTTGGTGAGGGCCCCCATTGGTTGATGCCCGTTTGATGCCAGGGCCAGGAAGCTGCTGGTCGATTCGTTGTAGTCGTAGATGCCAGTGGCGAAATCCTCAATCAGATTGAGCTTCATCACCGGAAACACGTCGGCCTCCGGGTGCTTGCCCGGGTCAGCTTTTACGCGCGCACTGCGGGAGAATGGCTCGGTGACGAAGATGGTTACCGCGGTCCCTTTGCTTGGTGCGCCGTACCTGGGGTACACGAGATCATAGGCAGAGAGTTCGGCCTGGCCGTCGCCCCAAAGGCTCCAAAACCTGGCATCCATCGCGGCGGCCGGCGCTTCAACGGCTGCCTGTGCCACCACCGGAATCGGCTGCTGCCGGGAGCAGGCCACCAGCCCCATCAGGGGAAACGAAAGAAGCCATTTCGAAAGAAACATACGCTCCTGATTCTCGCAAGCCTGCGGACTCTGCGTCGAGCGGAGAGAAACATGAAATTCGGTCAAGCTTGAAAATATTCCGCGCTCACGTGATAGCATGTCGTTACGGTAACGTTTTCAGGGGCCCGTCTCCCAATCATTTATCCTGTGAGGTGTGTTGTGCGATTTTCATTTTCTTCCTTGATTCCGGCGGCACTGTGTCTCTGCGGTGCCACCACCGCTCTGCATGCCCAGGCGATTACCGCCACGGTGGTCGGTTCGGTCACCGACCCTTCCGGCGCCGCGGTACCGGCCGCCAAAGTGAACATTGCGAACAAGCAGACAGGAGTCCAGCGTTCCACCACCTCGGACTCAACCGGGAGCTACACGTTCACGTTTCTCAACCCGGGCTCCTGGGCCGTGACGGTTGAAGCCAAGGGCTTCCAGAAATCCGAAACCGGAACCTTTCAATTGAGCGTGGACCAAGTAGCGCGAGTCGATGTCAAGATGACCATCGGTCAAGCCAGTGAAACCGTGCAAGTGGCCGCCGAAGCCGTCCTCCTGCAAACCGAGGACGCCGCGGTTGGCACGGTGATCAACAGCCAGCAGGTGGTGGAACTCCCGCTGAACGGGCGCTCTTTCGTGCAGCTGGCACTGCTCACACCGGGCGTCAACCCCGGCACTCCGGGCTCGATCACGGTGCGCCGTCTGCGCGGCTCGGTAGGCCAGGACGTTGGCATGTCGGCTAACGGCGCACGCGACACGCAAAACCGCTTCTACTACGACGGCATTGAGGCGATGGATCTGGACAGCTATAGCTTCAGCTTTTCTCCGTCGATCGACGCTATCAGCGAATTCAAGGTCCAGAGCAGCACGTACTCGGCCGAAGTGGGCGGTGCGCCGGGTGGCCAGGTCAACCTGACCACCAAGAGCGGAACGAATCAACTCCACGGGCGGGCTTGGGAATTCAATCGCAACGACAAGTTCACCGCACTGAACGGCTTTCAACCGCGGGTGGCGGGCGCCAAGCCGCCGCGTCTCAATCGCAACCAGTTTGGGGCCAATCTCGGTGGACCGATCTTCATTCCCAAGCTCTACAACGGCAAGGATCGGACGTTCTTCTTCAGCAACTGGGAATCCGGCCGCCAGATTGCCGGCTCATTCGGGGGCCAGGCGTTGGTTCCTCCCGCGGCCCAACGGGGTGGAGACTTTTCCGGTGTAACCGCTATCATTATCGATCCCAACACCGGCCAGCCTTTCCCCGGCAATCGCATCCCCACCAACCGCGTGGCAGGATATGCCCGCAAGTTTCTCGATGGCTTCGTGCCCGCACCCAATGTGAATGAGCCCGGCATCAATTATCGCGGTCCGCGCGCGGCGGCGCCGATTCGCCAGGATCAGTTTGTCACGCGCATAGACCACGCGCTCTCCTCCAAGGACAATCTCTACGGCAGCTACATCTACAACAAGCAATCCGATGATTCGGTGCCTACGTTCGGCTTCGACACGCGCGGCAACGCGGCGCGCGGCCAGAACTTGAGCCTCACCGACGTCCACGTTTTTTCTTCCTCGGTGGTCAACGAACTGCGCGGCGGGTGGCACCGCTTCTTTGAACACGAATTTTTCGGCACCACGGACAAGCCCGAACTCGACATCGCCAACATTATTGGAATTCCGGGCGTGGCCAAACGTTCACGCGACTTCGGCGCGCCGACGTTCAGTGCCGGCTATGTGCTGCCGACGGTGCGCGGCATCGGTCCGCGCGACCGTTTGAACCAGCTCTGGCAGGTGTCCGACAACCTGACGATTCACAAGGGCGCCCACTCGCTCAAAGCCGGCGCGCTCTTTGCCCGCCGCAACTGGACCTTCGACGAAGCCGTCAATCCCCGCGGATCGTTCGGCTTCAGCGGCCTGGTGACGTCCGGAACCAGTGCGCTGACGCGCGACCATCAGTTTGCCGAGTTCCTACTCGGCTTGGCCACAAACGCCGAGGTCAGTGTGGATCCCTTCGCCACGCGGATGAACAACAACTGGCAGGCGTACTATTTCCAGGATGACTGGAAGGTGAAATCGAATCTGACCGTCAACTTCGGTCTACGCTACGAATACTTCCAGCCGCCCAAGCAGCGCGGCAAAGCGACGAACTTCGACCTGAACGGTTTCGTGCCCAGCCGCCAGACTTTTACCGGGTTCCCCGACATCGCCGACACGGCCGACCGTCCACGCGCCCTGGTATACCCGGACCGCAACGATTTCGGCCCGCGCATCGGCTTCGCCTGGGCCGTTCCGCAGTTGGGTCAAATGGTAGTGCGTGGGGGCTACGGGATTTACTTTACGCCAGAGATCACCAACTCGTGGACGACGCTCACGCTCAACTCGCCGATCGTCAAGACGTTCTCGTTCACCGGCAACGCCGCCAATCCGATCCCGGTAGAACGGGCGTTCCAGGCCTCTGGCCAATCCCGCGCCGGCTTGTTCGGCTCCGGTGCGCTCGATCCCAACCTACGCACCAGCTACACCCAGCAGTGGAATCTGACGCTGCAAAAGCGACTGCCAGGTAGTGTCTACCTCGATGTCGGCTACGTCGGCTCCAAGGGAACCAATCTCACGGTCGGGTACGACGGCAATCGGCCTATTGCGGTGTTGGACCCCACCACGAACCCACCGGCTATTGGAGCGCGGCGTCCGGTGCAGGGTTTTGACCGCATCTCCACCGTGAAGTCGATCGGCAGTTCGACGTACCATAGCCTGCAGATGAAGGTGGAGCGGCGCGTCGCCAAGGGATTGTCGGTACTCGGCGCCTACACGTGGTCGCACAGCCTCTCCAACGGCGACATCTCCAGTGTCGGCGGCGGCGCTTATCTGGCCGCCATTCAGGACTATTTCAACCTCCGGTCGGAACGTTCGGACTCGGTCTTTGACATCCGCCATCGTCTCTCCACCGCCGCCATTTATGAGGTGCCTTGGTTGCGCGATTCGCCAAACGGTACGACGAGAGCGCTGCTCGGCGGCTGGCAGTTCGGCATGATCATGACCCAGCAGACTGGCTTTGCCGCCGGCCTGGGCGGCGGGCGCGACACTACTGGTACAGGGGTGATCTCACGGCTCAATGTCGTGCCTGGCCAGAATCCCATGCTTCCCCGCGGTGGGCGCACGCGCGAGCGTTGGTTCAACACCGCCGCCTTCACGCAACCGGTTAATGGACGTTTCGGCGACGCTCCGCGCCACGCGATTCACCTGCCTGGTCTCAGTCAGGTAGACGTTTCGGCGACCAAGAACTTTCGCTTCCTCGAGTCGCACCAGATCCAATTGCGAATTGAGACATTCAACTTCCTCAACCGCGTGAACTTCGGCGCACCGGGCACCAACATCCTGGACACGGTGAACTTTGGCCGCGTCACCAGCAGTTCGCAGGGAGCTGGGGCGAACAGCGACGCCAGGGTGGTGCAGTTCGGATTGAAGTACTCGTTCTAGTGTGGTGTCGCGCGTAATCATTGACAACCGCTCCCGCGGGTCACGGCTCCGTTACTGAGCCGCGCGCGCCAGCAAGCGGTCTTCGGACCCCGAACGAGACTCTCGATCAAGTGGAAAAAACTAGCCGGGACACGACACTAGTACTACTGTGTTACAAAATCACGAGAGTCCAGGCACCGATGTGAGCAGCGCTCGTTTCGCCCGTCGCCTCCGGAGCCTATGCATCTTCTCCTGCGAGGGCCTGTCTC
>JAYTKJ010000252.1:0-2603 GCA_043730365.1 Acidobacteriota bacterium | reverse complement strand
AGCGCTGCGCTGATGCCGTACTGAAAATACCATTGCCGCGGCTCGGCAGCGTTGATGCGATACCAGACCGAGCCGTCGCCTTCGGTGAGGCCCACGCCGGGTTTCCAGACGTGCAGTAGGCCGCGCCGCAGATCCGGTTGCGCCTCCAATACGCGCTCGAGCCAGTCCGCCGCGCCGCGCCCAATGTCCGTTCGGCCAGTTCGCAACATCGCCAGCCCCGCCAGGCTGGTGGTCATGATCTCTTCGGTGCCGGTCGCATCGGCGCGAAACCCACCGGTGGAGGCATTGTATTGCCGCTCGAGGAAACCGGAGAGCGCGGAGGCCATTTCACTGCGGCCCAATTCGATCGCGCCCCACAGGAGCCATGCGTGAGGATAGATGCGGAACCGGTCGTACCAGTCGACGCCGGAGCCGTCCAGATCGCCATCCGCCTTCATAAAGCGCTTGGCTGCGAAATCGATCAGGCGTTCGGCGGCATCGCGATGCCCGGCGAATGCCAGCGCGCAGGGGCCTTTGTAGTAAGCATTCAGCGCAGTCGCGCCGCGCAGAGACCCATCGGCCTCCTGCATCGCCAGTAGCCAGGCCGCCCCTCGCCGTGCGCTTTCTCGTGCTCCCGCTACCAATAGAATTTCAACCCCAGTTGAATCGTCCGTGGACCGATTGAGGTTGAGAACGTACGGCCGAAGTTCGGGCTCTCGACCGACGTATTGGGGCTGGCGAAATTGGTGTGATTGAGTGCGTTGAACATCTCTGTCCGGAACTCGAATCGGTAGCGCTCCTTGAAGGCGAAATTCTTAAAGATCCCGATATCGGAGGTGTTGACCGCATTGCCGCGCAGAATGTTCGTTCCGGCACTGCCAAAGCGCGGCGTCTGTGCTGCATGCTTGGCGGTGTTCAGCGGCCAGTCAAACGCATCGCGGTTCCAGCGTGGCGTCACCAGGCCGCTGCCGCCTAGCACCGGGTTCGTCAGGAGATCGGGGCGGCAGAGGTTGTTGAAAGATGCGTTGCAGTTGGCCGCGGCGATCGTAGGTGCTGTCATGTGATAGCCGTTGTGCAGCGTGATAATCCCAGACAAGGCCCAGCCGCCCAAAACCAAGTCCGCCGCCTTTGGTATACCGCTGCCAAACTTCTTACCGTGACCGAACGGCAATTCAAATAGGAAATTGCCGGTAAAGCGATGTGGCAGGTGATCAGGCGAGAATCCGTTGTTCGCGCGAAGATTGAAGTTATTCTGCACCTGGCCGACATTTCCTGACGACCGTGCGCCGTTCTTGGTCAGCGTCTTGCTGAAGGTGTAAGCGCCCTTGAACATCAACCCCTTACCCATGCGTTTCTCGGCGGTGACCAACAGCGCATTGTAATTAGCCGCGCCGCCGCTGTTAAAGCCGAACACCCGGTTCCACTTCGTCCAGGGAACTCGATTCTGCAGGTTTCCCGGCCCGGGCTGGGCGGAATTATAGTCCACTGAGTTCTCGATGTGCGTGCTCTTGGATCCGAGATACTGCACCTCGATGACGGTGCTGCGCGATAGCTCCTGCGCCACACTCAGGCTCCACTGCTGCGTGTAGCCATCAATCCAGTTGTTCTCGGGCCCGGTCAGTACGCCGAAAATTGCCGTCGCCAAAGATCCGTTGGGATTGTTCACATCGCCGGCCCAAGTGAGCGTGGGTCGCGCGACATCGGAGTTGTAGCCCGCCCACAATTGCGCGGGCGGCCCCGTCACCGAATTCTGCACCAGATTCATCAACTGAGGTCCGGAATAGAAGATGCCATAGCCGCCACGCACAACCGTGCGGTTGCCGTTGAACGGCCGATAGGCGAAGCCAAAACGTGGCGCGATGTTGTTCTTGTCAGAGGTGAATAAAGTTTCGCGATCGGTGAGACCGAAGCCCAGGTCTGGACGGACCTTCTGGTAGAACGGTGCGGCGTTGGTGTTGTGCTTGGGGAAGCGCAAGCCGCCCTGGCCGTTGGCCAAGCTTGGATCAAACGTTGGCGTTAGTCCCCCTAACTCCCGCGGCACTTGCGCATATTCATAGCGCAGGCCGATGTTGACCGTTAGCTTCGGCGTTACCTTCCAGTCGTCCGTCACATAGAAAGCGGTCATCGTGCGGCGGAAGCGGCCCGTTTCATTCGGCGCCAGTGCAATCGAAGAGGACGCCATGTTGCCGAGCAGGAAGTCGCTGAATCCGTCCCCGGAGAACTGGCCGGAGAACGAATATTGATTGTTCTGCCGCGTGCCCAGAAAGGCGTCGGCGCGATGACGGCGAATGTCGGCGCCAGCCTTGATGTTGTGTTTGCCGCGCGACCAGGTGATGCCGTCGTACCACTGGAAAGTATTGACCGTCAGGAACCACGGCTGCGCCTCCGAGAGACTTGAGAAAATCGTGTTGGCCAAACTCAGACCTTCTACAAAGCCCGCGCCGCTGCCTTCCTTGGGTGCAAACGGCACTCCCGCATTGGCCGCAATCGGATTGCCGGAGTTCTGGCCGCGCTGGCGATGGATCTGCCGTCCATAGCTAGCGCGAAATTCGTTCAAGACGCGTGGCGAGATGATCGTCGTCAGGTTGGCCGCCAGATTCTGTGGCTTCTGCGGTATGATCAAC
>JAYTKJ010000251.1:0-12642 GCA_043730365.1 Acidobacteriota bacterium | reverse complement strand
GTAGTGTACCCAGTAAATCCTTCTTTGCGATTCGCCGCAACCTCCTCAATTACTTCTAGTTGCCTGCATTTTTCTGCCTGCTCGAGGGGGGAACTTCGGTCTAGCCCGCGGGGATGACGGGCAAGCTCGGCGCGGACCTGTTGCGGGAGCCGGGTCTTCGCGGGTGTACAGGCTGCTGTCCACAGCAGCAAAGCGCGCGAGTCAAGTAGTGCGTCTACTGCCGATGGCGGCGCCTGCGCTCCCGGCAACTTCGGAATGCCGGTCGGGGCACCAAGATTCGAGCGTGTCCACTCCGACCACGCGCTCAGGCATTCGATCCGATTGAAGCCGTAGTGGACAACCGCTTCGTACCACCCCTCCGACCGAGCGGCGGCGAAGTGGCTGGTGGCGATCCAATCGACTAGGTTTCGCCATACGGAATGGCCTGCCGGATCCTGACGTAGCTGATCGAGATTCAATTCGAGAAAGCCGGGGCATTTCGCGCGCAACTCGTCAAGCAGCGCAGAAGAAATCTGCTCTGATGGCTCACAGGCGGACCGGACTCTGAGGGCGAAGACCTGCCACTTTGAGTAGCTGGTTGCAGCCTCAAGAACGTGTGGCCATGGCACGCGGAGCCCTGCGGCTTCGGCCTTTTCACGAGCGGCGCGGCGGAGGCGCTCACCGGATTGGATGGAGTTGATTCGCGGGGGCAACGGCGACTCACTATACTGCAACAGTTTCAACCGGGTTCGCAAGTGAAAGCGGCCAGCAGGGGGCGAGAATTAGCACTTCGACAATTCTTCCCGATGTTTCTACTGAATCCGCAAATCATTGAGACCGAGAGGCATACGCTCATGCTAGATGAAACGACTCGCAAAGTGCAGTTGAATCCGAGACGACTCCATTCTGCATTTCCAGGCAGGAGAACCTACTGATTGCGCACGGGTTCTGCCCCCTCAGGTAACATCTCACGGTCCGGCTGGAGCTTGCCATCACGGCCACCGGGGTTTTTGGCTGTACCTATCTTTTGCCGTAGCCTGCTGCCAAGCGCGCATACCAATGCTCGCGAGGAGTCAGAAGATGAGATGCTGGATGACGAAAGACAGACGGTTGGTTCTGAATTGGGCCCAAACACCGGAAGAGGCAAGAGACACCCTTCCAGAGGTGGCGGCGATGCTCGGGCGAACGCCGGAGGCCGTGCAGGAGTTCTTGCGGCGCGCTCTTCCGCCCGGGCAGCGGCCATGGCGAGAAAAGCCAAGATGGCGGAGTGCGGAGATTGATGCCTTGGAGAAGGGCCGCCCTGTCACCGGTCGTACCGAAGCGGCGGCATGTAAGCACGAGCAGCGGCGGAGGAGGACCGAATGGGACCGCGGCGAGGGCGACCGCGTCCGCTTGACCGTGCAACAGGTGGCAAATGATCTCGGTGTGTCACGGGCGACAGTGTATCGGCTTCTGGACTGCGGTTACCTCCGGCGGTTCAAGGGGAGAGTTGCGGAGTCTTCATTCCAACGGCTGCTGCGGCTGCACCCCGAAGTTGTGCGGCGAGAGCGGCTCACACGGGAACAGCGAGAGTGGCTGGTCATCAATGGCTATCCAGATCCAGAGTGCGAGGTCAAGCAGCCTAGCGTTCGGGGCTTGCTGAAGTGACCATCGATCATAAACCGTTCCTGCGAGCTCAATCTGTATCAGACCGTCGACGACGGTGTAGACTTTTGGTCGCGCGATGGTGAGAGTGCCGACCATAATTGCCCCGCTCATCCAACACGGCGAACTCATCAACTTTTCGGTCACGACTACTAGCCGGGGCGAGGGCGGATTGACAGCATATAGGCGGCCTGCAGCACCGGTACGAGCGTCGGCCGCCTACATGCTGGCGTTTGTACCCGGCATGCACGGCTGTGGATACTTCAATCGCGACCACCTGTTAGCGATCATCCGAAAACGTATTTTTTTGAACTTTGGCCGGGCCGTGGCGGTGGCGACGACGCCGCACGAGCCGGTAGAACGGATTGAACCAGGGACAAGAGTGGCCACAGATGGCGCATTGCGTGAGTTTGGCGATTGTGGGTGCTGGCGGCGTGGCGATCGGTGCCATACCTTGATGCGTCACCACTGCCGGGCTCTGGCGGTCACGGTAAGCCTGCTGGGGGCGACAATGGGCACGCTTGCCAGCGTCCGAGTCTCGGTAACGTTTGCCGGCCGTGCGGACCTGCTGTTGGCGCCTTTTTGTTCGGCAGACCTCGCTGCAATATCGCTGGCCGCGATCACACCGAGCACACACCGAGAATACAGCTCCGCAGGTCGGCTCGAAACACTGGCGCGGTCGAAGGCCTGCTACATGATCATGCGCGGATCGGATCGGCATCTCATCACGATACTCCGGAACCACGATGATTGACAGACGATTCGCGCCTTCGGCGCGCATGACGCTAATGGTCCCTTCCTCGGCCAAAGTTCAAAAACATACGTTTTCAGATGATCGGCAACACCACCACGGCAATGACACATTCGAGGCAGCTAGACGATACTCGATACTCATCGACCGCCATTGTTTCTGAGAGGCCCTGACCTGACCATTCAATCCACTCCGCTCGGCGGCACGCTGGCCTCATCGACCGCAACCGCCAGTGTAAGCTGGTCTCAGCTGATTTTCGAGGGGGTTGTCGACCCAACATTCCCACAATAGTGGTACCGGAGACGCAGCAGCCGCGCGACTCGTCTGACCGGGTGGGTGCTTTCATGCTGTTACGGAAGCATTTCTCGTCCTCTAAGTTTTTCTCAATGAGTTCGTGGCGCCGACCAGTTCTTCTTCCGAAAATGCTCGTCAACAATTAGGTCCTTCGTCCCGGGCGGTAACACCTGGAGTGTCTTTAGGAACTCGATCAGGGAGTCCTGGTCGTACTTCGCAGCGTCTTGAAACTTCCGGCGAGATTCCTTCGCTTCTCCGGCATGAGCTAGAATCGCTTGCCGGGCGGTCATGTACAGCCCGTGGTGAAAATAGGGGGCCTCGTTGTAAAAGCCCCACAACCGCTTGGTAAGAAACTGTCTGTTCCCCTGCTGGAAGCCCTTCGACCAAGTCCCCCAATTCATGTCGAGCGGCTCGGGGTCATCCGGGTCAGTGATGTCGTGCACTCGAAAATCGGTGAATGCCGGAACCCACGTCACCCCATCGCGGTCGGCGCTCAATCTGGGGCCTGGGAGGCCTGGGTCATTCAAATCAACTTTGACATCCCTCAACTCGCCGCTCCGCAGACTCCCCGGCGCGTTGTAGGGCCCTGGCTCGACGAACGCCGCACCTGCCCTAGAGAGAGGTAGCGCCGGCCGATGGCATTCCGCGCAGCCCGACACCTCGAACACTTTCTCGCCGTTCGCAACGGCCTCCTCAATTTCAGCGTCGTTGGGGATGACCCGGCCAGGAACGGCAAGCACCGCTTGATAGAGCACTACGGCTGTGACGTCCCCCTTCGTAAGTTCGTTCGCAACGCCGTCTCCGTCTGGATCAGTTCCCTCGCCGAAGCGTTCCACGCTCTGGATGCCGTGGTGGTGGTTAAATGCGTTGTTCGTGAACTCGCGAAGCGAGGTCACATTTGCCGCCTGATGCCAGGGGCGGACGATGAGCGAAGGTGGATCGTGGGAGCCGCCCGAGAGTAGGCTCAGCCGAGGCAGCCCCTTCACCTTCGAAACGTCCCACAGCCCGTCGCGACGCAAGGTGATCGATCCGAATTCGACCCCCTTCGAGGCTAGGCCCTTGGTTTCCCCCGCCTTAACTGAATCCCGGATGCGCTGGAGGTCGTTCGTGATTTCGCGTGCCAGCATCTCCAGATATCCCGCCCCGAACATACCGGTGGTCGCGCGAAGATTCGCCACGGTCTGAAGCGTTGCGGGCTTACCTTCTTCGGTAACCGTCCCGCGCGTCGGAACCTTGTCCGCAGGGTCGAATGTAACGTGGTCGAACCGCTGCCCCAAAACAAAGACGCTAGTAACGAAATCACCGCCGCCGCCAAAGTAGGGCACGTTGTGGCAGCCCGAGCAGGAGTTTGCGTCCGGGGCAGAAACGCGATTGAACCCACGGGCACCGGTGAGGGGCTGGGTAAGGTCAGCTAGTGGCCTCCCCGTTCCCTTCGAAAGCGGCCGGCCGCCTCCATCCTGCTCAGTCCATTTGGCGGCGAAGAGACGCTCACCATGCGCCAGGAACTCGCCGAGGGGCCGGCTGTGAGCATCGGAATCGCTCAGATGCCACACAAGCGAACGTTCTTCGCCGAGGTTCGAGACCGTCGTCTGCGCACAAAGGGCGGCCGCGGTAATCATGAGGCCGGTGCCGAGAGCAGCGGTCATTTCTTGAAACTGCCAGCCGCTGAGGCCGTCGCCCGCTTGGCGGAGGTAACACCCTCGATTGCCTCCACCAACTGGCCCAAGCTCGGTACGCCGTCGATCCTCCGATCACCGACGAACATCACGGGACTCCCGCGAACACCCGGTCAAGCGCCTCCTGGATGTCGGCTTCGACCTTCGGCCAGTAGGCGCGCCTATCGACTGCCGCCGCGAACTCCACCTCGTTCATACCGAGCGCGGCAGCATGGGCCGCGATGTTTTGGGGCCGCAGGCCCTCCTGGTGATCCAGGAGGTAGTGAACCATCTCCCAAAACTTCCCTTGCTTGGCAGCCACCATCGCCGCGTCGTGGGCCAAGCCCGCATCGTTGTGAAAGCCGAGGGGAAAGTTGCGGAAATTGATGCGGACGCCAGGCTTTGTGGCCGCGAGTTGGTCGAGTACGGCCATTGCCGAACGGGTGACGGGGCTCTGAAGATCGGCGAACACTTCCACCCGAGCGGCCGCGTCCGCTGGCCCCAGGGAGAGGAGTGACTGCGGAATCTCCCGGGCGGACCCGATCCGGCCGGCCTCCGCAGAGACACTCGCCTTGAATTGCTCGAACGTCATAGCTCCCGTACGCATTTTTCCGTTGATGAAGAGCGTTGGCGTGCCACTGACGCCACGCTTCATTCCGTCCGCCCGGTCTGCCTCAACACGCTTGCGGGCGGCATCGCTATCCAGGTCAGCCGCGAACCGCTTCTCGTCGAGCCCCAACTGGCCTGCGTAGCGCATGAGATCTTCGCGTTTCAGTTTCGCCGCATTCGCGAACAGCAAATCATGCATTTCCCAAAATTTTCCTTGCGCCGCAGCCGCGAATGCCGCCCGATGCGCCGGCTCGGCGTCAACGTGGAACTCCAGCGGGAAATGGTGGAACACAACTTCAAGGCTGGCCTCCGGTGTCTTGTATTCGGAGAGCTCATGAAGCGGGGCGGCAAGCGCTTTGCAGAATGGGCATTGGAAGTCAGAAAAGACCTCAACCCGAATCGTTGGCTTCCGAGTCACGTCCTCGCCAAAGCCAAAAGCAGCAACTGGCAGCCAAGCCACCAGCCCAGTAAAGAATCTTGCGGTCGACATCATGGTCTGCATTTCCCTTTGTCCCCCGCGGAAAAGATGGTTTGTATTTCATTGGGCGACAGCGCCCGGTCGTACAGGCTAAACTCGTCGATCAAGCCTTTGAACAGCCGATCATGGTTGGACGGGTCGCGCCCAATGTTTAACTCTCCGGGTGAAGGCGTGAGCGGGGGCGGGGCGCTTCCAGAACTTGCCAGCGCACCGTTTACATACAGCCGGATTGTCGTCCCATCGTAAACTCCAGCCACATGGGTCCAAACATTGTCTTGGATCGGTACTCCTCCACTCGAGTACCAATTGTTGGTGTAGACGTAAAAGGTGATGTCTTGACCATAGTATTCGAGGGCATAGCCATTAACTTGACCGGGGCCGCTCTTCTTGAACACTGGATCGTTGAAGCCGACTGCGGCAGTACGACGAATCCACCCTTCGATGGTGGTACCGTTGACGGGATTAAGCGACGGCGAATCCGGAACCGAAACGTAGCCGCCCGCTCCGTCCAACGAGAAAGCGTGGCCGACCAAACCCGGCGCGTAGGTCGCACCCCGATTCAACACCGCGTTGGCTCCGTTCACGAGTTCGTTGGTGGAGCCGTCCGCCGGCCAAAAGCCCGCCAGCCCGCTCGGCGGGAGGGTGCAAGGACGGATGGTCACGTCTCCGACCGCCGTTATTCCACTCCGTACAGGCGGAAAGGCCGCGGTGAAACCTGCGTTCTGCACCCCGCCGATCGTCGCGGTGGCAACAACGGACACGTCGCCCTTAACCGTGGGAACCGCGCCTATCGCGAACGTGCCGTCCCCGGAGGAGGTCGCTGACCGGCCCAGCGTCGTAACGGCCGCGCCGGCAAAGCCAGTTCCCGCCGAACTGAGAACTCGCCCAGTGACCGTGGTCAGCGGGTCTGGAATCACGTTCACGGACACTGCCGATGAGTTAGCGACATTCCCGCCGAGATCGGTAGCTGTGGCAGTCAACGCCAAGCCGGTCACGCTGGTTGGAACAACGTAAGAAGCCTCGAACGGCGCGGAAGTATCGGTGTCAATGAGTGCCCCTTTGTCGAAGAAACTAACCGCGGCGACCGCCACATCATCAGTCGCATTCGCGGAGATCAAAATGGTGCTGCCCTGTATAACCGTGGTCCCTCCGGCTGGCCCGCTGATCTGGACCGACGGCGGCACGCCGTTTCGATCCTCGAGCGACTGGTACTGTCCAATGTACAGGCGCCCATCTCCGCGGTTGGCTGTGAGATAGACGAAAGCCGAATCCAGTGCGATGCCAGTACCATCGTCATCGCGGAATTGGCGGAATGGGAGCAGGAAACGTGGCGTGGGCGTCGCTCGATTCGTCACATCGATGATTGGGACATCGTTGACGAAGAAGATATCCGCACCAAAAGCGAGCCCGTTAGCGGCAACGGCCACGTCCGCCAGCCTCCCGCCGGTGTCCAGTGGCGTGGAAGCAAGCAAGGCCGGCGCCGCTGGATTGGTCAAATCCACTACGGTGAAGCTTCGGGCGATGTCCGCGAGAAAGGCGTGGTTGCCTTGGATCACCACGTCCTGCACATCTCCGCCGGGAAGGCTGCCAATCTGAATCGGATTGACGGGATTGGAAAGATCCAGCACAGCAAGGCCGCCCGAACCCAGCGCCAAACCAGCGATGCGCCGCACCGGGTCGTAGTCGACTCCCAATACCCCAGTGCTCAACGCCTTCCTCCCGATCTCACGCGGCGCGCTAGGCGACGATACATCCACAACCTGAATCCCGGAGAAGGCCCCGGAGTACGCGACGATGGCCAGAGACGCGCGAACCGCGACATCCTGTGCATCACCAGCAGTACCGATGGAACCGGCCAAGACCGGCGCCAATGGATTGGCGATGTTCACCACGCGCAGCCCACTCGGCCCGTCGGCAACATAGGCATAGCTACCCGAGACCACCACGTCATTCGCAAATCCTGGGGTGTCGTACACGAATGCGATCCTTGGGCGGGAGCGGTCCGCGACATCCACTACAACCAGACCAGCGGCGCCCGCTGCGACGTAAGCGTAGTTGCCGTTGACATCCACGTTCATAGCGGTACCAGGTATGGTCAAGAACGATAGGGCCGATGGAGTGAAGCCGTTGACCAAGCCGGTAGCGCGGAGACTGAGATTGTTGTTGGTGGCCGTGATCTCGCAGCTTCCGGGTTGGCCGGCGAACACCAATCCATCCTGAGCGCCAAAATTACACACGTTGAGGTTGCTCGACGAGTAGCTGGTTCCAATGCTTTTCGCGGTCAGGTCGAGTGTGGTCTTGCCGTCGATCAGGTTTACGCGGAAACGCAGTTGTTGTGAAACCAGTGGGGACAGGATGCTGGTGTTCAATACGAAGCTAGACGGAGTGAGGGTCGAGGTTGCCGTGACGCGGCGGAGATCGTAGCTGTTTCGGTTGAGCGGGTCCGTTGCTGTCTGGACTTCGATCCCGTCGGGGATCAGATCACCATCGGTGTCGGCTAGCAGAGGATTCGTGCCGAGCGTCACTTCCGCGCCGTCTAGGAGCCCGTCGCCGTCGGTGTCTGCTGTGCGGATGTTTGTACCGCGCGCCAGCTCCTGGGTATTGGTGAGCCCATCCCGGTCGAAGTCCTCTTGGCCGTCGACGGGGTTGTTCGGGTCGAGGCCGTTCTGTAGTTCGATCTCGTCGGAGATGCCATCGCCATCTGAGTCACGGCTGGCGAACGCAACGCGCACCGTGGCGATGCCGGGTGCGCCGTCATTGATCGCCTGGACGACGACGGTTCCGCCCGACACGGCCGTTACCAAACTGTTGGGCGAAATGCTGGCGATTGCCGGATTGCTGATGGTATAGCTGGTGCCGGTCGCGGCAGTAGTGACGTTGCCCGTGGAGCCATTGGGATAGCGCGCGGTTATCGTCAGTTGCAGGGATTGGCCTGGAGAGGTGAGAACTGGATTGGCGGGTGAGATAGTCAGGGCTTCAAGAATGGGACTGGCGGTACCAAGTTTGATGTTGGGAAGATTAACGGCACCGTTGGCGGCGATAGAGAACAGGCCTGACTCTCCGGAGCGCGTGATACCGCCTTCAACGCAGGTGGCACGGGCCCTAACCTGACCCATGTTAGCGGGGACGTTTGGCAATACCCACGATCCATCCGGGTTTGCTAGGGCGTTCCGATTCAGGACGCTTACGATACAGTTCTGACTCAGTTGCGCTACCAATTGTTGAGCTATCACTAGCGTGGATATAAAAATACGGGTCATTATGCCCTCGTCAGTTTCTGGAAATACTTGGATTCGCTATGTTTCCTGCTAAATGAAATCCTGGAATCCTTCGCTTGCGACTGCTTTGGAGTCCCCGATACTACCGCTGCACCCTGGACGGCACCTATCTGCAAAATTGGACGTCAACATCAATTTGAAATGGGCCGGTATTAACTCTCGGTGGCATGCAGTGACACACGTCGTTGATTACTGCCCCGGTGGTAAATCCTTTTCCCAGCGCGGGTAGCTTGTACCGCGGAGACAGCGGGATATTGGTAGCTCTGCTTTTCGTCGTTCGGAAGCCGGTGCCGTCGCAGAATGCAGCCGTTTCATCAGTCGGGATATTACACCTCTCATCGACAAGGTCAAATCGTAGGTCCCACGTGCAATGGCAAGCACCGCCCTTCACAAAGACGGTATCTGTGTTTTCCCAGCAGAAACTATCAAATCGTGTGAGAACGGCTGCCCCAACAGCGGAACAAGTGGCGTTGGCTGGGATGATTACGGGAGTGGTCTTCCATGGAGTTAGCTGAGCCGTAGGCGTAGGATCACACTTGGAAGGTCCGCATGTCTGGCACTCTGGACAGGTGCCTGCCGTGCCATTTGAAGTGGGATTACCTCCGCAGTGCCAGCCCGCTTTCAGCACCCCTACGCCTGCCTTCGCGGCTATGGTCAAGCCATCCATACTAACAAACCCGGTTCCTATCGATGTAAAAGCTCCGATGTCGTGGTCGAAGGAGTACATCTCTGTAACTTCTCCAGGCCTCAATCCGTCAACGTTCGGCGTTGTGATCGGAGAAGGGGGATTGAACATGGCACCCGCTGGCTGGATCGTCACGATGAACCGGGGCTGTTGCCCGAAGCCAGGCACCATCGGGACCTTGTCCGGATGCACCACAGTGGCACTGACGCAGCCTTCCTTGGTGTTTCCCGGAAACGTGACCTGTCCTGGCCCGAAGGTCAACGAGAACCCAGGAGCCTCAGGAATAGTCAGAGTCCCACCGCCGGTTGTCGCCGTGACGCACAACTGATTTGCGGTGTTGATCGGAAGCAAATAGATCGGCATCCCAACACCATTGTTCTGCCCTGCAATGGTGACCAGATCATAGTCCAGATTCGGATATTTCCCCGGTCGTTGGGCAGTGCTTCCATCCACGAGCAACTTGACAAAGCCTACCGGCGCCGGCTGGACCGAGAATTGGCCCTGCGCATCGGTCCGCACGGTCAAGGCGTTAGCGATAACCGCACTGTTCTGCGTCAGCAGGTTGCTCCGCACGGCGCGGATCGTCACGCCGGGGATCGGGACGTTGCTATTGTCCAGCACCACGCCACTGATCCTCGTGGCGTCGGGATTCCCCGCGGCGCGGCCAGACGCCGTGAAGCTCGCCGGGTAACCCTGGTTCAAGGGAAAATTCGCCTCAAAGAGATTGTTCTCATTGCCCTCCTGGAACCCCAAGGTGGGCGTGGCGGCGGCGCGGCCGTCGGAATCGGTATTCATCGTGAAGCTGGCTTGTCCGGCAAAGCTTCCGCCGCCGCTCTTGACGATGAAGGTGACGGGAACGTTCGGCCAACGGTTATTACCTTGGTCGACCACCACAGCGATCAGGGGCTTCGGTAGCGGTTTGTTGACCTCCCCAACCTGGCTATTGCCAGAATCGATCACGATCTTCCCGGCCGTGCCCACGGTCCCCGTTGCAGTGAATACGGCGGTGCCACCATACCCTACTGAATAGGCTTCGACGCAGTTACTACCCGCCCCCGAGCGCGCCCCAAGCGTCCAACGCACTTGCGCCTGTCCCTGTGCGTTGGTGTTGACGATTGTGGAAATGGCCGCAGGACCGGCGCCAGCGACCTGGCCGTTGTTCTGCGTGACTTTGAAGATCACGGGCCGGTTGGGGATCGGGCTGCCGGCCGCATCGACCAGAGCGACGACGAGCGGAGCGGGGAGGAGGGAGCCGATAACCCCCGTCTGGTTGTTGCCAGACAGTAGACGGATCTGCGGTTGAGTGGGGGCCTCGCGGCGCACGGTGATCTGAGTGTTGAAACTGTTGCCAGCCCGATCCACCCCGACAGCCCGAATAGCGTTGTTCCCCATAGCGAGCGGTATGTTGGCCGCCAGGAAGGTCCGGTTGGCGACCTGGGCGGCGGCTCCATTCACGGTTACCTGGACCTGGTGGTTGTTCACCGTGCCGACCACAATGTCGTTCACGTTGCCCGCCACCGAGACACTCGCGTCCGTCGTTACGAATTGGTCCACCGGGGAGGTGATGGTGACGCGGGGCGGCGTGGTGTCCAGATTAACGGTGATGCTGGAACTGGTTGCCCCCGTCGGCGTGCGGGCGGTAGCAGCGATGATGTTGGGGCCTTCGGCCAAGGGCAGGTTGATCGTGAATCTGCCGTTGCTGACGGGGGCGTTGAGTTCGTTGACTGTAACCGTCGCGGTCAGATCAGTTACGGTACCGGTGACCGTCACGCTCGGGGTGCTGAGATATGAGAGGTTCTGCGGAGACTCGATGACGATGCGCGGCGCTGCGGCGCCGGTGACGTTGACCGTCATCACCCCGGAGAAGACGCGGGTCAGGACACCTCGAAAGCCGGCGGAGACTCTCAATTGGATGGGGCCGGGAGTGGCTTCGGTGAGGAACTGCTGCACCGAAAAGATCCGGTCGTTGGATGTCGCGTCTCCGTTCCGGCCGTCGTCATGGAGGACTCCGTAGGTGGCGAGAACGCGCCCGGAGGAGTCGATCCGCTGGAGGCTGGCTCCGCCGTCCAAGAGTGTGGTGTCCGTGATTACAGCGGTCACGGTGATGGTGGTTCCAACGCCCAGCAGGATCGACTTCGGCGCGACGTCAACCGGGCCGACATTGGGCGCGGCCATCGCGGTAAGCGCGGTCGAAGTGGCAAGGAGCGTCAGCTTGCCAATTGGGTGTGCTCCACGAGTCCACTTGGTCCTCATCTCCGCCTCCATGTCATGACGGCACCGATAAGGACCAAGCCGCCACCGAACAGGAACTGCGTGGAGGGTTCTGGTACAGCCGAGCTTTCAAGGTCTCCAAATGCCAAGTCGTCCATCACGAACGAGCCGCCGCCGGGGTCTCCTGTGACGACCAGGCGAGCGATACCGGCGGCAAACGCGACCTGGAGGCGCTCATTCGCGGTGCTGCCGGGGTCCCCGGATTGCGCGAGATTCGTTAGAAAGGATGCGGACACCGAGCCGAGGAGCTTGTTGCCCGAGTCGTAGGCGTCCAGGGTTACCGGCACGAGATAGGTGAAGTACGCCCAGATGGCGGCCACTGGGGTGTCAAACGTGACCGTGATGGCGCCGCCGAGGTCAGAGGCGACGTTGCTGCCCGAGCGCGGCGGAAGCTCAAGTTCGTTCAGCGAGGCTCCAGCCGAGTAGATCACGGTGTTCGTGAACGTCAAGCCGGGAAGTTGTGTCGAGAGGTTGTCGCCGTCCAGGAAACTCTCGAAGTCCAGGGTGATCGAGGCCGCGCCGGCCGGCATCACGAAGGCGACTAATACAAAGATGGCGGGCCATAAACGGAACAACAGCATGAACTCTCCTGGATACCTTCGCAGCGCCACGGCCCCGAGGGTGCTGTATACTGACTTGAACCGATGGGCCACTATTCGCCCAATGCGCTAGCGAGCTTATACCGGTTGGAGTGACCAATTCAAGTGCAAAGCCCGCCCAAAAACGGTACAAAACTGGATTCCCGCTTCATTTCCCTGGATTCCACCCGGTTGGTTGAGCTGCGGCACTTGGCATTCTTGTCTCAGGAGCAATTGGCGGAGAAGGCCCAGCTAAAGGCAGCGTCAAGAAATAACATTTCCACTACTGAATGTTTTGGGCTATCCTGAATGCATGGATGGCGCCGAGGCGGTTCGCCGCCGGTTTCAGTCTTTGGAGAAGGTGCTCGACGAGAAGTCCCGCCGCCTGGTGGCGGCGGCGGAGAGCAAGTCGTGGGGCTC
>JAYTKJ010000250.1:0-6232 GCA_043730365.1 Acidobacteriota bacterium | reverse complement strand
CGATTCTGAGGAGCATCATCCTCGCGCCATTGTATCTGGTTGCTCATGCCCGGGTCTGTGCCGATTATCCGGTCGAAACAGAATCGTCCGTTCATGTATACTGGAATTTCCGGAGAGGTGGATCTTCAGCAGTCCATGGTTTTCCACATTACGCATCGCCGTTAATGCGGCTGGCTTCAGACAACTCGCGGGTTGGCTTGCCGGGTGGCTCTACCCGGATGACTGCCGCGTGTGCCAGCAACCGCTCGAAGAATTTTCGCGCGTCCCCGTCTGTACCTCTTGCCTCCAATCGGTCGAGCCTATGTCGGCCGAGTATTCCTGCGCCGCCTGCCACACACCCTTCGTTTCGGCGCATCCTCTTGACACGCAGGGTCTCTGCGCGCTTTGCCGGCGGGACTTACCCGGCTATGACGCAGCCTATAGCTACGGCTTCTACGACGGTCCGCTTCGCCGTCTGATTCACCTCTTCAAATTTGAACGCGTCGACTCATTGGCTGGGCCGTTGGGCAATTATCTCGCCCGCGCCCTGCCCCTCGATCGCACGTTCGACGTCGTTGTGCCCATGCCGCTTCACTGGTTCCGGCGCTGGCAGCGCGGATTCAATCAATCCGAGTTGCTGGCCGGTCAGGTGGCGCGTCGCTTCGGGCTCCCCGTTTCCGGCAACGTGCTTGGCCGCTCGCGCCACACTGCACCGCAATCCGGCCTATCGAGCGCTGCCCGCCGGCGCAACGTGGCTGGTCTGTTTGAAGTTGCCGATCGTCGTTTGATCGAAGGCCGCCGCGTGTTGCTCGTGGATGATGTGCTGACCACCGGCGCCACGGCACAGTCCGCCGCGCGTGTTTTGAAACGCGCCGGCGCAGCGCAGGT
Organism: Acidobacteriota bacterium; assembly: GCA_043730365.1. Classification (GTDB taxonomy): domain Bacteria; phylum Acidobacteriota; class Terriglobia; order Bryobacterales; family Bryobacteraceae; genus VFZP01. The sequence goes on along the minus strand of JAYTKJ010000250.1, from coordinate 5,365 downwards.
CACGGTCCTTACCTTGGCCCGCGCCGATCGCCGCGAGTGGATCGACGGTCTGCGCACGATCAACATCGGTGCTAACGCAGAGGGGAGCCGCTAAAGAAGACGATGTCGAGCATGTTCCGCCTTCACCATCCCGTGCTGGTCTTAAACGCCAGTTACGAACCTATCAATATCTGTGCCGCCCGGCGAGCCATTGTGCTCGTCCTAAAGGGCCTGGCTCATCCAGAGGAGATGTCGGCACAAACGTTACATGCCGCCCGCCGCCAGTTTCCCGTGCCCAGTGTCATTCGTCTGCTGGAGTATCGCCGCATCCCGCACCAGAATCGCGCCTTGTCGCGCAAGAACATTCTTATGCGCGATCGGCACGCGTGCCAGTATTGCGGCCGCACCGGTCAGTCTGCCACCCTCACGCTGGACCACGTGATTCCGCGTTCGCGTGGCGGCGAGACCGCCTGGGAAAATCTCGTCGCCTGTTGCCACGAATGCAACAATCGCAAAGGGAGCCGCACGCCGGAAGAGGCTAACATGCGCCTCGCCCGGGTGCCGCGTCCGTTCAGCCTGCACACGTCGCGCCACCTGATCCGTCTGTTGGGACGAGGTGAAGATCAGTGGCGCAAGTATCTCTTCTACTAGCTCCCTCTCCGAGCCGCGCACGCCAGTAAGCGCGGGATACGACACTAGCATGGAGCCTCAAGACGATGCGCTCGCCGACAGTTGGCGCGAAAATGCCGCCGCCTGGACGCGGGCCGTGCGCGAAGGGCTCATTCCCAGCCGTCGCGCCGGCGCCGACGCGGCCATCATCGCCGCCGTCCTCGCGCAGAAGCCCAGCCGTGTGTTGGACGCCGCTTGCGGTGAGGGTTGGCTGGTCCGCGCGTTGGCCACTCACGGCGTAGACGCCGAGGGGTTCGACGCTCAACCCGCGCTGATAGACGCAGCGCGCTCCGCGTCTACTTCCGCCTCGCGCTTCTTCGTCGCAGACCTGCTGGCCTTTCCTCCACACCAAGCGGTGGAGCCCTATGATGTCATCGTCCTCAACTTCGCGCTCTTCGCCCAGGATCTCGCGTCCATTCTCTCCGCGCTGACTCGCTCGCTCACCTCCTCCGGCGCGCTCGTTATTCAAACGTTGCATCCGCTGAATGACCCGGATTACGGCGACGGCTGGCGCACCGAAACCTTCTCCACCCTGCCCGGCGCCGGCAGTTGGTCTCCCATGCCGTGGTACTTCCACACGCTCGAATCCTGGTTCGCGGCGATCTCTCGGGCTGGCCTCGTCGTGGCTGGGCTCAACGAGCCTCGCGACCCCGAATCGGGCCGGCTGCTCTCGCTGATCCTTACTCTCTCCACTACTGCTCCGGCCGGCGCTGAACGATAGCTGGCGCGCCTGTCGGTTTGCAGCCGCACACTGGCGATTTTGAGGGCTTTGGCGTCGTGATCGTGCTTCTTCCTTTTTTTTGGTTAGTAGCTGGGGCGGCTTTCGGTGCTCCTGCGGCCCTCATCGCGATACTGCGTAAAGAACGCGATGATTCTCTGCCCGCCACTTGCCTGCCATTAATTGCGTTGTCGCCGCGCGCTTGTTGTTAGTCCTGCTCCTTGGGTGAGCTCCGGTAAGATGTCTGGTATGGTCAATGGCTGGGAGGCATCCGCGGGTGCGTGGATCGCGGACATGGGAGAGCATGGCGACTTCGGTCGTCGGTATGTGCTTGACCCGGTCATGCTTCCCCGAGCCTTGGCGCGATCACCCAAGCAGGCGCTCGACGTTGGCTGCGGCGAAGGCCGCTTCTGCCGCATGTTGAAGCGAAATGGTGTGGATGCTACAGGCATAGATCCGGCGTCCACACTGGTTGCCCGCGCCCGCGCATGTAACGCGGACGGCGCCTATCTCGAGGCGCCGGCCGAACAACTGCCGTTTGGCGATGAGACCTTTGACCTTGTGGTCAGCTATCTGTCGTTGATCGATATCTCCAACATCCATGCCGCTATCCCTGAGATGGCGCGCGTGCTGAAGCCCGGCGGTGCGTTGCTGATCGCTAATCTCAATAGTTTCAACTCGGCGTGTGCCGACACCGGTTGGGTCAAGACCGGCGCCGGTGAACGTCTCCACTACCCGGTCGACAACTATCTCCAGGAGCGCGCCATGTGGATCGGGTATCGCGGCATACGCATCCTCAATCACCATCGTCCCTTGAGCACCTACCTGCAAGCGCTCCTCGCCGCGGGCCTCCGTCTCACCTATTTCGATGAACCCGCGCCCGCCGCTGACGCGCCCCCGGAAAGAGCGGCGAACTATCGCCGTGCGCCGTGGTTCCTCGTCATGGAGTGGTTGAAGCCCGCTTAGGCAATTTATTCGCTATACTTGAGGAAATGGCAAAGCGCAGCTATCTCGGCGAGATGGAGCTCATGGTTCTCCTTGCGGTCGTGCGATTGGGAGACGACGCCTACGGGGTGCCGATCTCGCAAGAGCTTCTGAATCTCGCGGGGAGGGAAGCCGCCGTCGGCAGCATTTACGCAGCGCTGGACAGGCTGGGAGAGAAGGGTTTTGTCACGTCGAAGCTCGGAGACCCAACGCCTGAGCGCGGCGGCCGGGCGAAGCGCTATTTTCACGTCACGCCAGCCGGCGCCCGAGCCTTGACGATGACTCGCACCGCCCTAACGAATCTGTGGAGCGGTTTGCCGCAACTGAAAGGAAAGCACGCATGAGCCGCAAAGAATCCAACCCGCCGAGGTTAGCCCTCTGGTTGTTGCGGCGCACCAGTCCAGGGAGTCACGACCAGGCTTTGGCCGGCGATCTGGTCGAGCAATTTTCCGCAGGGCGATCGCCCGTCTGGTTCTGGAGGCAGGTTCTCATCGCCATTGCTCTGGGGGTGCTGAGCGAAATGCGTTGGTATTGGCCCCATTTTTGCTACGCGATTGCCGGAACCGCGATGCCAGTGATTTTCGGCAGCGCCGCGCACCGAGCGCCGGGTTGGTTGCATTGGTGGACCTTGCCGTGGCCCTGGTCGATGCTGGCGCGCGAGGTTAGTCCCGCCGCGATCCTTGCTTTGACGGCTCTCGCTCCATTAGCGGCGGCGCTGGCGATCAACGGTGCGTTTCGCTGGCGGAGCCTGTTTCAGACGGGGCTGATTAGTGTGGTGCTGGCCGGGCTGGCCGTGTATGTTCCCGATGTCCCCTGGTTAATGCGCCCGGTGCCGGGTGATCCATATTCCAAGACTATGATCTGGCCCGAATTCCAACTGCTGCTGTGCTTCTTTTCTTTCTTCGTCTCCGCGGTTCTCGGTTGCCGATCCGGACGCGAGAGACCACGCCTGCCAGCCTGACAAGTCTTCCCAGGGTGGGCGCCGTGCGTCAAACTATGTCGGCACTCGCTTGCCGCTGGAGAACCGTTCGTGATCGGCCCCGGGGATTGCAAGCAATTCGACTTTGCCCGGATTTGCATCCCGCACACTTGTTATTTCTGCCAGCCCCCGCCACTTTGACGGAGGAAGTTTCCGCTTTAGCAGAGGCGAAACGGAGGTGCGACCGCTACCGGCCAACGGCTATACTCGTCATCGGCGGATCCTTCGGGAGGAGGTGCTCTTCATGCGGCGCATTCGCTACGCCGTCGCAACCAGCTTAGACGGCTACGTCGCCGGACCCAACGGGGAAACGGACTGGATCATCATGGACCCCGAGATCGACTTCGGCGCCATTTTCAAACAGTTCGATACCATCCTGCTCGGCCGCCGGAACTTCCAGACTATGGCGAGCGCCGGCAGCGCGATGCCGGGCATGCAGACCTTCGTTTTTTCCCATACGCTGTCACAGCGGGATCATCCCGGCGTCACTATCGTGAACGGGAATCCATCGGAAATGCTCACCGCCTTGAAGGAGAGCCGCGGCAAGGACATTTGGCTGTTTGGTGGCGGAGCACTATTTCGCAGCTTGGCCGAACTTCGCCTGGTGGATAGTGTTGAAGTTTCCGTGATTCCCGTGCTACTCGGCGCCGGGTTGCCGTTGTTTCCCGGACCGTCGAATCGGATCAATCTAACTCTCGCCGGACACAAAGTCTACCCAAAGACAGGTATCGTTTCGCTGGAATACCGATCGACTTCCACCAGCGTCGCCACATCCGCAGTTGTGTAGCGTCGCCGAAACCGGTGTCGCCGACACACCGGCGGCTTGACTGTTTTCGTCTTCACAAACTGGCCGATCAGTCGCGTCACTTGGGCTCGGCTCAGACCCGTCATTTTGGTGACGTAGCGCCGCACCAAGCCCCTGGTTTCACGACCCAGCTGGGAGTACCGTTGCCGCCTCAGGGTCCGGTCCACCCAGGCGTAAATATCCGCCGGCCCTCGGCATGGAAGTGCACCTCCTGGCTGCCTTCCAGAAAAGCCTGCATCTGCTCCAGGCTCGGATTCTCGATTTCTTGCATTCGAATGAGCAATCCCCAGGTTGGCCCATCCGGCTCCCTTCAGGCTCATCTTGTATTGGACAAGACTAGCTCGCGCGTTGGAAAGCATTCGCGCTAACATGTCGAGAACTGTAAGGGAGCGGCCAATTGAACATCACTGAAACCTATGACTACCTGATGCGCGCCCGACGGGATTTGTGGGCCGCGCTGGAGAGCGTGCCGGACGAGGTGCTCTCCCACCCGTCGCTGGGCGGATCGGAGTTCCATTGCATCAAAGATCTCGTGTTTCACGTTGCCGCCGTGCAGGACGGCTGGGTTCACGAGGACATCCTGCGCGAGCAGCCGGTGTTGCAGACGACACCCGCTCTCTAGGATACTCAGGGCGGCCCCGTCTATGCGGGTTTTGCGATCAGGACGCTACTGGACTACTGGAAGGCAGTCGAGCAGCGGACGCTCACGTACATCGGCACGCTATCGGATGACGAGGTGAGACGGATTGTGATTCCGTACGATGCGCCGTGAGACCGGTTCACTGTGGATGGCTTACTCCGGCAGGTCATGATTCACGAAATGCGACAGACGGCGCAGATTGCCATGCTGCTGCGCACCCAGGGCATCAAACCGCCCTCGCTTGATCTTTACTCTTACCTGCCGCGTGGTTGATGGGCCAGGTCTAGCGCGAGGCCGCGCCCGCTTTGCCCATGATCGGCCAAGCGTCGATGATGTTATCGCCCTTGGCGATGTAGTAGCGATCGTAGACGTGGGTGCTGGCGTCCAAGTGCGTGGGGTAGAGTTCCACTTTGTCGCCGAGCTTGTAGTCTCGCTCGCCGGCCTTCCAGCGCAGAATCCCGTACTCGGCGCCTTGCAGATCGACGGCTACTTCGGGCCGGCCTTTGACGGTGTCGGTCGGCTTCGCCTGTGACTTAATGCCGGCGTCGGTGGTGGCGACGCCCTCATGCTGCCTGACGATCACAGTGGTGA
>JAYTKJ010000249.1:0-11839 GCA_043730365.1 Acidobacteriota bacterium | reverse complement strand
CGAGCAGGATAGCGCGCACGACCGCGGCCAAGTCGCCGCGTACTCCGGCGCCGTTGTCGTTGAATACCGCCGCGACACGCCGGATGTAGGCAGGCGAAGGATTGCTGGTGACGAACTGCTGGATCAGGCTGCGCGCCATGAACGGAGCGACGTTCTCATGCTCAAAGATATTGGTGAGCGCTGCTTCCAAATCGCGCTCGGCAGTTTGGCCCGCCGGCAGGGTGACGCCGTTGAGCAGCGTCTTCTCGCCGCTGTCGTGGTTGGCCTGATAGGCCGCCATGGGCACTTCGTAGCGCACTTCGTTGCGCGGCTGCACGGCCTTGCCAGCCGGTGGCGCATAGGTCCACCCGGTGAAAGCGCGTGCGAACTCTTTCACGTCCTTCTCGGTGTAGGCCGGAATCGGTGCGCCGGTCTCATCGAGACGGGCAGTGCCATCGGGGTTCAGGCGCACCAGCCCGATCGTGAACAACTGCAGCAACTCGCGCGCATAATTTTCGTTCGGGAACTTTCCCGAGCCGGGTTCGGCGCGATCGTTATTCAGCATGTCGAGATAGATGCCCATGGCGGGGTTGAGCGTGACGCCGCGCATCAGATCCAAATAGTTGCCAAAGGCGTTCTTGTTTAGCACACGCCAATAAGGAAGATAGGCCTCAGCCGATCCTACCGCCGCGCCTGAGACGACGAAGATTTTGTGCAGCGCCAGCACCATGCGCTGGCGAAGTTGATCCTTGCCTTGGAGCGCGTTCTGGAAGAAATAGTCTTGCGCCCACTCCAGCGGCTTCTCGTCAAGATAGCCCGGCATGTCCGACGGCTTTTCGCGAAGTTGCTCGTCAATCCAAGCCGCGTAACCGGCAGTGCTGACTTTCTCTACTTCGGTTCGCACGGGGCCGAAGGTAGCTCTCTGTAATAGGCGAAACGCATCGCGCTCGCTGATCTGTTGCGCTGTCAACACAAGCGCGGCAGTCAGATATGAGCCAACTAAGTTTCTCATTTGATTCCAGAAGCTCAGCAACTAGAGTACCGTTTCGCAAGGAGGCGTTTCGGATCGGGCCCCGGCGAGCGGGCGGTGGGTTCGTTCCTTTCATTCTGAAGTTTTTACCCGGCAGCGGGGTAATTGCCCGCCGAGCGTCGTATCGGCCACCGTGATAAGTTGTCAAGTGGCCCGGGAGGGACCAAGATGCGCGCTAAACATTCAGCACTGCCGGCGGTTCTCCTGCTGATGCCGGCTATGTCCGCCGCCGCGTCACTGCGCGCGGGCGCTGCCAGGGTTGATGTCACGCCCACCCACTTTCCGGTGATCTCGAATTGTATGTTCCTGGAGCGCCTCGCGGACAAAGCACACGCTCCGTTGCACGCAAAGGCGTTGGTGCTGGAAGATGGCGGCACACGGATCGCCATCGTGGTGGTTGATAGTTGCATGATGCCCCGCGAGTTGCTCGATAGAGCGAAGGATCTGGCGCGGGTGAAGTCCGGCATCGCCGTTGAGCACATGCTGATTTCGGCAACGCACACCCATTCCGGACCAGCTTCCATGGGGTGCCTGGGGTCCGATGCCCAAGCCGAATACGCAGAGTTTCTACCGGGGAAGATCGCCGAAGCAATCGAGCTGGCGGCGGCGCGTCTTGCACCTGCCAAGGTGGGCTCGGCCTCGATTGATGACTACGAGCATACTCATTGCCGCCGCTGGATCTTGCGTCCCGACAAGATGCGAAGCGATCCATTCGGGAATGTGAATGTCCGGGCCAACATGCATCCGGGCTATCTGAATCCGGACGCCATCGCGCCGTCAGGTCCCGTAGATCCCGGCCTCTCCGTGCTCTCTGTTCAGACACCGGAAGGCAAACCCGTCGCCATTCTCGCCAACTATTCGCAACATTATTTCGGATCGCCGATTCTGCATCCCGATTATTTTGGAGTCTTCTCCGACAAGATCGCCGCTCGGCTCGGGGCCGGCGAAGGATTCGTCGCCATGATGTCGCAAGGCACGAGCGGCGACCAAATGTGGATGGACTACGGAAAACCGAAATTGGCCATCACCCTCGATCAGTACGCCGAAGGCGTCACCGCACGAGCCATGGAGGCGTACCGAAAGATTCAATATCGAAGCAAAGTGGAAATGGCGATGGCCGAAACGCGAATGACACTCGGTCGGCGGGGCCCAGATTCACAGCGTCTGGCGTGGGCAAAAAAATTACTGGCCGGCACGAACGGGGCGAAACCCAAGAATCAGGAGGAAGTTTATGCGCGCGAGCAAATGTTCCTTCACGATGAACCCTCCCGTGAGTTGAAGTTGCAAGCTATCCGCATCGGCGGCATTGGTATCGCGGCGATTCCTAACGAAGTTTTCGCGATTACCGGTTTGAAGATCAAGGCGCTGAGTCCGCTACCCGGCACGTTCGTGATTGAATTGGCCAACGGCGCCGAAGGCTATATTCCGCCGCCTGAGCAGCACAAGCTGGGCGGCTACACAACGTGGTCCGCTCGCAGCGCTGGGCTCGAAGCAGAGGCGGAGCCGAAAATTTCCGAAGCGATCCTCCACTTGTTGGAAACCATCTCCGGGCGACAACGGCGGGAGCGGGTCGAGGTGCAAGGGCCCTACGCGAAGGCGGTTCTCAACTCGCGCCCCTCCGCTTACTGGCGCATGAGCGAATTCGCCGGCCCCCTCGCGGTGGACGCCACGGGAAAACATACGGCAACCTATGAGGACGGAATCGCGTTCTATCTTGATGGGCCCGAGTCGCCGAATTTCTCCGGAGCCCAAATCAACCGCGCTCCCTACTTTGCCGGGGGAAGGCTGGTGGGCGAGGTAGCAGTCGGCAGCGCGTACACGATTGAGATGTGGTTCTGGAATGGGCTGCCGCCCGAGGCGCGCGCGGTGACTGGATGGCTTTTTTCCCTGGGCGGTGATGGACTGGCAATCGGTGGTTCTCAAACCGCCACGGGAAAACTGCTGTTTGGTGGGTCTCACGGCGTGGCCTCGCTGCCAACAAAGACCTGGACGTATGTCGCCCTTGTGCGCGACGGCAACCGCGTGCGCGTTCATTTGAATGGAGCTGAGCGTCCGGACATTGATAGCAACGCAACCGCCAGCGCGGCCGCCAAGCTGTTCATCGGCGGTCACGCGGAAGGACAATTCAACTTCGAAGGAAGAATCGACGAAGTAGCCGTATACCCCCGAGCGCTACCAACCGCGGAGCTTCAGCGCCATTACCGCGCTGCCGGACGCTGACGGGTGGGCCACTTCACTATGCCCACCAGAGCCTGCCTCCAGATCATGATGGTCTTGGCGGTGTTGTTGACAACGGGCAACGGACAGCCCCCTTCCCTCCGGCCCACCCCTCCAGCCGAGGCCGCCGCCTTGAAGATTGAAGAAATTCTGGCAACCCTGGCGAAAGCGCTGGTCGCTGGCGAAACGGTGCGGGGTTTCGATCGTGAATGGACGGCCGGGTACCGCTCCGCGCGGAGTGCATCGTTTCGAGTAACTCAGATTGATCTGAGCGACTCCGGCGCGCAAGCGGTCATCGCCGGCGAGATCGCCGGTTTCAGCCAGCGGCACGGACCCACGCAGGACCGATGTATCTGGGAGAGCGAATGGACTCGCCAGCCTGCGGGTTGGTCTGTGAAAAGTGTGACCAGGCGCGAGTGCACTCACCAAGAGAGCGGCCGTCCGCTTTTTCGCGATATCACCGCCTCGGCTCTGGCCGTCAACCCCGGCTTAGCTCAACAGTTCGGCCGGGCGATAGGCGATTGGGCTGAACAACTCGACGGCAGTTCGGGCATCGATCTTTACGGATTGAATGGCATAGCGGCTGGCGACTATGACGGAGACGGCTGGGACGACATTTTTGTGTGCCAGCCGGGGGGCCTTCCGGGCAGGCTCTTCCGGAACCGGGGCGACGGAAGCTTTGAGGATGTCACGAAAGCCGCAGGTCTGCTGATGCTTGACGCTACCTCCGCCGTGCTGTTTGCCGACTACGATAACGATGCCGATCAGGACATGTTCTTCGTCACGGCGGGGGGAATCCTGCTCTTCGACAATGATGGCCGGGGACACTTCACAAGATCCGGGCGGGCTCGCTTTGAGATTCCATCCGAGGAACAAGGAACGATGACCATGCCCGCTATTGCCGACTACGATCGTGATGGCCTCCTGGATCTTTATGTCTGCGCCTACAGCCGAGGCGGAAATAGTATGGCTAACTATATTCATCAGCCGGCGCCTTACTTCGATGCCAACAACGGGCCACCGAACCACCTGTTCCGTAACAACGGCGACGGCACGTTTTCCGATGTGACGGGGAAGACCGGCCTGGCCGCGAATAACTCACGCTGGAGCTTCGCCGCGGCGTGGAGTGATTACAACCTGGATGGATATCCGGACTTGTACGTAGCGAACGATTTCGGCAGAAACAACCTCTACAAGAACAACGGGAACGGAACATTCACTGACGAGGCAGCGCAGGCGGGCGTTGAGGACATCGGGCCTGGCATGAGCGCCGCCTGGGGAGATTTTGACAACGACGGGCGAGCGGATCTGTTTGTGTCGAACATCTGGAGCCCCGCCGGCCAACGAATCATGCGCTTGCCGGAGTTCCAACCCGCCTCGCCCCCACTTACTCGCGAATGGATGCGTCGCTTTGCACGGGGAAACTCGCTGTTTCGCAATCGGGGCGACGGGACTTTCGAAGAACCCGCCGCGCGCACGGATGTCGCCAACGGCGGATGGGCATGGGGGAGTGATTTTATCGATGCCGACAATGACGGGTGGGAAGACCTGCTGGTCCTCAATGGGCACATTACCAACGAACGGGCGGAAGACCTTGAGAGCTTCCATTGGTCCGATGTCGTGGGCGCCTCGCCGCTTGAACCCGTTCAGTCCGGAGCTTATGCCGAAGGCTGGCGCCGCTTCCAAAACCTCATGAACGAGTCCGGCTACTCAGTGCACGGGAGGGAGACCAATAAGTTCTACCGAAATTTGGGGTCAAGGCGCTTTGCCGATTTCTCATCTCCTTCGGGACTCGATTTCGCCGATGACGCGCGGTCGTTTGCGGCGCTAGATCTCGATCACGACGGTGACTTGGACCTGGTTCTGAAGAATCGGACGGCACCGCAAGTGCGGGTGATGCGGAATGACAGCCCACCGGCGCAACAGTCGGTCGCCTTCAATCTGATCGGGCGGCGGAGCAATCGCGATGCAATCGGTGCCCGCATCACGTTTACTCTTGGCGGCACTATTCGCAGTAAGGAGGTGCGAGCCGGCTCCGGGTTCCTCTCCCAGCATTCGCGCATCGTCTACTTCGGTCTTGGGATCGAGCGGCAGCTACCGGCGGTTCGTATCGACTGGCCTAGCGGGCTGTCGCAGGAGATTCTTGAGGTGCCCGCGGGCGCAGTGATTCGCGTGGAAGAAGGCCGGGCCGATTTCGCCTCGCGGCCGTTTCGTTCCCGGCCGGAGTTCGTGAGTGAAGGCCGTGCCCCGGTCATTGAACCCAGCGAGTACCGCGGCACCTGGTTGCTGGAGCCGGTGGAGATGCCGAGGCTGACACTGGCCGGCGTGAAGCGCGGCGCACCAGCAGCGGTCACTGTAAGTGCAGGCGGCGACGGGCAACCGGTCCTTCAAGTATCGGTGGGCGCCAATACTAAGTCAGCCGTCTATCCGGCCAAACCGGCTGACCTTCGCCTGCTCAACGTGATCATCAAGAATCTCTTCGCGCGACGCACGGATGTGGTCCTTCCGCTTACGCTGCTTCTCGACGAAGAAGGCCGCATCGCGAAGGTTTATCGAAAGGCCATCCCGCATGCATCGATTCTGGAGGATTTGCGCCGCCTGCCCCTGAACGGGCGCCAACGCGCGGACCTTGCTTTGCCGTTTCCCGCGCCATATCATGGACGGGTTGGGAACCGGTTGGAGCCCTATTTCCTGATCGGCTTTGAATGCCTTCAGAACGGGTTTTACGAGGACGCCCTGTCTTACTTCGAGAAGTGCCTAAGAATTAACGGCGGCATCGCAGCTATCCATAGCAACATCGGCGCTGTCCACGCTAAGCTGGGACGCCTGGAGGAATCGCTCACCAGTTACCGGAAGGCAGAGCGCCTTGATCCGGCATCGGCCGATATCCAATTTAACGTGGGCACGACCCTGGCAATGGCCGGTCGTTTCCACGAGGCCGTAGCGGCCCTTCGACGCGCCACGCAAATGGACCCGGCCGCGGCTGAATCATGGGCCAATCTGGGGAACGTCTATCTCGATCTGGATCAGCCCCAATCAGCTCGTGCTCCGCTGGAGCGAGCTTTGGAGTTGAAGCCCTCCGCAGTCATTCACAACAGCCTGGGGACCCTCCACTTTGGGCAGGGAGCACTCGACCTGGCCCGGCATCATTTTCAAGAGTCCATCCGATTGCAAGCTGACTACGATCCCGCCTACGTGAACCTTGGACAGGTGTATCTGAAGCAGGACGACCGTACGCGGGCAGCCGAGATGTTTCGGAAAGCTCTCCAAGTGAACCCGGCCAATGCTGAAGCGAAGCGTTTGCTGGATGTGCGCCGATGACGCGAGGTTTTGTCGCCGCGCTGGCAGTGTTATTGGCAGCGGCAGTGGCGCAATTGGAACCGCAAGAGCAGCAGACACGCCCAGCGGAGAAGCTGCGTAGGACCTACGAGCGTAACAAGCCGGCCGTGCCCGCCACGGCAGGTCACGCCAGCGCGCCCGGCGTGGCCCCCGCCCAGCGGTCGTCGCCGGACGACCTCCGTGACCCTGCGCTCCTTGATCTCGGTCTGGTGTTCGAAGAGATGCCGGTTCTCAATGAGAAGACTTACTTCGGAGGTGTGGCGAAGGACCACATCCTCGAGTTTGGCGGCGCCGGTGTCGCGTTACTCGACTACAACTCGGATGGCCTCCTCGACATCTTCGTCGTTAACGGCTCGGAACTAACGGCGGCCAGGAAAGTGATCCGTCACCGTAATGCCTTGTACAAGAACCTTGGCAACTGGAAGTTTGAGAATGTATCCGGACCGGCAGGAGTGGACGCTGCCGCCTGGGGTGCTGGAGTCTGCGTAGGAGACTACAACGGCGACGGCCGGCTCGATCTATACGTCACCAGCTTTGGCGCCAACTTGCTGTTTCGTAACAATGGCAATGGAACCTTTACCGAGACCGCCAGGGAGGCGGGTCTGGATCACACCGGGTGGAGCACGGGCTGCAGTTTTTTCGATGCCGATGGCGACGGTAGCTTAGATTTGTACGTAGCCAACTACACGGTGATGACTTGGCAGGATGTGCTGACTCCCAGGCGAACCTTGTTATGGCGAGGTGGGCCAGCCGTGATGGCCGGACCGCAGGGCCTGCCGGCGGCGGCCGATGTCTTTTATCACAATGAAGGCGGCGGCAGGTTCCGTGACCGGACCGCGTGGCTGGGCCTCAAGGCCGGCCGGGCCTCCCATGGTTTCTCGGTGCTCACTACGGACTGCAACGCCGATGGGTGGGTAGACATCTTCGTGGCGAATGACTCGGATCCAAACTATTTGTTCCGCAACCGCGGTAATGGAAGATTCGATGAGGTGGGAGTTGAGAGCGGCGTAGCCCTCAACTCAGAGGGCAGAGCTCAGGCCGGCATGGGCGCAGCCGCTGGAGATTTCGATGGAGACGGGCTGCTCGATATCGTAGTCACGACTTTCGCGCACGACACCAACACTCTTTACCGGAATCTCGGTCAAGGTAACTTTGAGGATGTAAGTGAGGCGTCAGGCCTTAGAGCACGGACGTTTGATCGCCTGGGTTGGGGCGTGGCGTTCTTCGACGCGGATCTCGACGGAAGGCCGGATCTGTTCTTCGCCAACGGGCACGTCTATCCACAGGTGGACAAGTTCCCCCAGTTGAGAGAAACCTATCGGCAAAGCAACCAACTACTTCTGAACCGGGATGGCCGCTTCGTTGACGTTTCGCAGTCGGCCGGACGAGGGCTCAACGTGCTCAAGTCGCACCGGGGCCTGGCCACGGGAGACCTGGACAATGACGGCAGGCAGGATCTGGTGGTTACGAGTATGGACGACACTCCCACCGTGCTGCGCAACCGCACGCGATCGGCTAACCACTGGATTAACCTGCAGTTGGTATGCAAGAATCCGAACGCCTGTTGTATCGGTGCATCAGTGATGATCGACGCCGGGGGAAAGAAGCAGATTCAGGAGATTCGGTCAGGTGGCAGCTACGTGTCTCAGAGCGACCTGCGACTGCACTTCGGGCTCGGCACCCATGCAGGCAGCATCGACGTCAGTGTGCGCATGCCCGGCGGCGCGGTTCGGACCTGGCGCGGTGTCGAAACAGACCGTTTCGCGGTGCTGCGGCTGGACCGGTGACGCAGGGTCACAGCCAGTTCACGATTACCGTCGGTTTTCAACGTGCAAGTTGTGATAGAATCAGCGCCACTCTCGTACCTGGTCAGTAAGGGGGTGAAGTTCGCACGGAAAAGGTGATTGCCATGAAGAATAGTTCGCGCGTAGTATTGCTTTTCTCGGTCTTGCTGAATTCGACTTCAAGTCTCTTCGGCCAACTGCAGTTGTCCACCATTCGAGGAGCGGTGACCGATGCCTCGGGCTCCGCAGTGGTTGGCGGTCGCGTTTCAGTCACGGACATCAAGACCAATGTGGCGGCGCGGACTGCAATTGTGGATGCGGATGGCAATTTCGAGTTTCCGGACCTAGTCGCTGGTGTTTACCGCGTTTCCATCGAAGCAACGGGATTCAAGAGCTTCGTTGCCGACAACCTCGTGTTGGCGGGATCGCAGATCCGCCGCATTGACGCGCGCCTTGAGATCGGGCAGCTCGCCGAGCAAGTCACAGTGCAGGCGGGCGTGACTCCGATTACCACCGACAGCGCCCAGATCACCTCGAGCGTCGGACGCCAAGCCTATGACGACAGCCCCATGGTTCGCAACTACTACCCGCATTCCATGCTCGCCACATTGCCCGGCGTCGAGAGTCAAGGCAGCGGTTGGAACATGAATATCAACGGCCAGCCGCCTTCTCAGGTCGCCCTGGGAATGGACGGAGTGACGAACGACGGAACCGTCAACCTGGTGAACCGTCTGGATTTCAGCGAACTCACCGTGACCGGCGTGAGCAACACGGCCGATCAACCCAGGGTTGCCAACTACAACATGATCTCCAAGCGCGGCGATAACGGTTTTCATGGCGAGGCATACTTCACCCATTTCAACTCGGCCATGAATGCCCGCAACTTCTTCGACCCCGTCAAGCCGGCCACGAAAGAACACCGGGGACAGATTGCATTCTCCGGGCCGATCATCAAGAACAAGACCTTCTTCTACGTGTCCTACTTCTACTTGAAGATTCCGGCCGGCGCGTTCCTGCAACGCAACGTTGCGAATCTGGCGTTCCGCGGCGGCGATTTTTCCCAGCTAGCGCAGGCGGTTCGAGACCCTGCGACGGGCCAGCCGTTTCCGGGTAACATAATCCCGGCGTCGCGAATCAACGCTACCTCAGCCAAGATCCAGGATGAGTTTCTACCTAAGCCCAATCTGGGCGCTCCGGCGGATCTGGTCAACAACTTCGGCTACATACATCCCTTCCCAAGCGATCTTTTCGAAGCGCGGTATCCGCAGGTTCGCTTCGATCATAACTTCTCGCAGAAGAACTCCATATTCGGGCGCTACATCCGGCGGCGCACGCCCTACGTGCTCTCCTCGCAGTTACCGCAATTCGTTTGGACGCGGTTCCGCTCGCACGCGCACACGGTCATTACCGACACCCACATTTTTTCGCCGAAGATCATTAATTCGTTCCGCTTCGGATTGAAGAGCGACTTCATTGAAGATGGCAATGAGATCGCCGGCGTCAAGCCGTTGCAAGCCACCGACACCATCCAGAAGATGGGGCTGCAGGGCGTCAATCAAACCGGGCTCAAGAACGTCCAGGGCTCACCCACGCTCAATATCACTGGCTTCACGGGATTCAGCATGCCCGGCGGCGGCATCGTGAATGACAATCATCAGTACTCCTATGCCGACTCGCTGACCTGGTCTGTGGGACGGCACATTCTGAAGTTTGGCGGTGAGCTGAAAACGGTCCAGGAGTTTCTGGGCAGTATCCCCGATGGAACATTTGGCAATTTCAACTTCAACGGCACCTTGAGTGGCAATGCCTACGCCGATTTCCTGTTGGGTATGCCATTTACGAGTTCGAGGCTGAGCCCCCTGGTGAATCGCGATCGTCGCGAGAAGGAGTTTGGTATGTACATTACCGACTCATACAAGGTCTCGCAGAAACTCAGCATAGACTACGGAGTGCGATGGGACTACTTTACGGCTCCGCGCTTTGCCGACGGCTTGCAGTATGCTTGGGACCGGAACAGCGGCAATGTGGTTATTCCGGAAAATACCACCCAGAAGGTCAGCCCTCTCTATCCGAAAAACATCAACGTTGTCACCGGCAAAGTGCTACCCTCGCCAGACAAGGGGAACTTACGGCCGCGATTTGGATTTGCCTACCGGCTGCGCGACAAGAGCGTCGTGCGCGGCGGCTACGGGGTTTTCACAGAAGCCATTGGCTATTTTTCCAGATTGCAAGGCGTGGGGCCGTTCCAGATTTCGGAGACTTACAACAACCAGGGGCCGGACGGCCGGCCGTTTTTTGCGTTCCCCAATCCGTTCCCGTCGAATCTGGCCTCTGCCGCGATTCCATCACAAAGCATTGGCGCATTCCCATCGCAAACGAACAACGGTATCATTCACCAGTTCAACCTGACGCTGGAGCAACAGATCGGCGATCTTGGGCTTCGCCTTTCCTATGTCGGCTCCCGCAATCGCGGCCTCAACTACAACATGGCGATCAACAAGCCGCAACCGAGCGTTACTCCGTTTACTCAGGCACGGCGGCCCTATCCGCAATTTCTCGGCGTAACCGAGGCTCAGTCCGACGGCCGGTCGAACTTCAATTCAGTCCAGTTTGAGGTGCAACGCAAAGTCGGCAGCATCATCACGTTCGATGCGCACTACACGCTGCAATCGCACTTATCGGACTTCCTGAATCTGGAGAATCCTTACAATCATCGGCTGTGGAACCGTGAGACGTTCAGTGCGCGCCACCGGGCGGTTTTCAGCACGACCATCAAGCTTCCTTTTGGCAAAGGCCAACCGTTTCTCGCCGCCATTCCATCCGCAGCGGATCTCTTGATCGGCGGGTGGAGAGTCAATACCATTTCCACCATCACCTCCGGTCAATTTTTCAGTCCCGGGTATGCCGGTGCGGATCCGTCGAACACCAACACTGTCGGCGGGCTGCCGGATCGAATCTGTGACGGCAACCTGTCCCGCGATGAACGCTCCATCGCGCGCTGGTTTGATCCCAAGTGTTTTGCTGTGCCGACGTCCGGCCGGTTCGGGAACAGTGGCGTAAATGTCTTGAAGAGGCCGGGCTACGTGGTACATCATCTGACACTCGCGAAAGACTTTCGTCTCAGCGAGCGATTCAAGCTTGAATATGTCGCTTCGGTCGCCAACTTGTTCAACCACGGAATTTTCAATCCGCCGATCAGCAACATTTCGACTGCCGGAACGGGCCAGATCACCAGTATCCTTGTCGGGGCGGACCTTTCTATTGAGGGCACCCGAGCCAGGGAACTGGGAATGACTCTGCGGCTACGCTGGTAGAGGCGCCGGAAGCCGACAGGCGGACGCAGAAGGTTCACGCGTTCGGTTCGCGGGCGTGACTTGTAGCAGACATCTAGTTAGAGTAAGTCGGCCTGGTCAAGCAGCTCGAGGAAGTACGGGCGGAAGTCCGGGCAACATTTCAGAATCGTGTTGTGGACCAGATGGACGAACGGCGC
>JAYTKJ010000248.1:0-15309 GCA_043730365.1 Acidobacteriota bacterium | reverse complement strand
GACCACCGGCAGAAAGTGGCCGAAGCGCTGTATAAGGGCATCACCAGCTACGCGCAGTCGTTGAGCCACTACAGCATGGCGTCGCGGCAACCGTCGGCGGGAGGGCGCAAGCCGTCCAGCCGCGCTTCCGAGTAGTGCGGCCACCCTACGGCCGCAACGACACCGTCCTCGTCACGTCGCCCACCTTGAAGCGAAAAGCATTGATCTCGCCGCTCACCAGGCCCAGCCGCAAATTCACCAGCCACATCCCCGGAAAGTCCGGCTCCAGCAACCGTACTGACTCCACCGACCCTCCGCCATCCGTCGACTCCACCACTGGCTCCGTATCCACCATCGCTGCGCCTGACGCATCCGCCACCCGCATCCAAAACTGGAACTGCGCCCCGGCCCGCACGCTCGTGCTTCTTGGTGCGAGCGCAATCGTCTTGGCCACCTTGTCGCTGGCGCCATACCAGTAGGGCAGGCGTAACTCCACTTCGCTCTGCGTGCCCTTCACGAACAGGAATCCTTGATGCTCACCCGCGGCCAGTTCGGCGGCCGAGAGCCTCACCGTCACGAGCCGCGATTCACCCGCGCGCAGCGAAACCGTCGCCGGCGAAACGATCGGCGTCGCGCTGCTGCCGAGCGGCGATACCGTGATCGCCAGCGTGTCGGCCGTGCTACCCAAGTTAGTCAACGTCACGTCACGCGATACATCCGCCGTCAATCGGCCAATACCAAAGCTCAATGTCACCGGATCGGCCGCCGTCATAGACCGCAACGCCCGTTCCACATCCAGCCGCCCCGCACCCGCTGACTGCGCCCCAAACAACGCGCCGCTAGACCGCGCAAACGGAGCCGCCGCATTCACCAGCAGCGACTTGTACTGCTTAACCGTCAACCCCGGCCGCGCCGCCTTCACCACCGCCGCCGCGCCTGCCACCATCGGCGAGGAAAAACTCGTGCCGCCCTCCAGCGCGTAGCCGGTCGCGCTGTAAATCGATCCTTGTTCATTTACTTTCTGCGCCGCCAGGTAGATATCGTCGCCCGGCGCCACTAAGTCCACGTGAATGTTATTGGCCAGCCCCGGACCGCGACTCGAAAAGCTGGCCATCTGATTGGCATCCACTGTCACCGCACCCAGGTCGAATGAGATTCTGACGGTCAACCCTGGCTGGTCCGCAATTGCCTGCTTCACGCGCAAGCCGTGCTCGTTAGTAATCATCACGGCGGGAATGCCGGCTCCCGTTGCCACCGTCCACAAGGTGGCAATCGGATTGGCGTTCGTGTAGATGATCACGCCCTTGGCCCCGCCCTTCTTGGCGTTGTTCAGCTTAATTTCAAAGGTGCAATCTCCGCGAAGAATCAGTACAACCTTGCCGTCAAAGCTTCCGTCGGCCGGCGCGTTGCACACCAGCCCGGAGGCGTCCACTCGGGCGGCGTCCAGTAATTCTCCCGTCAGAGGCTGAGACGGCAAATCGGCGTCGGGCCGCGTGGCAAACAATCCGCCCAGGCCAGGAACCTCGACGCTCGGCCCCAAAGTCCGGTCATTCCACGACGCGCCCACCGTGATGGCCGAAGGCGCGGCCGGCGCGGACGAAAGCCCCGGATCCGGACCCATGTTGCCAGCCGACTTACTAATGATCGTGCGCGCCGCCAACCGCTCCACTGCTTGCGACACCGGGTCATCTTCAAACTTCGTCTGCGGGAAAAAGCCAATGCTCAGATTGAGCACATCCATCTCATCCTTGGCCACGTCATCGAGCGCTCGCAGTATGCCGGCAGAGGTGAAGCTGCCGTCCTCATCCCCCAGGCGGTAGATGCCCAGGAAGGCCCTCGGCGCGATGCCGGCGAATTCGCCCACCGGTGACTGATGCCGCGCCCCTGCCGCCACACTGGCTACCGCCGATCCGTGCCCGCCCAGGTCGCGAATCTCCGGACTGCCCCGCAACCCATAGCTCCGCGCAATGATGATCTTCTTGTTTGTGCCGTTGATGTCGTTCTCGCGCGACGTCTTCGGAAAACCTTCCGGCACCGTGAGCGCCTCATCCTGGAAAGCCGGGTGATCCTTGTCGATCCCGCTGTCGACGATGGCGATCTTCATGCCCTTGCCGGCCTGGCTGTCGCCGCCCACCGTGCGCCATGCATCCGTGGCACGCACGAGGCCCGCGGCGCGGTTCATGTCATGGTGCGCCACGCGATCCCGGTATACTTTCCGGACGCCGGGTAGCGACTCAAGTTCGCCACGTCGCGCGTCGTCGATTTCTACAATCAGCGCATTCATCACGCGATCGAGCGAACCGTGTACGATCCCGCCGCGATCGGCCACGGCCGCCCGTAACCCGTCTTTCTGAATCGCCGCCTGCCGCTCGAAGCCCTTGCGCGGCTCCTCCAGTTCCACGATGTACCGGCCCGGAACAAAATCCTGCGCCGGCAGGCTACCGATTGCCGCCAGCACCAGGAACAAAACCGCGAGGAGTCGCGAACTTCGGCGATGCATAGATCGAGTTTAACCCTACCTGACTGTCGACCGGATTTACCGGATCGCGATAATGACCGGCTTGGACGCCACGCCGCTCACTGTTATTACAACCGGTTGCAGCCCGGTCGGAGTATCACTCGCCGGTACTAAATTCACCTGGTACAGTCCCACGCTGAAAGGTGTAAGGCCGCTGAACAAAACCTGGGCTGGACGTCCACCAATCGTAACGCTAGGTTGAACCCGGCTGCCGGCCAAAGGTTCCGACGGACTCAGTTCCCCTGTCGCCGGAGCATTGGTAACTGGTCCTAAACCATTGCAATAGAGCTGCCCCGGCTGCCCGCGCTGCAGCGGGTTCGCCGTGGTCACCAGCCTAAACTGTTGGTCCAGGGCCGCCGCCACAATACTGCCTGACGGGTCCGGGATCTCAAACATCGCCGGCGAATAGTCGTTCAACGGTACCGTATAGAGCGCCCCGGAAACATCGCCGATGCTCACCTTCATCTGCGCCGTATTGAGGCCTTGCAGTTCCCAGGGTACTTGTACATTCACCTGCCCGTCGCTCACGAAATAGAGCCGCCCCGCGTAGCTGCGTCCGTTCGAGGTGTCGAAACTCACGCTCACGCCGGCAAGCGACAAAGGCAGGGAGGCAGTGGTGGCAATGCGGAACGCCTCGCTCAGCCCGCGTCCGTAGATGGCAACGTAGGAACCGGGAGCCACGCCCCGGTTCAACTGATTGCTGGCCGCGTTCACTACGCCATCGGTCTGGATGACCGGCGCCAGTTTCGCGCGTCCGAAGAAACGCACCGTCAGCCCACCCGCCTCGGCCACGAACTCCTGATCGCCCACCTGTGAGCCTAGGATCACGCGCGCCTCATGGATGCCCAACTCATCGGTATTGCCGAAAGCCGCGTCGATCCGTCCGCCCCCGCGAATCCGGCTCGTCGGCCAGGTCACCGGCACGTTGTTCACAGGTACGCCAAACTTGTCCAGCACCTTGAAGAACGGCCGGACCGCCTTGCCCGCCTCGCCGTTAAAGCTGAACGCTCGCAAAGGCACGATATTGAACGGCGTCCCGTCGCCTACCAGGAAAGAGTACGGCACGCGCAACGTCGTCGTGCCACCGGTGACCGTGATGATGCCGGAGTAGGATCCCGCCGCCGGCCGCGCGCCTTCGAGCCGCACCGAGACCTGGCGTGAGGCATTCGCCGCCAGTGCAAACGTCGTGTCACCTAGCACCACGCGAGCGGCCTGATTGTTGGAACCCTCGATCTGGAGCCGTACGTTGGCGGCGGTGTTCCCGTGATTGAACAAGTTGAGCGCCTTGCCCACCGGAAAGACGGTGGTTGAGGTCAGGTACCCGAACGACACAACCGTCTCGGCCGCGGTCAGCGTGGTCTGCGCCGCCCCCACCGCATCCACTTTGCCCGAGCCCACGGCGTACACGCCCGCGGCCACCACGCGGTCGTTCTCGTCGATGTCATCCACATCTGCCGTCGCCGTATTCACTACTGCCGACTTCACCTGCGCCGGCGTGGCCGAACGGAACCGCTGCTTGAACAACGCAGCCGCACCAGCCGCTATCGGCGCGGCAAAACTCGTGCCTTGCGCCGCCACGTAGCCGTTGGGCGAATAGAGATCGGAATTCGGATCGAACCGCTGCGTTGCCATATAGAGTGGATAGCCCACCGCAGCCACTTCAGGCTTAATCGCTCCACCGCCGATCGAGGGTCCCAGTGAAGAGAAGAAAGCCACAAAGTTCTGATCGAAGGGGAAGGCGGCCGGCAGATGCTCGATCACCGTTTCCCGCCCGGCGTTGGATCGTAGGAACTGGCGCAAGGCCTTGCCCGCTGCGCTGCCAATCATCAGCGCCGGGATGCCGGTCTCGCTCAGGCCCGACATCGGAAACAGAAACTCTGCCTCTCGGCCGTCGCGCTGCTCCATCAGCACCGCCACGGCCCCCGCCTTTTGCGCGTTGTTCACCTTGGTGGCAAACGTACACTCATTGGCCGGCCCGCGCTGAAGGATGGCGATCGCCCCGGCGAGTGAATTCGTGGGGAGCGGGGAACAAGCGCGCCCTTCGTCTTGAATCACCGCCGCGTCGCGCACGGGCGCACGCAGTGCAGCGCTCAGTCTCGGGCCGTCGCCAAATACCGCCTGTATGGTCTGCAGCGCCGCCGGCGCATCACCCCCGCTGACGCGCACCGGAATCCGGTAGCGTTGAGAATTGGTGGTGGCGCCCACGGAGAGCGCCGCCGCCGACGTGGCCGGAGTCTGAACCGAGTTGTAGGCGAAATTCGAGTTGGTGCCGATGTCGCCATCATTGCCTGCCGCCACCACCACCAACATGCGCGAACTGGCGTTGTCCACCGCATCGGCCAGCGGATCGCACGGGCGGGTCGCTGCCAGTTGGCAAGTGTTGCCCCGGTCCGTTGGCGCCCAAACGGCTGGCCGCCCGAACGAAAGCACCGCAATCTCCATCCCATCGTTCACAGCGTCGTCCAGCGCCGCCAGTACCGCGCTATCGAAGGTAACGTCGTTGACGCCCGGCGATCCGAAAATTTTGTAGTTGCCCAGGAACGCCTTCGGCGCCACACCCGAGATTTGCCCCAGCGGGCTCACATGCCGCAACCCCGCTGCCACCATCGCCACCGCCGTTCCGTGCCCCACCCGGTCACGCGGAGACTTGTCATCGGGCCGCGAATCCACCGGAGAGTCCGCCAACTCGAGCCTGTCCACGTAGCTTCGCGCCACGATCACCTTACTGGTCGTGAACGCGCATTCCGCCTCGCGGCACCGTGGATACCCGGCCGGCGCGGTCAGCGACGCATCCCGAAATGCGGCGTGCTCCTGATCGATCCCGGTATCCAGCACGGCAATCTTGACGCCGGCGCCGGCACCCGCCTCGCCGCCCACGCTCTGCCAAGCCTGGCTCACTCGATGCAGATCCACCGCCTTCACCATCAGCCGCTTATAAGGGAGGTCCTCGGCCACCGCCACCACGCCCGGTAATCGCCCTAATTCGGCTTGGCTGCCTTCTTCCGCCGTGACGAAGACGGCGTTGAGCAATCCGCTGACGGAACCATTCGCTCGGATCCGGCGCGATTTCAGCTCGCCCATCAGTGCTTGTTGCGTCGCCGCGATCCGCGCACGATGATCGGTCAAAGCCGCTCGCGTGGTATTCTTGCCCGCCGCGGCTTCAAACTGCGCCATGGGCGGATCGGCCAAAACCAGCGTGTAGCGGGCGGATCTCGCGAGCCCAACGCTGGGCAACAACGCCATGAACAAACAAACCCAATTCAAGCGAAGTATCTGCACTTTCATTTGCTTAGCTCCCCGGTCAGACCAGCTCGACCTGCCCGCACCACTCTGGACGCATCCTTTGACGAACCCGTTTCACGATGCTAACAGATCGGTGGCGGCCCTCGTCCGGTCGTTCACACGCCGCGCAATTTGAGGGCAACTTGAACAGTCATAGACCACTTGGCCCTGCCACACCTTCGATTTTGCTTCCATTTTTTTGAGCCTGTATGCTAATATAGGAGCGTTTCGATGAACCGTCCTCCTTGCATTCCCTAAGAGTCGGCAATAAAATGGTCGGCCCGAGGTGTCTCCGTTCGGCGGGACACGGTTCAAAAGTCTGAAGCTGAGAGACAGATACCAGGAATGAGTTTTACCGTTTTTCTAGGAAATATACCGGCTTGGGTGACTGGGGACGATATCAAGTCCTGGCTGACAGCCGAAAATCTGGTCGCTGACCAGATTAAGGTCATTCGCAATCCGGAAACGCAGGAATCCAAAGGCTTCGCTTTCATTGAAGCCCCCAACAACGACGAAATGCAGTCCATCATCAAGCGGTTTGATCGCGCCCCGCTTGAAGACCGCCTCCTTCGCGCGAACCCCGCTCAGCCTCCAAAGGGCAAGCGTCCAGACGGTCCTCCGATGGGAGACCGGCCTCCGATGGGTGCGCGGCCTGACCGTCCGCCCCGCGATTTCCGCCGCTCCGGCCCGCCGCCGTCCTCGGCTGCTGGCGCCGGTGGGCCTCGCCGTACGGCCGCCGTCGACGGTCCCCCTCCCACCACTGCTCCCGCTGCCAACGGAGCACCAGTTGTTACGGCCGCCGCGGCTCCTCCGGTTGCCACCGTTGCCGAGACTCGCCGTCGCGAGCGTCGTGCCGGTGGCCCCCAAAGCGCATTTGCTGAGGAGCTGGCCAAAGCCCTCTAAACTGCCGCGCTCAATTCAATCCTGGTAACAAGAAGGCGGTTGATCTTTCAGCCGCCTTTTTTATTGACGCGGGCGTTTCCGGGCCGCGAACCATCGTTTCCGAGCCGCGCCCGTCAGGAAGCGGTCTTCGGTCCTCGAAATCGCCCAATCTCGTTGTCCCCCACCCGTTAAGCACCTTCGTTGAGTGCGCGCCTTACGCTGGGTGGTATACTCAGTTCCGATCCGACTGGCTTAATACTGTGTCTGACGTCCTTGTCATTCGCGCGCTTTTCGTGCTGCTGACTGCGTGCGCAGCCTTCGCCCTACGTCCGTTCCAGCTTGAACCGCCCGTGGCCGCCATCCTCGGCGCGCTACTCGGCATCTCGGTAGTTCTCTTTGAGGTCAGGCTCCGCCAGGTCAGCCTCAAGCGACTGATCGGCGCCGCTTTCGGCTCCGTGCTCGGTATCTTCGGCGCCTTCCTGATGTCAATGGTGATTGGCCGGGCCATCCCCGACAACAGTTCGACTGTCCCCTTCCTGCAACTCATGCTGCTCCTGTTGATGACCTACGTCGGCCTCCTGCTCGGGGCCCACAAAGGAGGCATGCTCAACCTCGGCGCACTCGGCGGCCTGTTTGGCGGTGAGCAGAGCGCTGCACGGCAACCCTTCAAGGTGCTGGACACCAGCGTCATCATCGATGGCCGTATCGCCGACATCGCCGAAACCGGTATTCTCGACGGCATCGTCGTGATCCCGCAGTTCGTCATGCGCGAACTCCAGATGGTGGCCGACTCGCCGGACTCATTGCGCCGGAACCGCGGACGCCGCGGGCTCGACGTGCTGGCGCGGATGCAGAAAATGGCCACGCTCGAAGTCAAGATTCTTGAAGACGACTTCCCGCAGATTCACGAAGTCGACCTCAAACTGATTGAACTGGCCAAGGTCTACTCGTGCAAGATTGTCACCAACGACTTCAATCTGAATAAGGTTGCCCAGCTTCATGGCGTGCAGGTCCTCAACATCAATGAACTGGCCAACGCCATGAAAGCCGTCGTACTCCCGGGCGAGACCATGCGTGTCTTTGTGCTCAAGGAAGGCAAGGAATACAATCAGGGCGTGGCGTATCTGGATGACGGTACGATGGTGGTGGTGGACCACGCGCGGCGCATGATTTCCAAGACGATCGACATTACCGTGACCAGCATGCTGCAAACCACCGCGGGCAAAATGATCTTCGGCCGGTTTGACGAAAAGCAGCACGCCGTCTATCCTGAACCGAAGACCGACCGGCCCACCGCCGCACAGGCCGGTCACTAGCTTCGTTTGCGTCCGATAGAAAATCAACTCTCATGAAAGTCTCCGTCATCATTCCTGCCGCCGGCCTCGGTACCCGCATGAGCCGGCCCGGTTCGGCGGCCGACAAGACCGCCGCGCCCGGCCGCAAGCAATTCCTGCTGCTCGATGGTGAGCCGATCCTGGCCCATACCGTGCGCAAATTCATGGCCGCGCCGTCGGTCTCCGAAGTAGTCATCGCCCTGCGCCCTGAAGATCGCGAGTGGGCGCGTGATCTGTTGATTAGGGTGGATAAGGTCAAGCCAGTGCGCTTTGCCGACGGTGGCGATAGCCGCCAACAATCGGTGGAGAACGCGCTGGCGATTCTCGATCACGATACGGACTTGGTGGCCGTCCATGACGCCGTCCGCCCCTTTGTATCCGTCGAAATCATAGAGCGCGTGATTGCCGAGGCCGCTGCCAAGGGCGCCGCGATCGTCGGCGTGGTGCCCGTCGATACCGTCAAACAGATTCATCTGAATCACATCCGCACGACGTTGCCGCGAGAGCGCCTGATCATGGCTCAGACGCCCCAGGTCTTCCGTTTCGATCTCCTGCGGCAGGCGTTCGATCACGCCCGCACGGACCAGTTCGTGGGCACAGACGAGTCCAGCCTCGTCGAGCGGCTTGAGCAGGTGGAGGTCAGCGTCGTCCCCGGTTCGGACCGGAACATTAAGATCACCAAGCCCGCCGATTTGGAGCTGGCGCGCCTGTATTTGGCGCAGGAAAAAGCCGATGTGTTGGGTGGGGGCAGGCAAGACGAGCCATGAGTGAGTATCGAACCGGACTCGGATGGGACAACCATCGCACCACGCCCGGGCGGCCTTTGATCCTGGGTGGCGTGACCATTGAGTCTGACTTCGGCCTCGACGGACACTCCGAT
Organism: Acidobacteriota bacterium; assembly: GCA_043730365.1. Lineage (GTDB taxonomy): Bacteria > Acidobacteriota > Terriglobia > Bryobacterales > Bryobacteraceae > VFZP01. Next base: position 6,434 of record JAYTKJ010000248.1, on the reverse strand, counting down.
GCAGACGTCCTGGCTCATGCCATCACGGACGCTTTGCTCGGCGCTTCGGCTCAGGGCGATATCGGCATGCATTTCCCCGATAGCGATTCCAAGTGGAAAGGTGCCGATAGCCTCCAATTTCTCCACCACGCCGTGCAGCTGACCCACGTGGCTGGCTACCGTATCGTGAACGTAGATTCCACTGTGATACTCGAACGCCCCAAGCTCAAAGACTACCGGTTGGCCATTCGTGAAAAACTGGCCGAGACGCTGGGTATTGAGATCGACCGCGTGTCCGTCAAATTCAAGACGTCCGAAAAGGTCGGCCCCGTGGGCGAAGGTAAATCGGCCGAGGCGCAAGCCGTCGTCACAATTTTCAGGCCTTGAATGTTTCAAGGAATCGTCTACAGTGTAAGTATGGGAATCAGGCTGATTTGTCTGCTGGCGCTGGTGGCCGCCTGGGCCGGGGCGCAGCCCACCTATACCCGTGACATCTCGCGAATCTTGCAAGCCAAGTGCCAACAATGTCACCGCGAGGGTGACATCGCCCCGTTCCCGCTCGATAGCTATGAGGCTGCCAAAGACTGGGCTCCCGATATCAAGCGCGTGATCAATGCCGGCATTATGCCGCCTTGGAAGCCGGTGGCGGGCCATGGCGAGTTTCGCGGCGATCGCGGCCTGACGGTGGACGAGAAGATCCAACTCAATCTCTGGCTCGACGGTCCGCTTGATCGCGGCGATGATGCGGACATGCCGCCAGCTGTCGAGGCCAAAGGCGATTGGGTCAATGGCGAGCCTGACTTCACCGCGCAGATGCCGGAGGCCTATCAGCCTCCCACCGGCAAAGACATGTACCGGTGCTTTGTCCTCCCCACCAATTTCGACGAGACGCGCTGGGTCAGCGCCACCGATGTCCTGCCCGGTGATCGGCGCTCGGTGCACCACGTGATCCTCTACCTCGACACCACCGGCGAGGCGGAGAAGCTGGACGCCAAAGACGAAGGCCCCGGCTACACCTGCTACGGCGGCCCGGGGACGCCGCTGAATTTTGCAAACCTGCTCACCAGTTCAATCACCCTGGGTGGTTGGGCTCCTGGCACCCGCCCCGCTCCCCTCCCGGACGGCATCGCCATGGAACTGCCGCCCAAAGCCCGGATCGTCATGCAGGTTCATTACTTCACACGCGGTGGCGCCCAGCCCGACCAAACCCGTGTGGGGCTCTACTTCGCCAAGGAAAAAACCCGGCAGCGCCTGATCTTCATCCCTGTCGTTCCGCTCGATTCGCGCGGTCGCTTGAACATGGAAATTCCCGCGGGAGCAGATAATCACACGATCAAGAGCACCTACCTTGTCCCCCCGCTCTTTGACTTTCACATCGTCAACATCTTCCCGCACATGCATCTGCTTGGCACGCAGATTAAGCTGGACCTGCTGCCGATCTCGGGCGAGGCCAAACCGCTCATCCTCATCGATAAGTGGGATTTCAACTGGCAGGGGCCGTACACCTACAAGGAACCCGTTGCCGCGCCGGCGTTCAACCGCATACAGTTGAGTTGCACCTACAACAACTCGGATTCCAACCCGCGTAATCCGAACAACCCGCTCAAGCTGGTGACCTGGGGCGAGGGAACTGAGGACGAGATGTGCCTCGGCTTCATCGGGATCACCTTTGACCGCGAGCGCCTGCAGTAGCGGTTCACCCACCCCAAACGTCTCGAAACCCCGAGCGTCAAAAGGGATATACTGAGAGCGAGTCTGGAGAGTCTGGAGGTCCGTACGTGAAAGCCAATTGGCGTAGTGCGCTTCTGCTGCCGTCGGTCGTCGCTGGTGGCGCGATCATCGGTGGCTTTTTCGGGCCTGGCCTGACTGGTGTGTCAGCGGCCACAAATCAGACCGATGTCGATTCGGCGATTAAGACCTTCAGCCGGGTCTACGATCTGGTCGAACAGAACTTCGCCGACAAGGTCTCCCCGGACAAGGCCGTGTACAAAGGCGCGATCCCGGGCATGCTGCGCACGCTCGATCCGCACTCCAGCTTCTTTGACCCCAAAGATTTTCAGCAGCTTCGCGAGGAGCAAAAGGGCCACTACTTCGGCGTCGGCATGACCGTCGCGCCCAAGAACAATCGCACGATGGTGATTGCGCCGTTCCCCGGTTCGCCCGCCTACAAAGCCGGCATCCGTCCGGGCGACGTGATCATGACCGTCAACGACAAGTCCACCGAGAACCTGCGTACCGACGAAGTGGCGGATCTTCTTAAAGGACCCAAGGGCACCCCCGTGCAGGTCGTGGTGGCTCGCGAAGGCAATCCTTCGCCCCTGACGTTCAACATCACCCGCGGCGAGATTTCACGCAAGAGCGTGCCCGAAGCGTTCTTTGTGAAAGCCGGGATCGCCTACGCCTCTGTCGAATCTTTCAACGAGAACACGTCCACAGAACTCGAAGACACCTTGAAGGCGCTGGGCGAGAGCAACATTAAGGGACTCGTCCTTGACCTGCGCAACAATCCCGGCGGCCTGTTGAACGAAGGCGTCGCCGTGGCGGACCGTTGGCTCGAGCGCGGGCAAACCGTGGTCAAGCACAGCGGGCGCGCGCAGCCGGAACGCCGCTATGAGGCGCGTCATGGAGGCACGGGCCGCAACTACCCCATCGTTGTACTGGTCAACCGCTTTTCCGCCTCAGCCGCTGAGATCGTGGCCGGCGCTCTTCAGGATCATGACCGCGCCTGGATTTTCGGTGAGAACACCTTCGGCAAGGGCCTGGTCCAAACCGTGTTTCCGATGGCCGAGAACACAGGGCTGGCGCTCACCACCGCGCGCTACTACACGCCAAGCAATCGCCTGATCCAGCGCGACTACGCCAACACGTCCTTCTTCGATTACTACTACCGCAAGAATCTGGAAGCGAAGAACCTTAACGACGTCGGCATGACTGACACCGGCCGCAAGGTCTACGGCGGCGGCGGCATCGCGCCCGACGAAAAGTTCGAAGAGGCCAAGGGCAACAAGGTGCAGAGCCAGTTGATTCGCGGCTACGCCTTCCTCAACTTCGTCACTCAGTATTTCACTACGCATTCCCGCGACGGGATCACCGACGCCTGGACGGCTTCCGATGCCATGCTCGCCGAATTCAAGCAGGCGGCCAAAAAGCAGGGGCTCGAATTTACCGACGCCGAGTGGAAGGACAACGACACTTTCGTCCATCAGCAGCTGCGCAAGGAAGTCTTCGTGAACGTGTTCGACGTGGAGCGCTCGCGCAAGCTCACTATTGAGACAGATCCGACCGTGCTCAAGGCCGTCGAGGCGCTGCCCAAGGCCAAGGAGCTTCTCGACAAAGCGCGCCAGTTGCTGGTACAACGCCGCACGCGGTAGTCTCTAGGATTGAATAGCCCGACCTCGACTCCACAGATCACCGTGCTCGATGCAGGTGGCCAGTACTGTCATCTGATTGCCCGGCGCGTACGCGAGTTGGGCGTCTTTGCCGAAGTAAAGCCCTCCGATGCGCCCGCCGCTCAGTTGACTGGCCGCAAGGGAATCATCATTTCCGGCGGGCCTGCCAGCGTCTACGCACCCGGCAGCCCCACCATGGATCCTGCCGTCCTCGCCCTCGGCGCCGGCGTGCTGGGCATATGCTACGGCCAGCAACTGATGACGCACCTGCTGAAGGGCCACGTCCGGCCCGGCGTGAAGGGCGAGTATGGCCACGCCACGGCGCGTCTGGATCCGGGCCAACCCATCTTTCAAGGTCTAGCGGCAGACCAGCAGGTCTGGATGAGCCATCGCGATCAGGTGGAAACCCCGCCCGCCGGCTTCGGCGTGATCGGGAGCACGGAAACGTGCGCCGTCGCGGCCATCGGCAACGCTGCGCTGCGGCTCTTCGGCGTGCAGTTTCATCCCGAAGTGGTCCACACCCCGGGCGGCCAGCGCATCCTTTCCAACTTCGTTTTCGACATCTGCGGCGCGGTCAAGGATTGGGATCCGCGCGGCCGTATCGCCGCACTCGAACGCGAGATCCGGGAGACCGCCGGGCAGCGCAACATCTTCTTCTTCGTGAGCGGCGGGGTGGATTCGTCGGTGGCCTACCGGCTTTGCCTCGATGCGCTGGGGAAGGATAGGGTGCGAGGCGCGTATGTCGACACCGGGTTCATGCGCGAAGGCGAAACTGAGTTTGTGCGTGAGTCGCTGGGTGTCGATATTGTGGACGCCCGGCGCGACTTTATCGACGCCCTCAGCGGCGCCACCGAGCCCGAGCAGAAGCGCAAGATCATCGGCGAGATGTTCGTCACAGTGCAGGACCGCGTGCTCCAGTCCGGCCATTACCTCGAAGGCGATTGGATCCTGGGGCAGGGCACCATCTACCCGGACACGATCGAGTCCGGCGGCACAGCCAAAGCTGACCTGATCAAGACGCACCACAATCGCGTCGCGGGCATCCAGAAGCTTCAGGAGGCTGGCCGCATCATTGAGCCGCTCAGCAGCTTCTACAAAGACGAAGTACGCGAAGTGGGCGCCGAACTGGGCCTGCCGCCGGCGCTTCTGCACCGCCATCCCTTCCCCGGGCCCGGGCTAGCCATTCGCCTCCTCTGCGCCGCCAAGCCTGAGCCGGTGGAGAAGGTGGTCGAGGGTTGGATCCTGCCCGTGCACTCGGTAGGCGTGCAGGGAGACGAGCGCAGTTATCGGCCCGTGCTCGCCACCGAAGGCGAGTTGTCCCTGGAACGCGCCACGGCGGTGATCAACCATATGTCGCGCGTGAATCGCGTGGTGGGATTGGTGGCCAGCCATCTGCCGATCGAGAAGATGAGCGTGCACCGCGCCTATCTTTCTGAAGAGCGGCTGGAGCGGTTGCGCCGTGCCGATGCGATCGTGCGCAAGATGAGCCTCGAGTCCGGCTTCGACAAGCAGGTCTGGCAGTTCCCCGTGGTGGTGATTCCAGTGGGCAGTGCTGAGAGGCCTGATTCGGTAGTCCTTCGTCCCATTCACTCCGTGGACGGCATGACCGCGTCGTCCGTCCTGATGGACCGCCCCCTCGTCGATGCCATGGCCACCGAGCTGCTTCGCATCGAAGGCATTGCTGCGGTGTTCTACGATCTTACGCACAAACCCCCGGCCACCATCGAATGGGAATAAGTGCCGCCGACTTCATGGCCGCCGAGCTACTCCGCATCGAAGGCAGCGCACGATCTCACGCACAAACCACTCGCGACCATCGAATAAGTTGCCGAGCCGTGACCGCAGGGAGCGGTTGCCGCTGCAGTCGGTGAACTAATGACTTACCTCATTACCTTCGCCTGTTATGGGTGCCATTTGCACGGCGATGAATCCGGTTCCGTCGATCGAGCACACAATCTGCCAGGGAGCCGCGTGCTCGCAGCTGACGCGCTCCGAGTCTCAGCGGAGTGGCACCGGATGGAACAGCCACTCTACCGCTTGGATCGAGACCGCCAGGAAGCCGTCCTGGCCGCCATCGTGGAGCGCTGCCTGGAACGGCACTGGAATCTACTCGCGGCTCACGTACGCTCAAACCACCTTCACATCGTGGTGGAAGCTGAAGTTCGACCGGAGAGAATCATGAATGACCTGAAGTCCTACGCCAGCCGGTCTCTGAATCGCCTGGGGTTGGATGAACCGGATCGAAAGCGATGGGCGCGGCACGGGAGTACACGTTGGCTCTGGAAGTCGCCGAGCGTGTCGGCGGCGATTCGGTACGTCGTTGACCAGCAGGGTGAGCCAATGGCTGTCTACGAAGCGATCGATCCTTGAATTGAAGAAGACCGCTCCCTTTGGTCACGGCTCAGAATAAGTAGCCCAATCTCATCCCGTCTCGCGGTCCCGGATCCCAATCAAATAAAGAATGCCGTCCAAACCAATCGTCGAAAGCGATTGCCGCGCGTTCTGTCTCACCACCGGCTTGGCGTGAAACGCAATCCCCAATCCGGCGAGCCCAATCATCGGCAAGTCGTTGGCGCCATCGCCTACCGCAATGCATTGCTCGAGCCCGATACCTTCGCGTTCGGCGATCTCGCGCAGCCGCCGCGCCTTCACCTGTCCGTCGACGATTTCGCTGCTCACCTCGCCGGTGACGGCGCCATCGCGGATCTCCAGTTCGTTGGCATAGAGATAGTCGATACTGAGCCGCTGCCGCAGCCGTTCGCCGAAATAGCTGAATCCGCCCGAGAGAATTCCGGTCTTGTATCCCAACGCGCGCAAAGTCGAGATCAGCCGCTCGGCCCCGTCCATCATCGGGATGCGCGCGGCCACCCGCTCGAGTGCCGCTACCGGCAGCCCTTTCAGCAATCGCACTCGCTCGCGGAATGCCGAAGGGAAATCGAGTTCACCCCGCATCGCCGCCGCCGTAATGAGCGCCACCCGCTCACCCACGCCGGCTTCCTTGGCCAGCTCGTCGATCACTTCCACCTGGATCAGCGTCGAGTCCATGTCGAACACCACCAGCCGCCG
>JAYTKJ010000247.1:0-3254 GCA_043730365.1 Acidobacteriota bacterium | reverse complement strand
AGTTCGCGAGAAGCTTCGAGACGGGCGCGCATCATGGTCAGACGGTTTTCAGAGCCTCGCCGGCGCGGTCAACCAAAATCGCGGCGAGCGACGGATGGCCGTCCATAGGTGGCGTGACACGAATCTCCACACCCTTGTGGATGCTTTGAATCTCGCCCACGATGCGAGGAAGATCGCGCTGCAGATGCTTGCCGAGGGTGAGGAAATACGGCACGACGACGACACGCGCGGCACCGCGCTCGATCAACTTGGCCACGGCTTCGGGCAAGTCCGGCTTGCCCAGTTCAAGGAACGACGGCTCCACCAGATCAAAGCCGCCTTGCGCCTCAAACTGGCGCACAACCTCGCGCACCGCCTGATTAGCCGATTCCACGGCCGAGCCATGGGCGAAAATGGCGATACCGGTTTTCATGCGCTCACGATCAAGCCGGACGGCGAGGCAGCGGGCTCCGCCACTGCCAGACCATCCTGAGATTTCGGCGCCGGGAACCGCTCCAGCAACATGGCCAGGAACGAGCGGCCCTTGCGCTTGCCATTGTTGAGCGAGAGCGAGACGCGGGCGATGAACACCAGGATGCCGAGCATATCTTTATCGCGCAAGGTGGCGCCGGCGGAGCGCTCATTGATCTGGCGCTTCAGCTCGGCGATCTGCGCGTTGATCTTCTCTTGAATCGAGGCCGCAAACGGATTGGCGGGACGCGTCTCGTAGATGAGGCCGCTGTCGGCAGTCTTGAGCGTCTGCACCACCGCGTCGACGGCTTCGCGCAGATCCGCATCGGTAGCGCCGGGCGTCGAGAGCGCGGCATCACGCACGGCCACCGAGAGAAACTGCATCAACAGATCATTGCGGCTCAGAAAATCCTCGGTGAGCTTGACCTCGGGGTGCGGCGTGGCCGACTTCGGCACCGGGACATACTTCTCGTGTTTGCGCGACTCACGCAGGAACTCGCAGGTGAGCGGGCAATCGAGCTTCTCTTCGCGCTGCTCGGCGCAGCATTGCGGGCAGATATCGCCCTGAGCGGCCGGACAAGGCCGGCGCGATTTGCGAGTGGTGCAGAGTATGCAAGACATTATTGTTTGAAAACTGATGATCGGTAACGCACTATGGTAGCGCCAGCGCGGCGCGGCTCGTGCGGGAGTATTCGGCGAGCGCGTCCAGGTTGATCTCGAAACCCAGCCCGGGGCGGTCCGGGATTGGAAGCATGCCATCGGCGTCGAGCTTCCAACCACCCAGCGCGATTTCGTCGATGAAAGGCGAGCCCGTCAAATACTCCACCAGATCGGTACCAGCGAAAGCGGACGCCAGTTGCAGATCCGCGGCGAGTCCGACGGCCGTGTTCCACCCGTGCGGGATGAAGCGCACGCCATTGTCGATGGCCATTTGCGCGATGCGGCGCTCCTCGCTGAGGCCGCCTACTTTGGTGACGTCAGGCTGCACGATATCGAAGGCTCCGGCCTTAAGCCAGGGTTCAAAGGCCTGGCGGCGCGTGAGGACTTCGCCACCGGAGATGGGCACCTTGGAGGCGCGGCGCAGCGCCACGTAATCTTCGAGGGCATCGGGAAGGAGCGCTTCTTCAAACCAGTCCACACCATAGTCAGCCAACATGTCGGCGGCGTTGACGGCCCACTTATAGGTTCCGGGCCAGTAGGCGTCGCTGCCACCGGCGTCCACCATGAGCATGGAGTCCTTTCCAACAGCGTCGCGCGCGGCTTTGACGATCGCCTCATCGGTCTGACGATTGCGGCGGCCGAACGGGCCCCAGCCGATCTTGAACGCGCGGAATCCCTGGGCCTTGACGGGGAGAAGCTCGTCGGCCATGCGTTCGGGCTCGCGCATCAAGAGCGAAGCATAGGGTCGCACGCGTTCACGATGACGGCCGCCGATGAGACGCCCGACGGACTGTCCGGTTACCTTGCCGAGAATGTCCCACAGCGCGATGTCGATGCCGCTGATGGTGTGCGTAATGGAGCCGCCGCGCCCCAACCAAAAGGTGTGCTGGTGGAGCTTCTCGCTGACGCGCTCGGGTTCCAGAGCATTCTCTCCCTGATAGAGCGGGCGCAGAATTTGGAGGGAAGCTCGCACGAGATCTTCGCTGGTAAAGACACTGCCCCAGCCGGTGGGCCCGCCGTCGGTGAGCACGGCGATCAGTGTGTGGACGCAGTCGTCGGGCTGCAGCTCATTGGACCAGCCACCTTCGGGCGTGCGGCCACGGAGCCCGTAGGCGCGGACTTCGGTAATTTTCATGATCCTTCGATTATCTGATGTTCCACGGGAAGCGGCAGCCTCAGGAGCGGGGCTGAAGCCCCGTGCAGGCTAAAGCCTACCCTACAACGTCATGGCTGGCGGGGGATTAGGAATTTGCGGGCGGGCCAGGCGGCGAGAGCCAGGGCCATGACGAGATCGTCTTGCTCGGACGAGGTGAAGCGCATGGCTCCGCTGGTTGAGCTGAGCATCCGGATGTTTTGCAATTCCTGCATGATGGCACGGTGATCTTCGGCGGGCGCGTTGATCTTGAAGTCGGGCGAGGAGATCAGGTAATTGAGGGACTTCATAAGGTCCGTCTTCGAGATGCGGTGAGCGCCGTTGGTCATGGAGGGCGCACCGGAAGCGGTGATGGTAACCGGCATGGTGAGAGCGCCGATGGGCTGTTTCCGCAGTAAGTCCACAAACGGCGCGCCGCAACCGGTGGCGTCCATGACGAGCGTGACGTCTTTGGTATTCGGCAAGGAGCGAATCACGGAGCGGAGTTTGGCGGCAACGGCCTCGTAAGTCATATTGAGCGGGAGGCGCTCGGCACGGAGCAGGTGAATCTCGGTGCGTTGGACCCAGGACCAAGTGACGGGATCACGCTCCTGCGTGGTGACCAGTACTTTTTCGAGGAGCACGATGGCTGACGGCGTGGATTTCTGGCCAAGATCAAAGCCCACGAAGAAGCGCGTGGATAAGTACGATTGTCCCAGTTGAGCGGGCGACTCGGCAGCAGCCGCGGAGGCTTCCATCGCGTCGACGTCGAAGTACGTGTCGCCGGAGGTGAGGAACTTACACAGATACTCGCGCTCAAAAATGGCGGGGCCATTCTTGCGGCGTTCTTCGGCCAGGAACTCGGCGCTAATGCGGGAGCACTCATTGGCCGGAACAGAGATTTTTCGCCAGGTTTCCGAGGCGTCGCTCCACTCGCGAAAGAAGAAGCCCTTGCGGCCATTGGGCGTCGAGAGCAACCAGATGGCGCCATTGGTGGTGGCGAGCATGGGAC
>JAYTKJ010000246.1:0-8391 GCA_043730365.1 Acidobacteriota bacterium | reverse complement strand
GCTCTCAATCAACTCACGGTCTTTGAGGAGACTCTGTTGGAGCTCCTGGAGCCGTCCGTCTTTGGCGACAATGCGCTCTTCGAGGGAGGCACGATCCTTGGCTGCGTCAGCCATGCCGCGCGAATAGATATTGGCCCGGTCAGAGCGTAGACTAATCCACGCGATCAGAAAACCGAAAACCAGTCCGGCGCCAACTGCCAGCGCAAACCACGATTGTTCCACGTATGCCTCCACAGTCACCCTTACTGGGTGTGCTCTAGTGATCGGACGGGGCCTAGGAAAAGATTAGGGTTGAGTACCAGTGTTTTCTAAGTAGATGAGAGCAGGGCAAATCCAGGCAGGGTATATAATCATGGCTGCTATGTTGGCTCGGGCCCCTCGGTGGAAACCCCTACACATTTTGATCGGGCTACCTACGCCGGACTCTAGTCTCTTTACGTATACCCAAGCCTACCCGAAACTGTAATCTATGTCACACAGCACCCTCACTCGCCGTCAACTGCTGGCCGGTTCGGCCTCGTTCCTGGCTGCCTATCACGCCCGGGCCGAAACGGCCAAGGGAAAGACCAAGATCCGCGACATCCGCACCATGGTGGTGCAGGGTCCGGACCGCAACTATGTATTTGTGAAAGTGATGAGCGACGCCGGGCTCTATGGGATCGGCGAGGCGTATGGCTCGCCGGGCATCGGCGTCAAGGAGCAGGTTCACGCGCTCAAAGCCAACCTGATCGGCAAGGACCCGCTCGAGATCGACGTCCTCTACACCAGTCTCCCGACCCGCACCGATGGCTCAGCCCACATGCTGATGCGCGCGGTCTGTGGGATCGAGATGGCGCTCTGGGACCTCGCCGGCAAGACCCTGGGCGCGCCGGTGACGACGCTGCTCGGCGGCAAGTTCCGCGACAAAGTGCGGGTGTATGACCATCGCGCGCCCCGCAATATTCTCGACAAGGCCAGTTGCAAGGAGTGGGCCGACAAGTGCAAAGCGGACCCGGCCGGCTTTACCTGCCACAAATTCGGCTTGCAGCACACCAAGCCGGGCCAGGACCCGGGCCGCGACCTCGCCAACCGCGTCCTGAGCACGCGCGAGTTGCTGGACGTGCGGCGCGGCTTTGAGAATTGCCGCGAGGCGATCGGCTGGGACCACGACATCATGGTGCACTGCCACTGGGAGTACGACGTCCGCACGGCGATGCAGATTGCCGAGGCCGTCGCGCCCATCAAGCCTTTCTGGTTTGAAGATCCGCTGTCGGTGGAGTACTCGCCCGCCTGGAGCCGCCTGTGCGCCGCCGCGACGATGCCGATTTGCACGGGCGAGAATCTGTTCCGCCGCCACGGCTTCAAGGACTTCATCGTGAACCAGGGCTGCGATATTCTGCACCCGGACCTGCGTAATTCCGGCGGGTTCCTGGAGACCAAACGCATTGCCGATTTCGCCGAGGTGTTCAACCTGCCGATGGCGACGCACAACACCGGCAGCCAGCTTAATACGTGGGCCACGGTGCACTGGGCCGGGTCGATCCGCGACTATCTATGCTGCGAGACGGTGACGGGCAAGGGCGATTGGATGGACCAGGTGCTGGCGCTGGACCGGCCCTATATCAAGGGCGGGATGATTGAACTTTCGACCAAGCCGGGGCTGGGCGTGGATGTGAATCCGGACGTGTGCAAGGGGCATCTGGCGACGGGCGAGAGTTGGTGGGGGTAAGTAATTACTGCTACTTGCCGCGGAATGCGGCGTGGACGTCCAGGAGAACACCGGCCTTGAGAATAGATGATACAGGCCCGATCACGGGGTCACCGGCGCCTTTCACGATTTCGACCTTCAGGAGTTCATTCGCGCGGCGATAGTAGAAGGCCGAGTCATCCGCCCACAAAATCTCGCTGTCGGCCTGATTCGTGCGCCACTGGAACATCGTCCCCGTCTCAATGTCGATGGCGAAGAGGACACCGGGGTAGCGGAAGCTATGCCATCCTGCCAGCGCACGTTCTTCGTTCGTTCGCCGCTCCCGCTTTTGGTCCTCGTTTCGCGCAACGCCCAGGAGATCCTTACCGACCGACCTTATGCACGGAGCCTCATTTGGTACAGCGAGAGTATTCCATCGCGCAGCCTTCTTATGGAGAACAAAACGGCGCTGGCTGCCGGCGCCAGCTTTTGCTTGAAATGAATGCCGCGCGTTCTTGCTTCGAGAGCCCGCGCCCCTGCGACGCGCCTTGCCTGAGTAGCAACGCGTAATCGGCCATGCCGTTGGGTCCGTAAAGATGGCCCACTTGCCAGCATCGGCACCGTTCGCGAAGTCCCATCGCCGAAGAAAGCCGCGCCGAAGGAGCCGGTCTTGCCGGACCCAACGCGAGCATCATGGCTCTGCATGGCGTCACAGCGGTCAAGCGTAAGTTGGTAGCCAACTCCTGGGCTCTTGACTCCGCGACCGTGGCGGCATTGAGCTATTGTGGCTGCCTGATGCCTGCCCAAACACCCCGCGAAATTCACCGCCTCTTTCTCGACGCCTTCAACTCCGGTTCCATTGATGGCTTGCTCGCGCTGTACGAAGACAACGCCGCTTTCGTCAACGGAGACGGATCGGTGATGCACGGGCTCGCGGCGCTCCGGCCGGTGCTCGAGGGATTCCTCGGCATGAAAGGGCGGATGGAGATGGAGACAGTGTCGGTGCTAGAAGGAGGCGGCGATGTGGCACTGCTGTCGGGACGCTGGGTGCTCTCGGCGATAGGGCCGGACGGGGGCCCGGTCCGGATGACGGGAACTTCGCATGAGGTTGCGCGGCTCGGGACTGATGGCGCTTGGCGTTACGTGATTGACGATCCGGGCGTGGGCCGGTAGATAGCCGCCCTACAGATACTGCAGCGTCGTCAGCCGCCGTTCCACGTGCTCCTCGATCGCCAGCACCAACTGCCGCCGTAACCCCGCCGCCGTCGCACGCTCCCAAACCCGCGGCGTCAGATCCGCCAGTTTCAACCGTAACATCTCCTCGCCAATGGTTTGCTCATCGCCGTTCAGCTCCATGGGCCCGAGGAACCCGCCCAGCCGTGCCGACCACAATGCGAAATACGTCACAGCCGGCCAAACGCCCGCTGGTCCGGCGACGGCCAGATAGTCTCGCACCGCCAGAATCAGGCGGAAGTATCGCTCGTTGGGCTCGCCGGCCGGCAGCAGGTGTTCGGACGCCTCGGTCAGGAAATCGAGCGCCACCGAAACGTCGTAGTCCGTGGTCATGCTGAACGGAGAGCTCAGTATCTCGCAGGAGTCCAGGAAGTCGAGCTCCCGGTTGTCGCGATGTTGGTAGTTCATCCTCACATAAGACAAGCGCTGCAGACCGGCCCCAAACGGACTCTTGGGCCGCCGGGCCCTTTTCGCGACGCCGCGCAGCTTGCCCAGGTCGCGCGTGAAATAGCTCACGATCAGGTCCGCTTCTTTGAATGGGAAAGTGCGCAGAACGATGGCTTCACTGGACTGGGCCGGCATGGTTGTACACTAGTGAAGTCCGCCCGGTAAGGCTGGATAGGCCGGATACAAAAGCCGCATCGGATCAGAGCGCTCCGTTCAAAAACGAACTGATCCGATGCGGTCCGCCTCCCCGCGAGTCGCCTGGTACGGGGACAAGGAGCGTCGTCAATCAACCCTTTAATTTTGAGGGACCGGTTTGTCCGATGGAAGCCCGCGTCCTAAGAGTGCTCCATCGAACTCGCCGGCGGGGACCAACTAACCGCCCGGCAGAAATCAAATTCAAAAAAATGCACTGTGCGAGGCGACGGCTTTTTTTGCCTCACCACCGCTTTCTCCTGGACGCGGAGGAAATGCCTTTCGATCAACCCTTAGGCTCTGAGACGTGTCCGGCACCCTACCGGGTACATCCAAAGAAAAAGCCCCTCTGTTGCAACTGGCAACGATTTGCGATGACCGGGGATTGGTACAACATAGATCCTTTCCCGCAGAGCACTGGCCTCAAACCGCGTCATCCAACTTCTCTACCCGTTGCAGCAGAGGGTTCAAGTTTAAGAGTTGACTTCCAACAATTCGCTTTCACTATCTGCAGGCAGGTGGCCAAAGGGTGGATTCCTGGCAAATCATTTTAAATCAGTGGCTTGAGTTGCTATTGGAAGCGTGTGGAGGGGACCTGTGTCGCACTGGGTGTGGCACGGTGACACACCCTTGGCCAACGGGACGTCAGCGCGCACAGGTCACGCCGGCAGGCTGGTTGATCGCCACGCGGGTCGGGCGGCCCTTGGTGTCTAGCTCTAATTCCAGTTCGGCCGAGCCCCGGGCGCAATCGAGCCGCGCCGCACCTTGCCTCACGCCATCGCCGCCCACTACCGCGCCCAGTTTGCAGACGCCGTAGTTGCGCACCATCGACTCCATGCGCGCTTTGAAACGATCCAGCTTCCCGGCCGCGGCGCGCTCGGCCGCCTTCTTCATCGCCGGACCAAAAGGTTGAATCGAGCGGGCTGCCCAGAACTGCACCGTTGGTTCCGGCATCGTGGGCGCCAGCGTGAAGTTCATCCGTACCAGACTGCCCCGTTCGCAGGCCAAGTCAAACTCGCCTCGCAACCAGTTTTCGGCACGCACCGGTCCGGATAGCTCGCACCGCCCCACCACCTTTTGTAGCGCCGCCAACTCAGTCCGGCGCGCAGCAGCCGATTGGTCCATAAATAGATTGCTGGCCGCGATACGCTCGGCGGTGGCAGGCTTCCAGTCGTTCCACAATTCAAATAGAGCCTTTTGCGTGGACACCAACGCCGGAGACGGCGGCAGTTGGCGCGGCTGCAGCCCTCCCGTTTGCTGCATCGATTCCCACACCCTACCGAAGACCGACGCCGGTGAGGAGTACGTGAGATTGGTCATCGCCAGGATGCCGACGCCGTATTCGGGCAGCCACATCATGTGCGAGCCGAAGCCCGGCAGCCCGCCGCCGTGAGAGACGATGTGTTCGAAACGGCAGTCCGTGGTCACGCCCAATCCATAGCCGTAGCCTCCTGCCCGCGCCCTCAGCCGCCCCTGTGCAGCCGGAGGCAGCGGCTGATCGCGTTGCACCGAGAACCCGCTCACGCGCCACAACCGTTGCATCTCCCGCACGGACGAGCGCCGCACCGGGCCCGCTTCGGCGCCATCGCGCGGCGGATACGCGCTCAGGTGAAATGCTACGTATCGCCCGAGGTCGGCCGCCGTCGTCAACAGACCACCCATCGCGCCGAAAGCTCCGTGGGGTAGGGAAGGCTCAACTCGATATTCGCCGCTCGCCTCGCGCCGGTAACCCACGGCGGCGCCCTTGGCCTCGGCCGGTTCAAGCGTGGAATGCGTCATGCCCAGTGGCTTGAGGATTTCGTTGTCGAGATACTCGCGATAGCTGCGTCCGGAAATCCGCTCGACAATGCGGCCCAACATCCCAAAGCCAAAATTCGAATACTCGAAGCCGGTGTCCGGCGGTGTGGACCAAGGCATCCCGCGGGCGAGCCAGGTGGTGAGCGTATCAAACGGCAGGCTCAATTGCTGATCGCCCCACGGGTTGTCTTCCGGAAACCCCGCGCTATGCGTCAGCAACTGCCGCACTCGCAGCGGCGCGGTATCGGTGGTGGGATAGCGGAAGCCGGAGACCTCGGGAATCCAGCGCGCCACCTCGTCGTCCAGCGTCAACTTGCCTTCGTCGCGCAGCTTCAAAATCGCCAGCGCGGTGAAGCTCTTCGTCATCGAGGCGATGCGGAACGGCGTCCCTTCCTCCACCGGCTGCTTCGAGGTCCATTCGCGATAGCCCATCGTCTTGATGAACGCCGTTTCGCCGTCGATGACGATGGCCCAACTCATCCCCGGCACTTTGCGCTGTTCGGCCCACTGCGTGAGGATCTTTTCGATCTCCGGAAAAGCAGCTTTCAACTTACTCACGCGTTGGGGATCGGTAAATGCCGGAGGAGGAAAAGAAGATTGTGCTGGCGATTGAGCCGCCGAGAATAGAGCGAGTAGAAACGCGAGAACTGGCGCCATGGGCCCAGTTTACCCTTGGATCCTCAGACCGGCGCCGCTAGGGCTTCCGCCTTCTTCATCACTCGCAGCATGTTGCCGCCCATCACCTTCGCGATGTCTGCCTCTGAGAAGCCGCGCTTCTTGAGGGCGGCGACAAGATTCGGCGTCTTGCCGATGTGCTCGAGCCCTTCGGGCAGCTTGAGACCGATACTATCGAAGTCCGAACCCAGCCCGACATGATCGATGCCGGCGACCGTGGCGGCGTGTTCGATGTGATCGACTAATCGGCTCAGCGGCGGCTGGCCGATCGTCTTGACCTCCGCCAGATTGAGCTGCCAAAGTTCCTCTGAGAGCCGTTTCTTGTCGCCGCGAAACTGCTTGATGACTTCGCCGCGCTGGCGGCCAATCTCAGCCAATTCCGGGAAGCGTGCGCGATGGCCATCATCCAACATGCCGGAATAGTAGGCGACGCCCAGGATGCCGCCGTTCTTGCCCAGTGCCTTGAGCATTGCGTCGGTCAGGTTCCGCGGATGATTGGCGATGGCGCGGCAGGCGGCGTGGGTGTTTAGAATCGGCGCTCGCGACGTCTCGATCGCGTCATAGAATGCCTGCTCGGACGCATGCGACATGTCGATCATCATGCCGAGCCGGTTCATCTCACGCACAACTTCCTTGCCGAAATCGGTGAGGCCCTTAGGCCCGTCCTGATACTCCGCGGCGCCCACCCAGGGCGTGTTTCCGCTGTGCGTCAGGCCCAGATACCGCGCCCCGAGCCGGTAGAGCTGCCGCAGCACCTCGAGACTGGAGTCAATCATGTGACCGCCCTCGGCTCCGAGCAGAATGCCGATCTTGCCTTCCCGTTTGGCGCGCAGCACGTCGCTTGACGAAACGGCGAGCAACAGATCCTTGGGGTGACGCTTCACCTCTTCGACGATCAGATCGGTAATCTTGAGCGCTTGTTTGACCGCTTCCAGTGCCGTAATATTCCGCGCCGGTGCAAACACGGCGAAGAAGCCGGCGTTGAGCCCGCCCTGCTTCATCTTGGGAATGTCGACGCAGGTGTAGGAGTGGCTCTCGCCCAGGGTCAGCCCTTCGGAGACCATGCGCGAAGGCGTGTCGATATGCAGGTCAAAGTACAGCGGGGCGTCGGCGGCGGTAGCTGCCTTGGGCCGAAGCAGCGCTGCGGCGCTGGTTACTCCCCATTCGCGTCGTGTCAACATATGGCAGTCTACAATGATATCCCGCGAGGGCAGCGCGGGCATGGAGCCGGCCGAGCCCTATTAAATCATCACCATGGCGGAATATGGTCGGGCCTATATGTGGCTCTTCCCAATTCCGCCAAGGAGTTTGGAGCGAGGAGCGTCGATCCAAATTGCGGGCAAAATACACTTGGCCGTTTGGGCAAGCCGGAGCATCGTCGGATCGCGCTCATGTGTTTTGAGAAGGAACCGCTCGAATACGGCCGTACGATTTTGGTGGCTCCCCTGCTTGGATGCGCTTCTTACGCGGACACGACGTTTGGAGCAGGCATGCACTTCACGACCTGCGCTGGCGGTCATCCCAGAATGCCTGGCAGCGTTGTAGAGCATCCAGCCCCAGCAGTTAGTCCGCGTCGGTGCGTTGCCGCCGCGGTGAGACGCCCGCATGGATTCGAACCGACTTGATCCCTCGGTTTGAGCACAAGGCTCGGAGCGCAGGCCTCGACCGCGAACAGTTTATTCGCGCCCTTGTATCCCGGGACCTGGCCGGTCCGAGAACTTTTGATTGATGAAAGTCTGGGCGGCTTTCGCGAAGAGGTCGCAGCTAGTGGTGTCTTGGACTCAGAGTTGGAGCCACTGTTCGATTCGGCCCGGCAGGATTCGCTCGCCGAACGCAAAAGCTTCCGCTCCAAATAGCCGATGCCTTATTACCGCCCGCGCGTGGTGTTCGACTGCATGATTTTCCTGCAGGCGGCTGCTCGACGAGCGAATCCATCTGGTGCCTGCCTTGCCTTGGCAAATCGAAAGAAGCGCTGTCCGCGTGGATGAAGTCGGAACAAGCATCACTCTGGTTCGCGACCCCAAGGACGAACCGTACCTCAATTTGGCCGCCGAATGTCAGGCCGATTATCTCGTGTCGCGCGACCGTGACCTTCTTGAGGGTGCGTACGCCATCCCCAGGACGATGCTGAATCTGCCGGTCGTCGACCCCTTCGCATTCTTGGTCGCGGTCCGTGCTCAGCTTGGAAACAATCTCTGACTGGACCCTTGAATGGATTCGAACCCCATTCTCAAGAACCTAGAGGCCTGGAGAAATGCAAGCTCTTAATTTTCAGGCTCGTCCGGGGAATCAGTGGGTAACTCGGGGGCTCAGTGTTGGGGTTGAGTGAGGAAACGGTGAAACTTGCGGCAGGTGGAGTCGAAGGAGCGCTGCTCGTCTTC
>JAYTKJ010000245.1:0-2329 GCA_043730365.1 Acidobacteriota bacterium | reverse complement strand
TCATATCGGTGCCTATCTCGGAGAGAATCGTCTCCGCCGTCATGACGTCGATACCATCGATCGTCGTCAGGTCCACTCCGTTCACCCGGTTCAGTTCGGCCTTTAGGTCGAACTTCGGCGCGTTTCCTTTCGGCTTTTTGCTTTTCTGCTTCTTGTTGCCGCTATCGTCCGCTTTTTCGGCGTCCGGCCCCGGCAGGCTGCGGCTGGGAAGCGCGGCCATGCATTTCTCCAACTTCTGGTCGCATTCCGCCATCTGTTTTTGCACGAAGTCGTAGGCGTCCACAGCCTGTTTCAACTCGAACAAAACGTCCTCGCGCCAGTTTCCTTCCAAACTACGGGCGATCTCTTCCCGGCTGGCTTTTACATGTGGGTCCCGCAGATCGGCCAACACATAAATGTCCCGTTCTCCTTGCAGGATCCTGCGGATAATGGTTTGTCCGGTCAGCCCGTTAATGTCGCTAATGACATTGGCTAACTGTACATTCATCGTGGTCAGCGCCTTCTGCATGTGTTGCACTTGACGAGAAGCATCTTTGACCAGCCGGTCCCGCATCCGCCAAGTCGTTCTCACGGCGCGAATCTCGTCCGGCGGCCGAAAGGAATTACGCAACAATCCGTAGGTATGCAATTTTCGCAGCCACTGGCTTTCCTGCACGTCGGTCTTGCGCCCCGGCAGGTTCCTGGTGTCGCGGGCGTTCACCAGAAATACCTCCAATCCGTGCTTCTCTAAAACATCGTAGGCGGCAATCCAGTACACTCCCGTAGACTGCATCGCCACGGTCTTTATTCCACACGATTTCAGCCAAACGGCCATCCCCTCCAAATCCGCCGTCCAGGAGCCGAACTCCCGGACAGGTTCCGGGTCTCGTTCCGGCGGCACCGACACAAAATGGCTCTCATTGCCAATGTCAATTCCGCCCGAGTCGGGGTGCAGGATCTCCAGTCCCGGATCGTCGGAAAAAAGCCGCCGCTGAAGTTCCCGCCGCTCTTTGCGGTTCAAGTTCTTGCCACGGAGCCTCTCAAAGGTGTGGGTGCACGTCAGATTTGGGGGATCACGCGGCAACCCTTTGCGAGTACCGTTCCCAGAAATCCTCAAAGCGTCCGCTGAGTTTCGAGCAGCGCAAGGCGATGATGGCATTTGCACCTTTTACGGTCCAATGCATTCCAGCCCGCTTGAGTCTGGTTCCGACCACCACTTTGCAGCCTGCCTCCACAACGCCGGTTGCGGTGCATAATCCTTGTTCGTGAAACTCCGGATATTGCACGCGGTGTCGATTGTTGCGGATGTATTCAGCGCATTCCCGTGCTTTGGTGTGTATGACGCCATGAAGGTCCAACTCTGCAAGGAGCGCTTCCAGGCGGCCCTCGTCGAGTTCGTCATAACGCTGCTGAACCACTCCTTGCGCTGTTCGCTGTCAGCATAGATGACCTTTCCAACCTCACTGAGATGCTCTTTGGCGTGAACCCGATCCAGGATCTGAATGGCGCTGGGGAACAGTTCTTTGGCCGTGTTCCAGATCCACGCCGAACCATCGCCTAGCACCACGCGCCGGGATGCATCGGAGAAACCTCGACGCGTGGCTTCGCGTAGCACGCGCTCGGCGAAATCGCTCCGGTCGGGGCTGGTGTCCGCAACGGCCGCGCTTTCGATAGCAGCCGAATAGGTGATGGACCCCGGATCGCGCACCGGCTTGCCTTTCTCATCTCGCGATTCAGCGGTCCACATGGTGACAAGCTTGGCTTCGCGGGTTTTTGCCGTACCATCCGATTGCTTGCCAAGGCGGCCCTCCACTTCGGGTTTGCGCATCGGCACGCCGGTGCCATCCATCCCCAGATACATCGTCGGAGCCACTTCTCCCATTTGTTCGACGCAATTGCGTTCGTCGGCGGCAATCACCGCACCCAGGGCCTCGGCGGCTCGTTCCACCTGGCTGGCGCTTATCTTCACGCCCGCCAATTCCAGCAATAGGGCGCTGCTCTCCTCGAAACTGACCAGTGACGCGGTGCTGCCAGTCATCCGCAGCACCCCGGGGGTGAGCGAAAACATCTCCAGCCGCAACTGGCGGTCGCGCGGGCAGAATCCGCTCTGGCATGGCTTGCAGTGATAATAGGCCCGCTCCAGATGCAGCGGCCCCAGTGCGCTTTCAAACGTCTTTTCGTGACGGCCGTGATACTGGGCGCGGCCTCCGCAGGAACACGGCAGTTCCGGCCCGGCATGATCGGAAGTGTCGGCGTTCAGCCGTTGCTCCAGCGCACGTGCCGCCACACGCAGAGCCTGAGAGCGCACCGCCATTTCCACCGCCTCGAAATCCAGATCCTGGATGGATTG
>JAYTKJ010000244.1:0-5148 GCA_043730365.1 Acidobacteriota bacterium | reverse complement strand
TCGGCCATACGCCGGGCCAGCAGGCAGTTGTAGGCGAAGGTGCCCGGTTTGCGGGCGTCGGGGCCGTAGGACTCCACGACCGCTGGCGACTCCTTGGTAAGGTCGGTCAACTCCGGCACCGACGTCTGCATGCGGAAAGCCATTTCGTACTGTGCGATGCGGGTTGATATTTCCGGATCGCCATAGTCGTCCAGTTGAAGTTGATTCAACTCGCCGAGCGTATCGAGATAGTGTCGCCGCGTGGCTGCGTCAATGCCCGGTGGGTTGGACAGGTACAACACCGGATCGCCCACCGAGCGAAATTTGATGCCTTGATAGCGCGAGGGCAAAAAACCGCTGCCCCACAAGCGGTCATACAAAGGTTGACCGGTGCCGCCGGACCCAGGTGAAATCAGCACGACAAAGGCGGGCAGATCTTCGGTGTCGCTGCCCAGTCCGTATGCGAGCCACGAGCCGAGCGAAGGCCGGCCGGCAATCTGCGAACCGGTCATCAGGAACGTAACCGCCGGATCGTGATTGATCGCCTCGGTGAAGACGCTGCGCACGATGGTGATCTTGTCAGCGATCTTGGCTGTATGAGGGAGTAAGTCGCCAATCCAAGCGCCCGACTGGCCGTGTTGCTGGAAACCGAACTTCGATGGCACGACGGGGAAGCTCGACTGCGACGCCGACATCTGCGTCAGCCGCTGCCCGCGCCGCACGCTCTCCGGCAGGTCCGTGTTGGCCAATTCGGTCAGCCGGGGCTTGTAGTCAAACAACTCCATTTGCGACGGCCCGCCGGATTGGAACAGATAGATGACGCGCTTGGCCTTAGGCGCGAAGTTGGGGATGCCAGGGAGCCCGCCAACGCGCTTGGTGGAGCCGGCGTGGAGTAGCTGCGACAGGGCGGCGATGCCGATTCCGGTCGCCGAGCGGCCGAAGAAATGGCGGCGCGTAAGATGCTGGTGCAGCGGGTTCATTCCTTGGTCACCGTTTCATCGAGATTGAGCAGGACGCTGGCGACGCCGGCATACGCGGCGAGTTCGGTGGTCTTTAGTGAGGCATCGCTGGTCGAGTCGCCTTGTTTGAGCAGCGCTGCGGCGGACTTCGGGTCGCTGTCATAGCGTACCTTGAAGCGCGCCAGGAGTTTGTCGAGCGCAGCCCGTTCTTTCTCGCGTGGAGCCCGTCCTATAGTCAGCAGATACCCGCGGCCCAATCGATCGGCGCCGCCCTCGCGCATCATTCGCTCGGCCAACTTGCGCGCGGCTTCCACATACACGACGTCATTCATCAGGCTCAAAGCTTGGAGCGGTGTATTGGTCCGGGTTTCGCGCACCACGCAGCTCTCACGCGTGGGCGAATCGAACGTCACCATTGAAGGCGGCGCGATGGTGCGCCTCCAATAGGTATAGAGGCTGCGCCGGTAGAGATTGACACCCATGTCCGGCACATACTCGCCGCCGGTGAGTTCGCCCCAGAGCCCGGCCGGTTGATACGGCCGCACGGGCGGGCCGCCGGTCTTTTCCGTCAGCAGCCCGGATATGGCCAGCGCCTGATCGCGAATCATCTCGGCCGGAAGCCGAAGGCGAGCGCCTCGGGCGAAGAGCCGATTCTCCGGATCGCGTTGGAGCAACTCGGGGTTGACGCGGGAAGACTGCCGGTAGGTAGCGCTCATCACGATCGTCTTCAACGTGTGCCGGACATTCCAACCGCTTTCACGGAACTCGACTGCAAGCCAATCCAGCAGTTCCGGATGGATCGGCCACTCGCCTTGCGAACCAAAATCCTCGACGGTCTTCACCAGGCCCATGCCGAACATCATCTGCCAGAAGCGATTCACGATCACGCGGGCGGTGAGGGGATTCTCGGCGTTCACCAGCCAACGGGCGAGCGTGAGCCGATTAGCCGGGGCGCCGGTTGGCAACGCGGGCAGAAATCCGGGCGTCGCGGGCAGCACCTTTTCGCCGTGCGCATCATAGGCCCCGCGCTTCAGGATGAAGGCATCGCGGGGCGGCCCCTCCTGCATCACCATGGCCGTGGGGAGCGTGGCGATGTAAGCGTCGCGCTCGGCTGCGGCGGTGATGGAGCGGTAATACATGTCGCGCAGTGGCTTTGAGAGTCCACGCTCGCGGAAGGCGAAGCGAAGCCTGCCTGACTGGTCGAGCCCGAGGGCGGCGGCGATCTCGTCAGCTCCGAGTTCCCGGTCAAAAATGCGCACGGCGGCGATCTCACCGCGGAAGCGGAGCGCATCGCCTCCACCGGCGCCAATGCGGAGCTGCGCCTTGTGCTCAAGCGGCCATAGGTTCTGGTCAAACAGAATTTTGAGCGGCTGCACGACGCCGTTGAGATAAATCTTGACGTGCCCGTCGCGCGCTTTCATGGAACCGTCGTAGGTGACCGTGACGTGTTGCCACGCGTCCAGCGGAACGGGGTTCGCGGTTTCCATGCGCATGCCCAGATCGGTCCAGCGGAAAATGTAGTGGAAGCGGAGCTTGCCGTCGATCAGGTAGATCGCCCAGCCGCTGCCTTCGAAATAATCCTCCATGCGTGAGAGGATCGTGGCGCGTCCGCCCTGGGTTGCCAGCGTAGCGTCGGCCTTGAAGCGAGCCATCAGCGTGAACGAATCACGATGGTTGAACTTGGCTTGATCTTCGCCCAGCTTCACCTCGCGCGCGCCATCGAAGCGCGTATCGGTGAGTGTTTCGGCCACCACGCGATTCTCGCTGGGTTCCCAGTCGGCGGTTGCGGCCGAGGCGCTCGCCGTGCGCTCCCAAGTGCGCTGTTCACGCTCGGCTCGCGGGGCGACGGCGGCCCAGGCGGCGGCGCGTTCGGCTGCGCGGGCCTCGAGCACCTTGAGCCGGGCCTGCTGCTCGGGCGTGGGCGCTTTGACGAATGGCTCTTCATTGCCGAAGTTATAAACGAAGCCTTTTTCCTCGGGGATGTTGTTGAAGAAGGCGAACAGCGAGTAGAAATCTTTCTGCTTGATGGGGTCGAACTTGTGATCGTGGCAGCGGGCGCAACCAACGGTGAGCCCCATCCAGACGGTGGAAGTGGTCTCCACGCGATCGGCCACGTACTCCACGCGAAACTCTTCGTCGACGATGCCGCCCTCGGCCGTCGTGCGGTGATTGCGGTGAAAGCCAGTGGCGATCCGTTGATCGAGCGAGGCCTGCGGCAGCATGTCGCCGGCGATCTGTTCGATGGTGAACTGGTCAAAGGGCATGTTACGCGCGAAGGCGTCAATCACCCAATCGCGCCAGCGCCACATGGTGCGCGTGCCGTCGGATTGGTAGCCGTTGGTGTCGGCATAGCGCGCCGCTTCAAGCCAGCGCACGGCCATTCTTTCGGCATGGCGCGGCGAGGCCAGCAGCCGGTCCACGACCTTCTCGTACGCATTGGCCGCAGGGTTTTTCACGAAAGCTTCGACTTCGGCGGGCGTGGGAGGCAGGCCGGTGATGTCCAGTGTCGCGCGCCGGAGCAGTGTCTCTTTACCGGCCTCGGCTGACGGGGCGAGGCCCTCGCGCTCCAGGCGCGCCAGCACAAACCAATCGAGCTCGTTCTTGGGCCAGGCGGCGTTTTTGGCGGCTGGCCGCGCGGCACGGCGAGGAGCGATGAAGGACCAGTGCTGCTGCCAGGGTGCGCCTGCGTCAATCCACTGCTTAATGGTTTCGACATCGCGAGCCGGCAGCGCGTCGTGCCCGGCATAGGCAGGCGGCATGCGGAGCGCTTTGTCAGTGGAGGAGATGCGTTGATAGACGAGGCCCAGTTTGGGCTTGGCGGCCTCTTCGAGATCCAGCCGGAAATTCGCTTTGCGATTGCCGGCATCGGGGCCATGGCAGGCAAAGCAGCGGTCAGAGAGGATGGGGCGAATGTCGCGGTTGAACTCTAGCGCAGCAGACGCCGGGAGCGCAAGCAGGATCAATAATGCGAGGGGTGGCAAACGCTTCGATTATATCGAACGGCTCCAGATGCGGTTCAGCGACATCCCCCGGGTTCATTGCGGCCTCTAACTCGTTCGCGGCAGCGTTCGCGGCGAATCGCACCAGGTGGCCGAAACGCCTGATTGGGTTAGGTGGGGGCTGGCGGTCAGCCCCGACGAGCGGGAGTTGTGCGTAACGCAATCGAGATTGCGCGGCCGCGACATCATGATGATCGAGAATTTCCGGTAACGGCGCCCGGCACGAAGAAGTCGCCTTCAAAACCCCTCCGGACGCTGGTTCCGCGCGGCCCATCGGGTGCTTTAGATCGCAGATCAATTCCTCGCTTTGCCGTGAAGAGGCTGTTTCAGCGTGGCCTCCCGCTGACAGCGAGTCTGACAACCACCGGCCTGTCCCGGCTCGAGGTGACACTTTCCGGCTGTAGCGAGGGCCACGACATCGGATGTGCGGACCACATAATTCAGCAGATCTTTGGGCCCACAATGGTTGCCGTCGATTGAACCCAGGACTTTCCGCCGTAATTCCCGGTAGCGTGGATCCTGGGCACCCTTCCTTCCGCTGGAGTTCTTTTGGACTTGCCTCCGTCCGGTGGAGTCTCATCCCGGTGACCGGATTCACGCTGAAGTTCCCTGATCCTCTCAAACTCGATCCGGGCGCGACGGTCCGCCTCATACGCTAGGTTCAGTTTTTCCCCGACACTCGGTTTTGCGCCCGGTGAGCTGTTGTTAATTATCGGGTCCAGCCGCCCGGCGTCGGAATTGCAGCTAAATTCCTGAACTCCGTCGACGGCATCGTTGTGGCGGGCGAACGGATTCGCGCCCTGGGCAGGGCCGCCTCTGGCGCGGTTCTGATTCAAACACCGGTCGATAGCGGCAAAAGGACATAGGATCCGTGCCCGCGCAACCTCGCCACCGAAATCTCACCCGGGCGTATGTGGCTCACGACAAAGCTGGCGAATCCTGAACTCCCATATCCAGGGCCAGTACAACCTGTCCGTGAGGCAATAGGCTGAACGTGGTGCGAATCCGTCCGAAACGAGTAGCGAAGTCGCGCACTAACTAACACGAGGTGGCCCTCGGGATGACGATATGCCCCAGCGATGCCGGGGACGAGAGCTTCATGGTTTGCGGCGTCAACACCCGAATCCAGCCCGGCTCGACGGAGGTATCGACGACAACCGGCCGTGCCTCCCCAATGGGCAAGTGATAACGAGTGAATGTGGATTGCGAGG
>JAYTKJ010000243.1:0-7417 GCA_043730365.1 Acidobacteriota bacterium | reverse complement strand
TCGAAAGCTGGTAGTAGCCGTTTTCATCGCGGCCGCCGGCGCTGACCTTAACCTGATCTCCGGCTTTCAAATTCACTTGGCCCACCGCGCTGCGGATGGCTTCCAGGGGCAAAATGCCTTCGAGCTTGCGGCCGATGTCGACGAACACGCCGAGCGGGCTCACCGAAATCACCGTACCGTCGATCGTGCCGCCGCCAGCGGATTCTTCGCGATTCTTCACCGGCTGCGAATGGCCGCGCTCGAATTGATTGAGGATGTCGGCAAAAGACTCTTCGTCCGTTGACGCGGCCATCGTCACTTCATCGGGCATCGGGTTGGGTTTAGAAGGGTTCATGGGGGAGAGCGAGAGATAATTTATTGAGATACTACGACAGTTCACCTCATTTTGGCACAATCGGGAAGGACCTGACAGAGCCCGCATGCCCGATACGCCGCCGCAACCCAGCCGCCTGCCGGTACGTCCCTTGGACGTGGTTTGGCTCTTGCTATACGCCGCGCTGGCGATGACCGGCCCTGTGCGCTCCGGCGCCGAGACGCAGGTGCTGCTCGGGCTGGCGGCCTTCCAGGTGATTGAGCCCCGCATCGTCTGGTTCAACACCCACGCCGGCACGGTTTGCTCGGTGCTGGTCAAACTGTTTCTGGCCTGGCTGCTGATCGGTGTCACCGGCGGCATCGCCTCCAGCTACTATCTGATTCTCATGGTGCCGGTGGTGGCCGCCGCCACCGCGCTCGGCGCGCTAGGTACGTTGCTGGTGAGCCTCGCCGCCAGCGCGTCGTACCTCTCGTTTCTCCTCTTTATCGACTGGGGAGCCCAAAGCGTTCCGCCGGATCAGATGCGCGAACTGGCGGTGCGTGTGCTTATCTTCGGCATCCTGGCGCTGCTGACGCATCAACTGGCGGAGGCTTCCCGGGCGCAGGCACAGCGGCATCTGGAGGTGGCCAATCAACTAGCCGATGCCAATCGCAATCTCCAGGCGGCCGAGGATGCGGTGCGGCGTTCGGAGCGGCTCGCCGCGCTCGGCCAGTTGACGGCCGGGCTGGCGCATGAGCTGCGCAATCCGCTTGGCACGATGAAGGCGTCGGCCGAGTTGCTGCTCAAGAGCCTCGAGCCGCATCAAGCTGTGCCGCTCGAGGTGGCCGGCTACATCCGCGACGAGGTTGATCGCACCAATTCCCTGGTGACGCGTTTTCTCGATTTCGCGCGGCCTCTCCAGATCATGCGCGAGAAGGCGGACTGGAATGAGATGCTGGACCGCGCCGTGACCCGCCTGGAAAAACATCAGCCGCCGCTGCCCGTGCCGGTCGCGATCATTCGCAACTACTCGCCCGACATCCAGCGCTTCTCCTTTGACCCGGACCTCATGGAGCGCGTCTTCTTCAATTTGCTGCTCAACGCCGCCCAGGCCTCGCCGCCGGGCGTGTCGCCCATCACCATCACGGTGAAGACCCGCACGGTTCCCGGCGGCGTGGAGGCATCGGTGATCGACCGCGGCGTGGGCATCGATCCGGCGCAGCGCGAGAACATTTTCAACCCGTTTTTCACCACCAAACCAACCGGCACCGGACTGGGCCTCGCCATCGTCGCCCGAATCGTCGGCGAACATGGCGGTAAAATCGCGGTGGAGAGCCAACCGGGAGAAGGCAGCATCTTCCGCGTGCTGCTTCCCAACACTGAATCATGAGCGCCTGCATTCTGATTGTTGAAGACGAGGACCGTCTCCGCCGCGTGGTGGAACTGCAGCTGCGCTCGGCCGGCTACGAAACCGAACTCGCCGCCACCGCTGAACTGGCTTTGCCCGTGGCGGAAAAAGCCGATCTGATTCTCACTGACTTGCGCCTGCCCGGCATGGACGGCCTCGCCTTTCTGGCCCAACTGCGCCAGCGCCAGATCACCGCGCCCGTCATCATGATGACCGCCTTCAGTTCGGTGGAGACCGCGGTCGAAGCCATGAAATCGGGCGCGCAGGATTTTCTGCCCAAGCCGTTCTCCATGGACCACCTGATGACAGTGGTGGCCAAGGCGCTGGAAGTGCGCTCGCTGCGCGCCGAGAACCGGACGTTGCGCGAACAGCTAGGCGCGCGGTACGACGTGGCCAGCATCATCGGCCGCAGTCCGGGCATGCGCGACGTGCTGGCGATGGTGGAGCGCGTCGCCCCGACCCGCGCCACCGTACTGCTGGTAGGCGAGTCCGGCGTGGGCAAGGATCTGATTGCGCGCGCCATCCACTACCAGTCGCCCCGGCGCGACAAGCCGTTCGTCAAGATCAACTGCACCGCGATTCCGGAGCCGCTCATGGAGAGCGAACTTTTCGGCTATGAGAAAGGCGCCTTCACCGGAGCCACCGCGTCCAAGCCCGGCAAGTTCGAGCAGGCCGACACCGGCACGGTGTTCCTTGATGAGATCGGCGACGTGCCGATGGCCGTCCAGGTCAAGCTCCTGCGCATCCTGCAGGAACGCGAACTGGAACGGCTCGGCAGCAACAAGACGCGTCAGGTGGATGTGCGCGTGATCGCCGCCACCAATGTGGATTTGAAGAAGGCTCTCGCGCAGGGAACGTTTCGCGAGGATCTTTTCTATCGCCTCAACGTCATGCCGATCGAGATTTTGCCGCTGCGTGAGCGCCGCGAAGATATTCCCGTACTGGCCGAACGCTTCGTGCTCAAGGCCGCGCAAACTCATGGCTCGCCCGTGGATTCGATTTCGCCGGAAGCCGTCGCACGGCTAGTGGAATTTCCCTGGCCCGGCAACGTGCGGCAACTGGAGAACGTGATTGAGCGCAGCGTGCTGCTGTCGCAGGGCGCGCGGCTGGAGGCGTCCGACATCAAGCTGGATGCGCTGGCGGGGCGGGCTTCCTCGTCGGCCCCCACGTCAGCCTCAGGTGGCGCGGTGCCGTTCGTGCCGGAAGGCATGACGCTTGACGAGTTCGAGCAATCGATTCTGCGGGAGGCTCTGCGCAGAGCGGCGGGCAATAAGTCGCAAGCGGCGCGCATGTTGGGGTTGACGCGTAACGCGCTGCGATACCGGCTCACGCAAATGGGCATTGAGGCGTAGCGCGCCCCGTGATCCTCTTAGGACTGCTGCTCTTGCTCGAACCGGCGACGCTACTGCTGGAATACCGCTTCGAACCAAGCGGCCAACTTACCATCGCCTGGTCAACTCGCACGACGTCGGGCCGTGTCTCGCGCCCGTTCTCCGCCGAAGACGCCGGCGCGATTACCCGCCTCGCCGCCGCCGTGGCGCGTCCCGACGGCGAATGGAAAGCTCTCTCGCTCCACGCGGCCGAACTGCTACTGGGTGGCATTGAACCGCCGGACAACGTGCGGCGCATTGTGGTGGTGACGCCAGCCGATGGGCCGCTGCGAGCGCTACCGTTTGAAGTGCTGGGCAACCCGGCGTTGATCGAGCGATTCGCGGTCTCCTACGATCTGTCTGCTCCCACGCGGCTGGTCCGGCTATGGCCCGCGCCACCGGACGACGCCTTCATGCAGGAGCCGAAAGCCGAAGCCCTGCGGCAGGCCAAGATCAAACACCTTCGCTTGGGCGTTCATCCCTATCACTGGGCCGGCTTGGTGCTGTATGGCGACAACCCAGCGGCATCCGGCGACTGGCTGATGCCGCGTTCCTGGTGGATCGGCTTGGCGCTCTTCATCCCGAGCGCTGCCTTCCTGATCTGGTGGCGGCGGCGCCGCTTCGAGTTACTCTAGGTTGACTGGGGAATCAACTAGAGACGGCGGCTTGCCTCCGCCCTCGCGTTATGCGAGCATGGAGATGTGAACGTGATCAGTTCGGCGGCCATCAAGGCGTACGCGGCACGTCACTCGGAGGCGGCCGGAGATTTGATGCGATGGAACAAGATAGCCAGCCAAGTAGTCTGGCTGAATCTAATTGAGGTTCGACTCCATTTTCCGGATGCTGACCAGTACAGATCATTGTTGATCTTCAATATCCGGCACAACCATTACCGCCTGATCGTAAAGGTTGATTATCGGGCAAAGCTCCTGATGGTCAAGGAATTCTTCACTCACAAGGAATACTCTCGAGGAGACTGGAAGAAATGGGCACGCTAGCCATTGACGACCGGAAGTACGCACGGGTGTTGGCGAAGGTCCTACCACGGGTAATCGCCATGCGCGGAGAACATGAACGCATGCTAACCGAAGTCGAAAAACTGATGGACAAGTGCGACCATCGCACTGCGGAAGAGGACGCGGCTCTGGAGTTAATGGTCCGGCTAGTTAAGGACTACGAAGAGCGGCATCACCCGCTACCCGATCCGAGCCCTCACGAAATGTTGGTTTTTCTCATGGAGCAACGGGGCCTAAAGCAGGCGGCGCTCCTGCCGATTTTCAAATCCAGCGGCTATGTATCCGATGTTATCAACGCCAAGCGCGCCATCAGCAAAGCACATGCCAAGCAACTCGCCGCGTTTTTCAACGTCCCGGTGAATCTGTTCATCTAGACTAGGGCAAACCCATGACGAAGATCGAGCGCCAGCAATGCATCCTTAGCGGCGGTTCCGAAGAGAAGTGCTCGCGCTGATGAGCCAACTCATTCTTCGGCAAATTTATCCAGGATGTCACCAACCGCTCTTTTTACGTCGTCCTTCTGGCCTACATTCGCCAAGAAAAGCCCTTGCTGGACAATCGCGGCAGTGCTTGAAGTGATGATCTCCACAACTTCCGACTCTTTGTAGCTAGGCTCCACCACCGATCCTTTGAATCTTCGCGATAGCTGATGAACGCCGGAGTGCGTGAATCCGTTCATCGTGCCCCAGCCCTGCTTCTTTAACGCGCCAAAGAATCCGCTCGTCCCATATGCCTGATCGACGGCATCAACGATACTCTGCACTCCAGGAAAGTCGAACTTCTCAGTCTGTCGCAACTTCCTGATCTGCTTATCCGTCGCGCACTTGTTGACCCAATGCGACTTGAACAACACTTCGAATACAGTCCGCCAGAGGGCGAATGCCGGCCCGTACAACCTTGCACGCACGAGAGCGCCTATCGCCTCGTGCGTCTCCATCGACACATCTGTGTAAGCCACCGCGAAAACTGTCCGTTCGTCATCGCTGTATTCCCCGTCAAGCGCTTTTCTTAAGCTTTGTCTTACTTGATCCGCCTGCGCTAATGCTTCATCAATTCCCATAGTCAGCAATACTATATCGCACCCGCTATTTGTTCTCTTGAATGCTTTGCCCATTGGGCTATGGTCCGCCCACGCTTGCACTACCGCGACGTACAGGACCAGTGGCACCAGACGAACAGTTACAACATCGACGATCTGCCGGTGGTGTCCAAGGTGGCCGACATCGCCATCGAACGAGCGCTGGAACTTCAGCGGTTCAAGGGATTCGCCGGGCGCGTCGCAGCATAACGAAGGTTTGGTTTACCCCTCTAGTCTAGAGCGGTCTACACTCGCACAAACCACTGCCGCCGGTACATCCAGTGCGCCAGCAGGAACATCAGTCCCACATACACAAGCGAGTACAGCAGCGATGCGTTGGCCGGAGAAGCCATCGGCGCAAACACGGTTTGATAAAGCCACGCATGCAGGTTGATCGAGCCGTCCCCCGACCGCACATGGACAAAGCCCAGCGTGATATCGAGAAGCTCGGAAGCCATATAGACAGCAATCGGATTCATGCCCATCACCACCAGCGGCCTCACCGTCGATTGCCGGCCCATTCCGTCAATCCACCATATGGACATCGCCAGCATGATGAAATCAAGCCCGGCCATGAACAGCGCAAACGAACTGCTCCATAGCTGCTTGTTGATCGGTAGCCACATGTCGCAAACCAGCCCAGCCGCCAGCAGCAGACTTCCGGCAAAGAACATCCAAGTGGTGCGCTCAGCCAGTTGTCGTTTCAGCCGCAGAATGTGGCCGGCCATGATACCCAGCAGCGCCGTCGCAATCGAGGGCAGGGTGCTGACGATTCCCTCCGGATCCCAAGTCTTGGTGTTCTGGTAGTTGTGCTGTCCCAGCACGACGCGGTCCACGTAGTGCGCAAAGTTGCAGTCGACATCCAAGTGGCCCGCCGCTCCACAGCCCGGCACCGGCGCCAGCATCATCAGCAGCCAATAGGAACCCAGCATCGCCACGACCCAGGCAATCTGGCCGCGGATGCCGGTGGTGAGGTAGATGGCCGACGCAACCACGTAGCAGATGGCCAGACGTTGCAGCACGCCCAGCACGCGCATCGTAGAGAAATCGAAAGTGGGGAACAGGTACACCAGCAGCCCCAGCCCAAACAGAATCGCGCCCCGGCGCAGCACCTGGCGGAAAAGCTGCGCGCGCGACGCCCCGGCCTCGATCCGTTTGGCCATTGAAATCGTGATGGCCACCCCGATAATCCACAGGAACGAGGGGAAGACCACGTCGGTGATGGTCCACCCGTTCCATCGTGAGTGCTGGAGTGGCGCATAGGCGTCGCTGCCATTGCCCGGATCGTTCACCACCACCATGAGCGCGATAATCGCTCCGCGAAACGCATCGAGAGCCACCAGCCGCGGCTCGCCCGTCTGAGGTTTGTTCACTTCTTTACAATATAGGCGCTCCTCCTACGTCTACAGGAATAGATGGATGAGCCGTCGAGCATCGCGCTGATGACCGGGCAAGACCGCAAAATCTCGGAACTCTTCATTGAGGAACGGTCCCGGCTGCGTGACTTCATCCGCCGGCGCGTGCCCGATCCCTCCGACGCCGAGGACATCGTGCAGGAGGTCTTCTACGAACTGGTAGACGCCAATCGCCGGCTCATGCCGATTGAGCATTTGACCGGCTGGCTTTTTCGCGTCGCGCGCAATCGCATCACGGACCTTTTTCGCAAGAAGAAGCCGGAAACGTTCAGCGCGGCGGCGGTAGAGGGCCAAGACGGCGAGTGGTTGCAGATTGAGGATCTGTTGCCATCGCCTGACGCCGGGCCGGAAGCACTCTACCTCCGCGGTGTGCTTTTTGACGAGTTGGAAGCTGCGCTCAACGAACTGCCCGGCGAGCAGCTTGACGTCTTCGTCGCCCACGAGTTGGAGGGACGCAACTTCAAAGAGTTGTCGGAAGAGAGCGGCGTAAAGATCAACACCCTACTGGCGCGCAAACGCTACGCGGTGCTTCATCTGCGTGAACGGTTGCAGCAAATTCACGACGAGTTTTCAAAGAGGTAAGGAGCCCAAAAACATGAGAAAGAAATGGATGATTCTGGCCCCGCTGGGGCTCGCAATTTTCATCGCGGTTGGCGGCACAGTCGTCATGCAGCTTTGGAACTGGCTGCTGCCCACTTTGTTTGGATGGCGGCAGATTACGTTCTGGCAGGGTCTCGGATTGCTGGCTCTCTGCCGAATCCTGTTCGGTGGCGGTGGAGGCTTTGGTGGCCGCGGCCATCATCGCCCCAATTTCCGGCGGCGCATGGCCGAGCGCTGG